>NZ_JBFANF010000077.1:0-56036 GCF_040674675.1 Dactylosporangium sp. NPDC049742 | reverse complement strand
CCCGCCCGCGCGACCGGTGCGGTGGACCCGGCGGTCGCGGACCTGGTCGACCGGCTCGAGACCGGCTGGGACGCGTTCACGGTCCGGCCCGTCCACGCCTGGGACGCCGCCACCGCGGCCTCCGCCGTGCTGGAGCGGACCGACCCGGCCCGCGCGCTGCGGCTGCTCGACCGGCAGCGGGACCTGGCCGTCGCCTGGGAGGACGAGGGCCGCCGGACCGCCCACTACATCAGGTCCCTCGCCCTGCTGGCACGGGCCGGCACGGCACCGGCGCTGTGGACGGTGCTCGACTCGCCGGAGCGGCTGCGGGAAGCGCGGGAGCAGATGCTGGCGGACTCGTCGCCCGCCGCGCTGACGCTGCTGGCCGTCGCCGCGGTGCGGCACGACGAGGACACCACGGGGCTGCGCGCCCTGGCCGCGCTGCGGGCGGTGGCCCCATCGGCGATGGCCGCCCGCGCGGAGGCGTACGGCTTCGTCGAGGGGCAGCTGCTGCTCGGTCAGGGGCTCGCCCACGAACGCGACGGCGACCCCCCGGCGGCCGTCCTGCGGTTCCTGGCCGCCGCCGACGCCGCGGCCGCCGTGCCCGTGGCCGGCGAGGTCCTGCGGGCCGTCACCTGCGCCGCCGACCTGGTCCGCGCCGGCCACCCGGTGGACCTGCCCGCCGTCGCGAGGTGGTGCGCGGCGGGAGCGCTGCGTGTGGAGCTGGCCGCGCCCAAGGCCGGACCGGCCGCGATCCAGCGCCTCATCGGGCTCCTGCTGCCGGCCGCGACGCGCGACGGGTTCGACGCCGAGGTGGTGCTGCGTCTGCTGCTGGCGGCCAAGGGTCGGCGGACGGCCGCGCAGCTGACCGGCAGCACGACCGGCTGGACGCCCGACCCGCCGCTGCGGGCCCTGCTCGCCGAGGAGGTCGCCCGGGCCGCGCTGCTGCCCGCCACCGCGCCGGAGCAGCACATCGACGCCGGGCTGACGCTGACGGCGTACACGAGCGACTACGAGACCTCGGCGACGGACCACCCCGCGGGCGCGCTGGCCAACCTGCGGCGGGCGGCCGAGCGGCAGATCCTCGCCGCGATCACCCCGCACGGCTCCCCCGACCCGGACCCGGCGCTGGGCGACGTCGCCGCCGCCCTCGACGCGCGGACGGCGCTGCTGGTGCTCTACGACGGCGCCCACGACGGGCGGTCCGCCATGTACGGGCTGCTGCTCACCCGCGACCGGTGCCACCTGAGCATCACCGTCGGCGACGCGCCGCACCTCGCCGATCCGGTCATCGCCCTCGGCCACGACGGCCGGCAACGCGTCCACGTGCCGCACCTCGGGTTTCAGGTCGACGCCGTCCGCCGGGCCGTCCAGGAGGAGCCCGCCCCGCGCCCGGTCAGCCGCGACGGTGCCGAGCAGCTCGCACAGCTCGACGCCTGGGCGCTGCGGGCCGTGCGCGACGCCGCCGGCGAGCTGCGCGACGCGGGGATCACCCGGCTGCTCGTCAACCCGCACGGCGCGCTGCACTTCGCGCCGCTGCACCTGGCCGGCGCCGCCGGGGAGCCGCTGGCCGACCGGTTCACCGTGAGCTATCTGGCCAACCTCGCCCAGCTGCTCCACGTCGCGGACACCGGGCCGCGCCGCGACGGGGCGGCCGTGTTCGCCCTCGGCTACGAGGACCAGCCGGCGCTGCCGACCCTGACCTCGTCGGCGGCCGAGGGGCACGCGATCGGGGCGATCCTCGGCGTCGACCCCGTCCTCGACGCCGCCGCGACCCCGGCGGCGGTGCTCGCCGCGCTGCGGGAGCGCCGCTGGGTGCACCTGCGGGCGCACGGCCGGCACGACGCCGACGCGCCCATGTTCCAGACCGTGTTCCTGTCGGCCGCGGACGGCGGCGACGGGCGGCTGCTCGCCCACCACATCGTGCCCCTCGACCTGCGCGGGCTGGAGCTGGTCACGCTCGGCGCCTGCGAGACGTCGCTCGGGCGCATCGACCCCGGCGACAACCTGCGGGGACTGTCGGCGGCGCTGCTGACGGCCGGCGCGCACGCGGTCATCGGCACGCTGTGGGTGGTCGCGGCGGACGCGAGCACGACGTTCTTCACCGCGCTCTACGGCGCGCTGCACGGCGGCGCCGCCGTCGCGGACGCGTTCCGCACCGCCCAGCTGGCGACGCGGCGGCACCACCCGGAGTACCGGGACTGGGGCGCCTTCTACCTGACCGGAGGACATCACCCGATGACCGGGCGTGAGGACGACGTATGACCATCGTGGAACTGCCCGAGGCGCCGCTGCACGCCGTCCGCCTGGACCCGCACGAGCGACCCGTGCTCGGCCCCGGCGACCCGCCCGCGCCGCGGACCGGCCGGCTCGCCGTCGGCCTGCCCGTCGTCCTGCCGCTCACCGTCGACACCGTCGACGAGCAGACCCGGCCGTTCCTGCGGGCCCGCACCGGATCCACCTTCCATCTGCTCACCATCACGACCAGCTTCACCCACGACGACGGCGAGCCCTTCGAGTCGGCCTGGGTGGACGTCAGCCTCCGCCGCGACGGTGGCGCCGCGGGCGAGCCGCCGGTCGCCTGGTCGATGCGGCCGCGCACGGCCGCGGAGCCGGTCCCGGTCAGCCGGAAGGTGACGCTGAGCCCGACCCTGAAGCTCGGCGTCCCCGGCGCCAATCTCGAGGCGGGCGCGGGCGGCGGCACCGAGCGCCAGGTCACCTACACCCGCCAGGACGTCACCCTGGAGGCGCTCAACGAGGGCACCAGCGACCCGCGCTGGGTGTTCTACCGCACCGACGCCCTGCAGATCCGCGGCGTGCACACCCTCTGCCTGGTCGCCGACATCGCCGCCGGCGCCCGCGGCACCGCCTCGATCCAGATCGGCGCGACGATCCGCGGCCGCCGCCTGAAGGTGTTCCGATACACCGCCGCCGTCACCGACGTGCCGGCGGCGGCGAGCGTCGCCTTCGGCTGAAGGGCCGCGAGCACGACGCCCGCGGCCCTTCCCGGTGGCGCGTCAGAGGTCGGCGGGGCCCGATGCGACCGCCTCGCCGACGGCGCCGGTGCGGCGGGTCGTCGCGCGGGTCTCACCCACTGACACGCGGTCGGCGGCGACGAGCGAGGCGCGGGCTGCGGCCTGGGACTGCTCGCCGGTCACCCCGCCGCGGATGCGGTTGTCGGCGCCGACCCGCGCCGCCGGGGTGTTGCCGCCGAGCTGGAGCTGGCCGCTGATGATGTTGTCCTCGAGGGACACCCCGCCGGTCGTGTTGGTGATGCTGACGTCGCGGCCCCAGTACCCGCCGGACGCGCAGCCGTCGAGGGTGCCGTTCGGGCCGAGCTGGACGCCGCCGAGGTTGCCGGCGAACGTCGCCTTGCCCTTCACCGCGCTGCCGCACACGACGCTGCCGGTCGAGTTGTTCAGCACCGACAGGGTGCCGTCGACGAACGAGTCGTGCACGTCGGTGTAGTACGCGCCGCTGCTGCTGACGTTGCCGGTGACCTCGGTCAGCTGGTCGAGGCGGGCCTCGCCGACGTTGACGCTGACGCTGCCGTTGACCTTCGTGCCCTCCACGAACAGGAAGCCCTCGACGGTGGCGGTGCCCTTCGGGCGCACCGTCACCGTGCCGCTGCTGCCCTGGCGCAGGTACACGCCGAACCCGCCGGCGGCGAGCACGACCTGGCCGCCGATGCTGGTGCCGGTGGCGTCCAGGTAGCCGTCGGCGGCGATCCGGACCTCGCCGCTGATCGTGCCGCCGGAGACGACCAGGTTGGCGCCGGACGCCACCTGGACGTTGCCGGTGATCGTCGTGCCCTCCAGGGAGCAGGACTCCCCCGCCGGGACGTAGAGGTCGTTGGGCACGGTCACGGCGCCGCCGGTGCCGACGCAGTACGTGATCAGGCCCGCGTTCGCCTGCGCCGCGGGGGTGGCGAACACCGCGACGAGCGACAAGGCGGCGACCGTGGTGACAGAACGACGCATGGAACGGCTCCTCATGAGACGGAAGAACGGGAGGCGGCGCGCACGATCGCGCCCTGGTCCCGGCGGGTGAGCACGCCGCTGGTCACCAGGGGCGCGGTGACGGCGTCGACGTGCCGGACGAAGGCGGCGTGCGAGGGGTAGCCAGCGTGCTCGGCGATCAGGTCGTTGACGGTGCAGCCGTCGCCGGTGTCGACGTTGGCGACCCCGGAGTCGACCCCGCCGATGACGACCGTCGGCCGGTCGTCGGAGTTGGGGCAGGCGTCGGTGCCGGGCGGCACGACGGTGAACGTCACGGTCTGCGGGGCGGAGACGTTCGACGCCTGGTCGGTGGCCTGGTAGGCGACGCTGTGCGTACCGGCGGCGCTGACGACGACAGGAGCGCTGTACGCCGTCCAGACCCCACCGTCGAGGGCGTATTCGATCGAGCGCACCCCCGACTGGCTGTCGGTCGCGGTGATCGTGACGGTCGCCGGGCTGGTCCCGGTCACCGTCGCGGTCGCGACCGGCGGCGTGGTGTCCTCCACCGGCGGCTCGGTGACGGTGAACATCACCATGCCCTCCGGCGAGCGGTTCCCGGCCACGTCCGTGGCCCGGTGGTGCAGCATGTGCGCGCCCGGGGCGGTGACGGTCACCGGTGCCGTGTACGGCACCCAGGCACCGCCGTCCAGCTGGGTCTCCACGGTGGCGACCCCGGATCCGCTGTCGGTGGCGGTGACCGTCACGGTCGCGGACCTGGTGCCGTCGCCGGCGACCACGGCGGTCACGGTCGGCGGTGTGGTGTCCACCGGCCCGGGTTCGGTGACGCTGAACGACACCGACCCGGTCGCCGACGTGTTGCCGGCGACGTCCGTGGCGCGGTACTGCACCGAGTGGTCGCCGACCGCGGTCACCACCACCGGCGCGGTGTACGGCTGGAAGCTCGTGTCGTCGAGCTGGTACTCGACCGACGCCACCCCTGAGCCGCTGTCGGTCGCGGTGACCGTGACCGTCTTGGCGAAGGTGCCGGTGACGGTCGCGGTGACCGTCGGCGGGGTGGTGTCCCCACCGCCGCCGCCGGTGACCACCAGCTCGCCGACCATCAGGCTGTGCCCGGGGATGGAGCAGAAGTAGCGGTACCGGCCGGGCGTCAGCGTCACGGCGACCTCGTGCCGGCCGTTGCTGGCGTCGAACGGGTTGGCGAGGATGTTGACGCTGACGTCGTGGTTGTACCCCTCCGTCGAGGTGTCGAAGGTGAGCGTGTGCGGCATCCCGGTGGTGTTGCCGGTCGCCGCGCTGTTCTCGAACACGATCGTCGCCGGCCCGGCCACGGCCTCGGTGGGCGCCGTCTTGTACCGGGTGATCTCCCCGTCGGTCGTCCAGGTGAGGACCTGGTCGGCGGCCCGCGCGGGCGAAGGGACGACCACGAGCATCGGCAACAGCACCACGAGCACGCTCAGAAGAACACGGCGCAGCTTCACAGCGACCTCACCCGCAGGTTGCGGAACTCCATGACGTCGCTCGTGCCGTGGTTCTGCAGGCCGAGGAAGCCGCTGGTGAACTGCCGCAGATCCGTGGACGGGTCGCCTGCCCGGGAGGACTGCTTGCCGGGCGTGTTGTCGAACTCGTTGATCACCACGCCGTTGCGCGCGATCGTGTAGTGCTGCCCCACGACGCGGACCTCATATTCGTTCCACACACCTTTCGCGGTCGCGCCCCCGGTCGTCGGCACCGGGTCGAAGTTGTAGATGGAGCCGGTCTTCTGTGGTTCGCCGGTGTCGCCGTCGTACAGCTGGATCTCGTGCCCGCAGTAGATGGCGACCCAGGCCTGGGACGTGCGGGCCGAGCCGACGGTCCCGCAGCTGCCCGCCGGCCGCTGCTCCAGGGGTGTCCGCGGGTCGGGGAACCGGGCGAAGACGCCGCTGTTGGCGCGGGCCGTCCCCGGTGCCATGTCCCGGAACTGGAGCTTGAAGGAGAAGTCCCCGAATTCGCGGGCGCCGTACCAGAGCATCCCGAGCCCGCCGTCGGTGCGCAGCGTCCCGTCGGCCTGGAGCACGAACTGCCCCGACGGCGCCTGCACCCATCCGCGCAGCGACTCCGGGGTGCCGTCGAAGATCGCGTCATAGCCGGTGTGGCCGGTCCGTCCGATCGGTCCGGCGGCCGCGGTACGGGTGAGCGTCCCCGCCTCCCGCCCGTTGAGCACCCCGGCGGCCACCAGGCGGTCGGCGACCGCGGAGACGTGCCGCACGAAGCCGTCGTGGTCGGCCCAGGTGCTCTCGTCGTCGATGAGATCGTCGACGGTGCAGTGCCCGCCGGCGGTGCGGTTGGCGACGCCGGTGTCGGAGTCGCCGAGGCGGACCGTGGCGCCGCTGTCCGGCACGGCGCAGTCGACGTCGACGGTGGTGCGCACCTCGACCGTCGCCCCGCCGGCGTACGTGACGGTGAGTTTCGCGGTGTACGAGCCGACCTTCGCATACGTGTGCCGCGGGTTCGCCTCGGTGGACGTGCCGCCGTCGCCGAAGTCCCAGCGCCACGAGACGCCGCCGGAGCGCAGGCCGTTGAACGCGTAGGTGAGCGGCTTGTTGTGCACCGCCACCGCGCTCGCCGCCGGCACCGGGGTCGCCGGGCCGCCCTGGTACGCCACCCGAATCAGCTTCTGGTTGGGGTGCAGGCTGAAGAAGCCGCCGCCGTAGTCGAGCATGTACAGGGCGCCGTCCGCGCCGAACTTCGCGTCCATCCAGCTCTGCAGCCGGTTGTCGCCGCTGCCCGACGGGATGATGGCGCGCAGCGACTCGGCGAAGACCGGCGGCGCCGCCGCGGCCACCCCGGCCGGGTCGACGGTGACCGCGATCCGGTTGCTGGCGTTGGACTCGTCGCCGATGAACCACTTGCCGTCCCAGTACGCCGGCCACGCGACGCCGCTGTTCTGGTTCACCAGCTCACGGTGGTAGCTGGGGCCGGACATGACCGCCTGCCCGCCGCCGCGCAGGTAGGGCTGCGTGTAGGTGGCGTCGGCCGCGACGTACGTCGGCACGCCGCTGCCGTCGGCGCGCGGCGGGAAGACCGGGCCGCCGCCGTCCGGTGAGTACCAGATCATGTTGTTCTTCACCGGCGGCAGGTCGACCAGGCCCGTGTTGCGGGGCGAGGTGTTGCGCGGGTGGGCGCAGTCGTACCAGCCGGTGAGGACGGTCGCGTCGGTGTCGCTGCGGTCGCGGTACGGCTGCCGGTTGCCCATGCAGTACGGCCAGCCGTGGTTGCCCGCCTCGGTGATGACGGTCGCCGTCTCGTACTTGGCCGGGCCGAGCGTCGGGCTCGGCGACGCCGCGTCCGGGCCGACCCACGCGGCGGTGAGCCAGTTGCGGACCGGGTCCCACTGCAGCCGGGCGATGTTGCGCACGCCCATCACATAGATCTCGGGGCGGGTCTTGTCGGTGCCGGGCGGGAACAGGTTCCCGGCCGGGACCGTGTACGTGCCGCCGGGCTCCGGGTGGATGCGCAGGATCTTGCCGTTGAGGTCGTTGGTGTTGCCGGCGGTGCGCCGCGCGTCCTGGAACGACGTGCCCGCGAACTCGGCGGTCCAGTTGTTGCCGGAGTAGCCGCTGGAGCCCTCGGAGGAGTTGCTGTCGCCGGAGCCGACGTACAGGTTGCCGGCCTCGTCGAACGCCATCCCGCCGCCGGCGTGGCAGCAGCTGTGGATCTGCACCGGCCACTGGATGAGGTCCTTGCGGGTGGCCTGGTCGATGCTCTGCGCGGCCTTGTCGTAGGTGAACCGCGAGATCGTCCGCTGCCCGATCCTGGTCTCCCGGTTGATGGAGGCGTGCGGCATCCAGTACACGTACAGCCAGCCGTTCTGCGCGAAGCCGGGGTCGGCGACGACGCCGAGCAGCCCCTCCTCGTTCTTCACCAGCTCCGAGCCGCTGCCCCGGTTGCCCATGACCGGCAGGGTGGTCAGCAGCTTCACGGTCTTCGCCGCCGGGTCGTACCGGTGGATGGTGCCGCAGCCGAGACCGACGTCGGGGTTGGCCCAGTCGACGATCGGCCCGCTCGGGCAGGCGGCCTTGCCGACGTAGAAGATCGACCCGTCCGGGGCCACGGTCAGGCCGTGCGCCTCGCCGATCTGGTCCAGCTGCCCGGTCTGGTTCGCGGCGGTGAGCCGCTCGACGCGGTAGTTGGCGGCGATCGTCGCCTGGCAGTCGCCGCGCTCGACGCCGGTGGTCCAGCGCAGCGCGCCGCCGAGGTGGGCGCGGAAGTCCCGCTCGGCGTAGCTGCCCTCGGTGTGGCCCATGCCGGTGTAGAAGGACCGGCCGCCGTCGTAGTCGCGGCACCACGACACCGGGTGGAACGGGCCGTTGGCGCCGGCGCCGGCGACGTGCTTCCACTCCTCGACCTGCGCGACGGTGTGCACGGTGCCGACCGGGTTCGGGTCCCAGTTGTACCAGCGGTCGGAGCGGGTCAGCTTCAGCGGCAGCGACGCGGTCGCCGGGTGCTGCCGGTCCAGCACGTCCACCACGCCGGCCTGCACGACCGGCGGCGCGGGCGGCTCGGCATCACCGGCGAACAGCCGCAGGTCGGCGAGCTGGATGAGCGGCTCGCCGCTGTTGGCGGTGATGTTCAGCCGGTACCGCGGGTACACCGTGGTGTTGGTGATGTCGAACCGGCGGGTCTGGAACCGCTCGGCGAACGTCTGCCCGGTCCGCCGGTCGAGGTCGACCCAGGTCTGCCCGTCGGTGGAGCCCTGCAGGGTCCAGTCCTTCGGGTCGCGGCCGGGGAAGTCGTTGGCCGACGTGAGCGCGTAGCCGTTCACGGCCGCCGGGGTGCTCAGCTGGTACGCGACCCAGCCGGTCGTGGCGAACGTCAGCCACTTGGTGCCGGAGTTGCCGTCGGCGAGCTTCTCCTTCGTCTCGTTCGGCGGGTTCTCGGCGCTGGCGGTCACGGCGCTGACCGGCAGCGCGTTGGGGATCGCGCCGACCGGGCGGCTGCCGATGAGCCCGGTGAACCAGGTCGAGTCCGGCTGGGCCTTGGCGGCGTCGCCGATGCCGAGGAATCCGTTGCCGGCCTTGACGTAGGCCTGCAGCGCGGTCTCCTGGTCGCGGCTGAGCACCGCGCCGGCGGCGGAGAGGAAGACGACGCCGCGGTACTTGGCGAGGTTGTCCGCGGTGAAGACGGCGGGGTTCTCAGATTCGGTCACCTCGATGCCGCTGTCGGCCCCTACCTCGGTGATCTCGTCGGCGGCGCGGGCCACCGGGTCCAGCTGCTCGGTGGCGGGGCCGTGGAACAGCAGGACCTTCGGCTGTTCGGCGGCCGCCGCGGGCGGTGCGGCCGCGGCTTCGGCTGTGAAGGTCGGTTGGGCACTGTTCAGAAGGGTCAGCGCGACGGTGGCGGCAACCATGCGCCGCCATTGGGTGAACCTCATCGGAAACCTCCGTGGAAGCCCCCGGCTTGAGCCGTGGGGAGGAAACTGAACCCCTGCGGAGCAGCGCAGAATTGGCCGATCCGCCACCAAGGCGGATCGGCGCCTATCCGCGCGCCGCCGAAACGTTCCCTGTTTGGCGTGCTAGCTTGCGAGGCTTGTCCAGGACTGTGAAGCGGGCGTTCAAGTACCGCTTCTATCCGGGTACCGAGCAGGCTTCCGAGCTTGCCCGGACGTTCGGCTGTGTCCGGCTGGTGTACAACATGGCGTTGCAGGCGCGGACCGAGGCGTGGACGCTGCGGCAGGGGCGGGTCAACTACAACGCCACCAGTGCGCTGCTCACCGGATGGAAGAAGACTGAGGAGCTGTCGTTCCTCAACGAGGTGTCCCTGGCCACGGGTGCGGTCGGTGTCGACGCCGGGCTGGACAGCCTGCTCACCCTGTCCACCGGTGAGAAGATCACCAACCCGAATCACGAACGCCGGGACCGGGCCGCGCTCGCCCGCGCCCAGCGTGCGCTCGCCCGCAAGGAGAGGGACTCCGCGAACCGGGCCAAGGCACGGCTGAAAGTCGCCCGCGTCCACGCCCGGATCACCGACCGCAGACGCGACCACCTGCACAAACTGAGCACTCGGCTCGTTCGTGAGAACCAAACGATCGTGATCGAGGACCTGACCGTCCGCAACATGCTCCGAAACCACAGCCTGGCCCGCGCCATCAGCGACGCAGCCTGGCGGCAGTTCCGCACCATGCTCGAATACAAATCCGACTGGTACGGCCGAACCCTGGTCGCCGTGGACCGATGGTTCCCGTCGTCCAAACTGTGCTCGACGTGCGGTGCGCACGCTGAGCGGATGCCGCTGAACGTCAGGTCCTGGACATGCCGGTGCGGCACAGCCCACGACCGGGACATCAACGCGGCCCGCAACATTCTCGCGGAGGGGCTCTCCGTGATCGCCTGTGGAGGCGGTGTAAGACCCCAACGGACGAACGTCCCGATGGGGCAGTCGTCGATGAAGCAGGAAACCCAACGGGCGACCGCTGGAATCCCCTGCCTGTAGGCACGGGGAGGATGTCAACAGGCTCCTTCGTCGGTGGATTGTCAGCCGCCGTGGGTGTGGACGTGCGGCTGGACGGTTGCGGTGGTGGCGGCGGGGTCGTGCGCGTGGCCGTGGAAGCGGTCGATGGCCTCCTGGGCGCCGGGCGGCATGCTGCCGTCGGCGTTGCGCACCAGGAACAGGCCGGCCATGCCGGTGTCGGAGTGGGCCTGGACGTGGCAGTGGTACATCCACGCGCCCGGCCCGACGCCCTCCCCGGCGAGCACCTGGAACCCGAACGAGCTGCCCGGGTTGAGGTCCTTGTTGTCGATGACGAGGCTCGGGTCGGCGGGGCCCTCGAGCATCCCGGTCCGGTTGTCCGCCCACCGGTGGGCGTGCAGGTGGAACGTGTGGAAAAGGCTGCCGTGGCCGATGGCGGTCCACTCGACCCGCTGCCCGAGGTTCGCCTCGAACATCGGCGTGTCCGGCGCCACCCGGTTGTTGATCTGCATGTCGTTGAACACGACGGTGAACTGCTTGTCGGGCAGGATGTCGCCGCGCCGGCGGACGGTCAGCGCGCCGTACAGCCCGCGCGCCACGCCGCCGGTGCCGTGGTCGGTGCCCATCGCGTGGTCGTGGTAGTGCCAGTAGCCGGCGCTGCCGGGCATGAACCGCCGCCCCGCCGCGGCCGTCATCTCGTGCGAGCGCCAGGTGTAGGTCCTGGTCTCGCCGGGGTTGTTGAACGACGCGTGCAGTGGGCTGCCGTCGGACTCGGTGCTGTAGTCGACGCCGTGCGGGTGGATCGACAGCCGCTGGTTCGTCGTGTTGACCAGGGTGACCTCGAGCGTGTCGCCCTCGTACATCTCCAGCGTCGGCCCCGGGACGGTGGCTTGTCCGGGGGCGAGCCCGTAGCCGTACAGGTTGCCCGGCAGCGCCTCGGCGTAGATCGTCACCTTGCGGGTCGCCCCCACGGCCAGCGCGGGTAAGCCCTGCTGCGGGGAACGGGCGAGCGCGGGCGTCAGCGCGGTGCCGAGCCCGGCCGCCGACGCCGCCAGAGCACCCCCCACCAGCATCGATCTGCGCGACGTACCTCGACGGAACATCCATCCCCCTCCGCTCTCTCGCGAGGGGGTGTGCGCACACCGGGCACGGTCAACCGCCACCCCGGCATCCCCGTCACGAGCCACCAATCGACTTCTGTCGATTCGCTGCCAACTTATGTACGGGGCGAGCAAAAGTAAAGACTTGCATCTATAAAGAAGGCACTCTATGAACAGAAGTCACTGTAGTGCACGAACCGGACACCTGGATATGTAAAATCTTGTCTTAGCCAGCAGCCGGCGAACCCCGGCAACCCGGTCGACACCTGCGCGGAATCCGGGCGGCAGGTCGGGCGCGCCGGGCTACCGGACTCGAACCGGCTCATACCTTGCGGTAGTCAGCAGCAGGTGCTGGTAACGGACTTTCCCATCCGCCTTTGCCCGGCGCGCTCGCCAATCTTACTGCTGGCCGCCGATCGGCCACTTCAGGTCGCCGGCGACAGCCACGTTCCGGAGTGCGGCCGCCAGCCGGTCGCGGGCGTCGGTCTGGGCGGCGATCCGCTCGTTGAGGATCGCCAACCGGTCGTGCGCGACGCGCAGGCCCGTGGGCGAGGGCGGCGCGGCGGCGACATCGCCGTCCAGGCATGGCAGGAACACGCGCACGTCGTCCAGGGTGAGCCCGGCGGCCAGCAGATAGCGGATGTTGCGGACCCGCACCGCGGCCCGTTCGTCGTACACGCGGTAACCGTTGGAGGCGCGCTCGGAGGAGATCAGTCCGGCCTGCTCGTAGTGCCGCAGCGCACGAGCGGTCGTCCCGGTCGCTTCGGCCAGCTCACCGATCCGCACCATCCCCACCTCCGTGGCCACTCTTATCACGCCACGACCGCTCCGCCGTCGACCGGGAGCACCACGCCGGTGACGAACGAGGCGGCCGGTGCGGCCAGTTGGGTGATCGCCCAGGCCACCTCCTCCGGGCGGCCGATGCGGCCCAGCGGGGTGTGTGCCAGTTGCCATTCCCGGACTGCGGCCATCCGCTCGGGCGTCAGGCCCTGGTGCTCGCCGATGGGGGTGTCGATCGCGCCGGGGGCGACCGCCACCACCCGGACCCCGCGGGGTGCCAGCTCGACCGCCCAGCTGCGGGTCAGGAGCTCCAGGGCGGCCTTGGTCGCGGCGTACACCGAGTTGCCGGGCCAGGCCCGCTGCCCCACCGACGTGCTGACGTTGACCACCACCCCGCCGGAGGCCTCCAGCAGCGGCAGTGCGGCCTGGGTCACCAGGATCGGCGCGACGAGGTTGGTGGCGACCTGCGCCGCGATCTGCTTCGGGGTCAACCTGCCGAGGACGCCGCCGTGGACGATGCCGGCGTTGTTGACCAGCACGTCGAGCCGGCCGAACAGCTCCGTCACCGACCGGGCGATCCGCTCGGGCCCGTCCTCGGCGGTGATGTCGGCGGGCAGCGGTGTGATCCGGCCGTGCCCGGCGGCGGTCTGCCTGAGCGCTTCGCTTTGCCGGCCGATCGCCACCACGTGGGCGCCCTCGACGGCGAAGGCGCGGGCGGCGGCCCGCCCGATGCCGGTGCCGGCCCCGGTGACGGCGACGACCCTGGCGCTCTGCGATGCGGTGGTGTCCATGGCCGTCATCGTGCAACCCTGCCGCCTACGGCAAGGTCAACGCCGCTACGGCGAGCGGCGCCCGGTGCCCGCTCGTGCGGACTCCGCGGGCACCAGACGAGTGCGATACTGCCGCTCGTGGAGCAGACCGACGCAGCGCACGTCGCCGTCGAGGTGATCGACGAGCGCACCTACCTGAACGGCAGGTTCGCGACCCTGGTCAGGATCGGCCTGCAACCCGTCGACGTCCGCTGACCGGCGATGCGGAGGATCGCCGTAGTGCCCGGACCTGGTGTCATCGTCGATGCCTGCGCGTTGGGTGAGGGGCTGGGCCTGAGGGTCGTCAACGCCGGCGACCTGTTTCGCGACCATGTGCAGCGGGCGACGCCGGAAGGACTGCGGATGGCCGGGTACGTCCACGCCGGCGCGGCGGTCCCCACGGATCTGCTGACGGACGTCGTCTGTGCCGCCTTGCCGGAGTCGGGTGACGACTGGCTGTTGTACGGCCACCCGAGAACGGTGGACCAGGCCGACGCGCTGGCCCGGCGCGGGTGCGAACCGCAGGCGTTCATCGAGCTCGTCATGACCGCCGACGACGTGAACAGGCCGGACTTCTGGCTCGCGGAGTATCGGCGCGAGAACACCCTCCGGGTCCTTCCGGCCTACGAGGCACAGATGGAGCCGGTGCGGTCCCACTTCCGCGCTCGCGGCACGTATCGCGGCGCCGCCGGCTTCGGCGGCCACGAGGATGTCGCATCCAGGCTGCTCGCCGTCCTCGCCGGACCCGGATGACCTGGTTGGCACGGACGGACAGGACTGGCATGATCATGCGGCCTGGACGGCGACGGCCGAGCGGTGCGGTTGGCGGAGGTGGTGCATCGTGAAGTTCTTCAAGCGGCAGCCGTCGACTCCCGTCGGGCGGCTCATGGCCGCCGCGCGGTTGCCCACCGCGGGTGGCGACATCGCGGTGCAGGACGTCGTCATGGACGTGCTGCGACGCGGCAGCGGGCGGATGGCACCGACGCTCGCGGTCGTCGAGGAGCTGCTCGGCGAGGGTGGCGAGGCGTCGCGGGTCGCGGTGGACTTCGTCGAGTTCGTCCAGAACGCCGCCTCGCACGGTACGGACGGGCTGCTCACCACGGAGGAGCTGCTCCCGTTGCGCGGGGTGCGGACGGTGGAGTGCTGGGAGACGGTGGACCGATTCTGGACCGCCGTCGTCGCATGGTGCGACGAGCAAGGGGTGGCGCTGGAGTCGGGTGCGTCGCTCCGCGCCGTCGAGCATCCTCGCCTGCGGTCGATCATGTGGCCGTCGTGCCGGAGCCTCGCCGACGGGCGGTGGGTGAGCGTTGCCGACGTGTTGGCGTACGAGCTCGCGGTCGGCGTGCCGATGGCCGGCTTCGGTCACCGTCCGACGGCGTGAACGGCAAGCCGCGGCGACCCTGCGATGCTGCGTGGGCGCCGCCGGCGCGTCACGTCACGAACGTTGCGGTGCTCCGGTGTAACGGAACGTGTTGGAGGCGCGGCGGATAAAGCCAAGCCGCTCGTACAGGCGGATCGCGGAGACACGGTCGGGGCGGGACGTCAGGTCGACGCTGCGGGCGCCTTCGGACTCGGCGAG
This sequence comes from Dactylosporangium sp. NPDC049742, assembly GCF_040674675.1. NCBI lineage: Bacteria > Bacillati > Actinomycetota > Actinomycetes > Micromonosporales > Micromonosporaceae > Dactylosporangium > Dactylosporangium sp. NPDC049742. The sequence goes on along the minus strand of NZ_JBFANF010000077.1, from coordinate 41,386 downwards.
GCGCAGGGCCTCCCGCATGAGCGCGGCGCCGGCGCCGTGGCCCCGGGCGGACCCGTCGACGACGACGTCCTCGATCCTGGCGCGCAGGCCGGTCGGGACGGGGAACATGGCGAGCGTCAGCACGCCGACCACCCTGCCGCCGACGCGGGCGGCGAGGATGCGGTTGCCCGGCCAGGCGAGGAGCGCCTCGAGGGCCGCGGCGTCCAGCAGATAAGCGGACGGCCAGACCCGAAGTTCCGGGAACGCCGAGCCCGCCGGACGTCGTTCCACACCAGATCTGAGGCCACGCCGTAATCATGATGAGTCCGTTGGTCAGCTGCTCCGGCAATTGCCGCTGACCGAACGTCCTGCGAAGAGTCGGCAACTCATGGAAGGCGCGGATCACCCGCTTTCGCGGCATGCCGTTGTCTTGGCGGGGCATGCCGTCGAGGTAGCGCGCAGCTGGCCTGGGGGTCTCATGTCGCAGTTGCTTGTCACGTCGTACGGCGATCCGCGCCGGTCCGTGTCGCTGGAGCGCACGGCCCACCCGGCACTGGGGACCGACGACGTCCTGGTCGAGATGGAGGCCGCACCGGTCAATCCGTCCGACCTGCTGCTCGTCCGTGGTGACTACGGGATGCGGCCGTCGCTGCCGAGCCCGCTGGGCGGCGAGGGAGTGGGTCGGGTGATCGACGCCGGCGGGGGCGCGGGCCAGCACCTGGTTGGGCGGAAGGTGGTCATTCTGCCCAACTACGAGCAGGGCACCTGGGCGGACCAGGTGACCACGGGGTACCGCAACGTCGTGCCGATCCGGGAGGACGGCGACCCGCTGCAACTCGCCATGCTGCCGATCAACCCGGCGACCGCGTACCTGCTGCTGCACAAGTTTGCCACGCTGGCTCCCGGCGACTGGGTCGGCCTCAACGCCGCCAACTCCGCTGTCGGGCTGTGCGTCATCGCCCTCGCTCGGCTGCGGGGCTTCAAGACGCTCAACATCGTGCGGCGCGACGCCGCCGCCGAAACCGTGCGTGACGCCGGCGGCGACCGGGTGATCGTCGCCGGGGACGACCTGCCCGCGCAGATCGCGGACGCACTGGACGGCGCGGAGCTCGGTCTCGCCCTGGACGCCACGGCCGGACGAACCGTCGCCGACCTCGCCGCGGCGCTGAGGTTCGGCGGCACGATCGTCAGCTACGCCTACGCGACCGACGCGCCCCCAACCGTCCGCGCCCACGACCTCATCTTCAACGAGGTGACGCACACCGGGTTCTGGCTGCTCAACTGGCTGCGGCACGCTCCACGCACCGAGATCGAGCAGACCTACCGGGCACTCAACGACCTCGTCGCCGACGGCGACCTGACCGTCCCGGTCGACGCGACCTACCGCCTGGACGAGTACCACGAGGCGATCGAACACGCGATGGCACCGGGACGCAGCGGAAAGGTCCTGTTCACGTTCGCCTGAAGTGCCTCGGAGGTGAACCGCCTGCGGTCAGCCGTCCAGCTCGTTGGTGGCGCCCTTGCTACTGCACGGCCGTCCCAGCCCGCAGCGCGCGAGTCCACCGGCTACGGCCCGAGGCGGTGGCGCCGGTAGCTCGGCCCTGGAGGATGGTGTTCGAGCCCGTTCTCGTCGAGCGCGTTGTAGACGACCAACCAGGTCTGACCGAGATCCAACCCGACAGCGACGCTGCCGTCGGCCATGTCACCGCCGGTCCATTCGAGGAGCTCGACGTGATCGAGCGTCCGGCCGGGCAGCTCCGTCAACGGCGGCAGGGGTTCTGCCCGCCAGGCGAGGCGGAAGCCGGGGTCTTCGATCGCCTGGTGCGGGTCGATGGTGTTCCAGGTGATGGACAGGTCGTCGAACTTCTGATGGTCGATCTCGACCTGCTCGGCACCGAAGTCCAGGAGCACAGGCGCGTCGGCGAACCACTCGTCGTCGTCGAGGTCCCAGACCAGCCAGACGTGCCGGAGCGTGAGCCCGCCGAGTCCGGCAAGGCGCGCACCGTGCGCCGTGACGATGCTGTCACGTCCGTTGCGCCAGCGCGGCCGGTAGCCCTGGATACCGAAGCGGAACATGATCCGATTCTGCCCACGGCTGGCCGGCGACACATCCGAATTCCGGGCACGCCAGATGATCGCGAGGTGGTTGTCATCGTGGCGTCACCCGAGGTCCCGGCACAGCGCCGCCGATGTCCGTCCGATTGCCGGGTCCACCGCTCGGACCAGAGTATCGCGCAGGTTTGCGGGAGCGACCGCGAACGCTTCACGCAGGACCGCGACCGCTTGGCGTCCGCGGGTGCGTCCGGCAACGAGCGGCAGGCTCCACACCGCGGTCGGCAAGAAGCGCGCGTCGGCCAGCACTCGCACCCGCAGCGCTGCCAGGGCGGCAGCACGAACCTCGTCGACCCAGTCGGCTGAGCGAAGCATGATCACCGGCATCAGGATCGTCAACGGACCGGTGTGGGTGTCCGGCTCCAGGAAGTCCCACATGGACACCCAGCCCTTGGTGGCCAGGTGATCCGAAGCCCCGACGCCGGAGGCAAGACCGTCCGCCGGCCCCGTCACCGCGAGGGGACCGGCGCACATGGCGTCGATCGCACGCTGCCGGACACGGCCATCCGGGTGCATCCCGGCCAGCACCCAACTCACCGGCCCCGCACTCCCGTCAACCAGCCGGCCACCGACCACATCCATCGCCGCCGCATGCCACGCGAACCGCTGCCGCACGTGCCGGTCCAGGTGCTTCCATCCCGCCTGCGGACGATTGAAGTCGAGCAGCTGGCAGATCAGCTGCACGTGCCCCGACGGTTCCAATTCGATCATGCCCTGCACGAACCAGCGCAACGCTTCCTGGTCCCCGAACGCCGCCGCTTCCTTCGCGCCCATCAACCGCTCCAGCCAACGCGGCAACGCACCAGGAACCGGCGGATCGGTGAGATTCGGCGCAGTCACACCCGCATTCTGCACGTAGGGCGACAGTCCCGAGGGCCGGCAAGCGCCTCACGCAAGCGACGCACCTGGGGGCGTGGCAGGAACCTGTGGTCAGAGGGTCGAGGAGGGTGGGAGGGCGAAGACGTCGCCGGTGCGGAAGCAGTCCCAGCCGGCCGGCAAGGGGTCGGGTTCGTCGATGACGGCCTGGGCGCGGAAGCCGCCGGTTTCCAGGCCGTCGGCGGCAAAGCCGGTGAGGCGGGCTTCGAGGGTCTCACCGAGGCCGGCGTGCTCCAGCACGGTGAAGATGGCGTCGGCGGCGCAGGTGACGATGGCGGCCGCCTCCTCGGGTGTCGCTTCTGGGTGCAGGTCGAGGTGGAGCCGGCGGGCGGCGGCAAGGAGGCGGGCGGCGTCGGTCACGGTGAAGTCGTAGCGGAGGCGGACGGACAAATTCATCCCGTCGCGGAGCGGGTCGTTGCCGGCGATGGGGACCTGGGCCTTGTCCATCGCGTCACGATAGCTGTGGGGCTCCGGTGTAGCGGAAGGTGTTGGAGGCGCGGCGGGTGAAGCCGAGTCGTTCGTACAGGCGGATCGCGGAGACGCGGTCGGGGCGGGATGTCAGGTCGACGCTGCGGGCGCCTTCGGACTCGGCGAGGCGCAGGGCTTCGCGGATGAGTGCGGCGCCGGCGCCGTGGCCTCGGGCGGACTCGTCGACGACGACGTCCTCGATCCTGGCGCGCAGGCCGGTCGGGACGGGGAACGTGACGAGCGTCAGCACGCCGACGATCCTGCCTTCGACGCAGGCGGCCAGGATGTGGTTGCCCGGCCAGATGATGAGTGCGTCGAGGGCCGCGGCGTCCAGTGGCGTGGCGGAGGCGGACAGCTGGGGCAGCAGGCGGGCGAATGCCTCGACCGTCTCTTCGGTGGCGGCGGCGATGCGCTCGACGGCGACGTCCATAGCAGCACTCTAACGACGGACGGTCCGGCCGCCGGGTCCGCGGTGGTGTTGGATGCGGCGCAGGACGGCGTCGGCGCTGGCGGTGACCTGCTCGATCTGGCCGGCCAGGGTGGGGTCCAGGTGCGGGCGGGCGGCCGCCAGCAGAGCGGGCAGGGCGGCGGCGTCGGGGTTAGCGAGGGCCTGGTGAAGGCGGTCGCGGCGGCGGGCGCGTAGGTTGGGGGCGTGGGCGGGGAGGCGGAGGCGCGGCGGTTGTTCGACGCGTTCCGGGACGAGCTGTGGGGGCAGCGGCACTGGGACAGCGACTTCACGCCGGCGCCGCATGAGCCTGACGTGAAGCTGCGGGAGCTCGTCGACGGGGCGGGGGTGGCGGCGGTGCCGTTGCTGCTGGAGGCGTTGCACGGGGACAGCGATCTGCGGTACTGGGCGCTCATCGGCCTGCAGTGGGTGGGGCCGCCGGCCGGGGGCGCGGCGGTGGCCGCCCTCGTCGAGCACATCGAGGCGCGCCGGGAGCCGCTGTGGCCGGCGGTGGTTGCGCTGGACGCGATGGCGCCGGAACGGGTGCGGGCGCTGGGCGTACACCTGCTGCCGGCGACGATGGAGCACCTGACCGACCGGTATCTGCGGCTGCCGGGCGACGCGATCGTCGGGCACGTCGAGCGGTTCGTCCGGGAGGAGCGCGACGAGGACGTCGTCCGGTTCCTCGGGCAGCGGCGGCTGCGGGACCGGCTGGTGCACGACCGCCCGCCGCGCCTCGCGCGCCTGCTGCGCGACACCATGCGCGACAAAGAACGGAACCCGCTGGTGCGCCGGGCGGTGGCGGAGATCCTGGCGATGGTCGACCCCGTCACCGAGGACCTGATCGAGGCGCTGCGGCACGGCGGGCCCCTCGCGCCCGGGATCGTGGACCGGGTCGCCGCGCACCCCGCGAGCGAGCGGCTCGTGCCCAGGCTCGTGGAGCGGCCCGGCGCGGCCGAAGCGCTCGCGGCGCTCGTCGTGCGGCGGCGGGCGGCGGGGCTGACGACGGATCCCGGGCCGCTGCGGGAGTTCCTGCGGTTGTGCGTCGACGAGCCGAGGCAGCGGTGGCCCAGTCCGCGGTTCGGCGCCGCGGTACCGCAGGCGATCGGCGCGCTCGGAGACGAGACGCTGCTGGTACACCTGCTGCCGATGCTGCACGAGGAGCACCTCAGCGTGTCGGAGCGGAACGCGACGATCGCGGCCTTCGCGGCCTTCGGCGAACGAGGGGCGGCACTGACCAACGCCGAAGGGGCCGTGCGGCGGATCGAGGACGCCGACGACGCGTTCCTGCGCGGGCGGATCGAGACCACGCTGGGCGGCGCGTTCGACGCGTACGCCGGCGTCCTGCTGGTCGAGCCGTCGGCGCACGCCGCGTTCCAGCTGGCGTGGATCGACCGGGCGTACGGCGCGCCCGTCACCGCGGCACGCGTCGCCTGGATCCGCGGGCTCGGCTTCGCCGGCGAGGACCTCCTGGCCGAGGTCGCTCGACCGGTGGAACGGCCGCTCGAAGGGCTGCGCATCGGGTGGGACTGCGGCCGGCCCGGCAAGCACGACCCGGCCCGCGCGGCCCGCGCCGCAGCCGCCGGCCTGCCCTCGCTCGCCTACGGCTGGCTCCGCCACGAGGCCTACGCCCAGGCCGCCCGCATCCATCTCGACGACGTCCGGGCCGCCACCGATGCGGCTTCCTGACTACCTGCCCGGCCAGGACGCGCCGCTGGTCGACGCCATGCCCTGGCTGGAGGACGAGCTGTTCTGGCCCGCGTTCCTGTTCGCCGTCGGCCACGCGGGCTCGGCACCGGAGGCGTTCGGGGTGGACCCGGCCGACCTGGAGGCGTTCCTCGACGACTTCGAGCGATCGGATCTGTGGCCGGTGTTCACCGTCGCGATCGGCCGGGGGGTCCTGCACCTGATCGTGCGCAACTTTCCCGGCGATCCTGGCCTCGACTGGCTGGTCGACGCCGAGATCGGGGCCGCCGCGCGCCGCCTCGCCGCCGAGGACGGCGGCGACAGCCCAGGGCCCGGCCTGCCGTGGGGACTGCTGCCCACCGACCCGGTGAACCTGCTCCTGGCACTGCCGGCGTTCGGCAAAGGCGAAAGCGGAGGCGGCGACCCCGGCCCCGTGGCGGCCGCCCTGCGGGCCGTGGGCGCGACCGCGTCGGTCGACGAGCTTGCCGCCGAGCTGTTCTACGGCCGCTAAATTCGGGTCGTGGATTAAGGTTGCTTTAGATCTCTGTCGGGCACGGGGCGACGGCGCCTACGATCACGGCGGCCGTGCACCGTCCGCGCTCGTGGGGAGTCATCCGTTGTCGTACGCGTCGAACCACGGCGTTCCCTGGCGGCTCGGCCGGAGCAAGGTGGTGATGGCGGCGGCGGGCCTGATCGTCGTGGCCGGCGCGGCTGCGGTCTACCTCGCCACGTCGCCCGGATCGGCGAAGCCTTCCTCGGTTGCGGACGCGTCGCCGGTACCGGCGGAATCCGGCGCTGTGATCGGCGCCGCGCCCGCGCCGTCGGGGTCCGCCTCGGCCGCCACGAGCGCGAGCGCCGCGGCGTCGAAGTCCGCCACCGCGAAGGCGCCCGCGACGGGCTGGATCCCGGTGGACGCCGCGGCGTGGAAGGCGCAGGTCGACGCGTTCCAGGCGCTCAAGACCGACCCGGTGCCGGCGGGGGTGGGCAACCTGCCGGAGTTCCGGGCGGACTGCCAGTACAGCCACTCCCTCGCCGACGACCCGATCGTCTTCCCCGGGCTCGCCGGCTCGTCGCACATGCACTCGTTCGTCGGGAACAAGGCCGTCACCGCCGACACGACGCCCGAGGACCTGACGAAGTTCACGGCCACGACGTGCAAGCCGGTCCAGGACCACTCCGCGTACTGGGTGCCCACGCTGTACGACGCCGCGACGAACAAACCCGTCGAGACCACCGGCTTCCGGGTCTACTACCGGTCGCTGATGAACACGTCGGCCGGTCAGCTGCCGATGCCGAACGGGCTGCGGATGATCAGCGGCGACGCGACGAAGCGGCAGCCGACGCCGCGTGGGGCGCAGGGCCAGTTCTACTGCGCCTTCTACGGCCCCGGCGACCTCGACGGCGTCGCGCGCAGCACCAACGGCAACTGGCCCATCTGCGGCGGCGACGCCACGCTGCACTTCATGATGCAGTTCCCGGACTGCTGGGACGGCAAGCACCTGGACAGCCCCAACCACAAGGACCACGTCAAGCACGGCTCGGGCAACGCCTGCCCGGCCAGCCACCCGGTGAAGATCCCGGCGATCACCTTCGACATCCAGTACGGCGCGAAGGGCACCCAGCAGGGCTACTACCTGTCCTCCGACAAGGAGGGCAGGAGCGCCTCCTCGATGCACGGCGACGCGTTCGTGATGTGGGACGCCGCGACCATGAACAAGCGCACGAAGAACTGCATCCTCCAGCGCCGTACCTGCGACAACAACGGCTACCAGCAGTAGGGCGGCGGCATCGGTTAGGCTCTCCTTACTTTCCACAGGGGGGATGGCCGTGCCGTTCGTGAACGTCGGTGCCGTGACGCTGCATTATGAGGAGTCCGGCAGCGGCGACGCCGTGTTGCTGGTAGCCGGCACCGCCGCGCGCGGCCGCACGTGGCGGCTGCACCAGGTGCCCGCGCTGGTCGCCGCCGGCTACCGGGCGATCACCTTCGACAACCGTGGCGTGTCGCCGAGCGACCCGGCGAAGACCGGGCTCACCATCGACGACCTGGTCGCCGACACGGCCGGCCTGATCGAGCGGCTCGTCGGCGGGCCGTGCCGGCTGGTCGGCTCGTCGATGGGCGCGTACGTCGTGCAGGAGCTGCTGCTGACCCGGCCCGACCTGGCCACCCAGGCGGTGCTGATGGCGAGCCGGGGCCGCGCCGACGCGATGTCCCGGGCGCTCGCCGCCGCCGAGCGCGCACTGTACGACGAGCGCGTCCACCTCCCCGGCGTGTACGACGCGACGACGCGCGCGGTGCAGAACCTGTCGCCGAGCACGCTGCAGGACGAGCAGGCGGTGCAGGACTGGCTCGACCTGTTCGAGATGTCGCCGGCCGACGTGACCGACGCCGGCCTGCGCCCGCAGCTCGACGTCGAGCTCGACACGGACCGGCTCGGCGCGTACCGGCGGATCGACACGCCGACGCTGGTGCTGTCGTTCGCGGACGACGTGATGGCGCCGGCGGCCCGCGGCCGTGAGCTCGCCGGCTCGATCCCCGGCGCCCGGTACGCCGAGATCCCCGCCGCCGGCCACTACGGCTACCTGGAGCAGCCCGACGCCGTCAACGACGCGATGCTGGCGTTCTTCAAGGGCTGACCAGGGCTGAACGGGGCTGACCAGGGCTGATCAGCGCACCACCAGCTGCACCAGCAGCAGGTGGCCGGAGTGCGTCTCGACCTCGAACATGCCGGTCGTGTCGGCGCGGAACTCCAGCGTCGCCGGCCGGCCCGCCTCCAGCACGGCCTTGCGGTCGTAGCCGTGGACGTGCAGCTCGTCGGGCACGTCGGAGGTGACGGTGAGCCGGATCGTGCTGCCCTTGCCCACCTCGACCCGGCCCACGGGCGGCTCGACCCGGCCGCCGGTGATCGAGACCGTGATCGACCGGTCCTGGGGTGGTGTCTCGCCGGTACCGCCGCGGAACAGCACCCAGGCGACGACGCCCGCGACGATCAGTACGGCGACGGCGACGAGCCGGAAGACGGCGTCGCGCGACCGGACGGGCGCGACGTCGGCGGTGGTGGGCACGGCGGGTTCCTCACGGGAGCGCGACAGGGCAGGGCCCGGAGCGCCGCACACCGGTAGCCCGCCCCGGCCGCCGAGCCGGAGATGCGGACGGGCGTAAGCGTAACGGCCCGCCCGCGTCCCGGCGAGGGTCACTTCATGCGGCGCCGCCGCTGCCAGACCGCGATGCCGGCGGCGACCACCGCGGCCGCGCCCAGCGCCGCCCACAGCAGCCCGACGATGCCGCCGCCGTCGTCCTTGGCGGCCGGCTCGGCGGCGGCCGGCGACGGGGCCGCGCTGGTGGGGGCGGCGGACGGCGACGGTGAGGGCGACGGCGCCGCGCTCGTCGGGGCCGGCGCGGCGTTGGTGAACGTGAACCTGCCCTCCAGGGGGTGCCCGTCGCCGGCGGCCGTGCGCCACACGACCGTCACCGGTCCCGGCGGCAGCGGCCGGATCGCCTGCGTGAGGGTCTTGTTCACCGATCTGGGGGTGCCCTCGCTGTACGAGACGCCGTCGGCACCGGTCACCTCGACGGTGCTCGCCTGCTGCTTCACCATCTCCGTGAACGTCAGCGTCACCGCGGCGACCGGCGTGCTGACGGTGGCGCCCGCGGCCGGGTCGCTCTTGGTGAGCGTCGTGTGGGCCCACGCCGGGGCCGGCGGCAGCAGGATGAGGAGCGTCGCCGCGGCGGCGGCCAGGATCGCGCGGAGCGTCGCGTGCAGTCGCATGCGCCAATCCTGGCATGGGGCGCGGCGCGGACCTGGAAGCCGGTGGTCACAGCGGGCCGCATCCACTGTGACCACCGGCGCTCATGGGGGTGCTACCTGCGGAAGACGAACCAGTCGACGTTGACGAAGTCGGCCGGCTGGCCGCTGCTGAAGCGCAGGAACACCGTGTGCCGGCCGGTGACCTGGGATGTCAGGTTGCCCGGGATCTCGCGGAAGCTGCTCCAGCCGCCGGTGTTGGCGACGGAGAAGCTCGCGACCGGCGCGTTGCCGACGTTGTCGAGGCGGACCTCGACGGTGCCGCTGACGCCGCCGGCGGCGCCGGAGGAGACGCGGGCGAGGAAGTCCTTCGGCGAGGCGCTGCCGAAGTCGACGTTGTCGTAGCGGGCCCAGTCGCCGTTGGCGAGGTACCCGATCTGGTCGCTGCCGGGCACGACCCCGGACTGCGCGTTGTAGGACTCGGCCTGGATGGTGCTGTAGGCGCCGCGGCCGCCACCGGTCTGGGTCTGGGTCGGGGTCGGGGTGACGGTCGGGGTCGGGTTCGAGCCGCCGCCCTTGGTGTACACGGCGACGTAGTCCACGAGCATCGGCACGCCGGACGCGGTGCTGCCGGTGGGGGTGGAGTAGCCGGCGACGCCGTTGGGGAACGAGCCGCCCATGGCGACGTTGAGCAGGATGAAGTAGCCCTCGTGGCTGGTCATGCTCGACCAGTACGAGCCGACCTGGTTCTGGTTCACGGAGAAGAACTGGACGCCGTCGAGGTACCAGCGCAGCACCTGCGGGCTGACGCTCGCGTCCCACTCGATCGCGTACGTGTGGAAGTTGCCCTGGCAGGCGCTGGTCGGGCAGCTCCGGGTCGCGCCGAGGCCGGTGGTCTCGTTGCAGGGCCCGCCCGGGTTGACGCCGCAGTGCAGCGTGCCCCAGACCTGGTTGACGCCGTTGACGTTCTCCATGATGTCCAGCTCGCCGATGCCCGGCCAGTTCCAGTAGTTGCCCCGGTACGGCGAGCCGAGGGCCCAGAACGCCGGCCAGTAGCCCGCGGCGGCGGCGCCGGAGACGTTCGGCATCTGCAGGCGGCCCTCGATGCGCATGACACCGCCCGACGGCGGCTTGAAGTTGGTCCGGCGGGTCTCGATGCGGGCCGACGTCCACTGCCCGGAGCCGGACCTGATCGGGGTGATCCTCAGGTTTCCGGAGCCGTCGAGGGCGAGGTTCTGCGTGCTGGTGGTGTAGGTCTGGATCTCGCCGGTACCGAAGTTGGCGGGGCCGCCGGCGTACTGGGTGCCGGTGGTGAAGAGCCAGTTCGTCGACGACGGCAGGGTGCCGGCGGTGCCGGTGAAGTCGTCGCTCCACTGCAACGTCCAGCCGGACGGGGTCGACGGGACGGCGGCGTAGGCGTTGACGGTGACGGCGGCGGTCGCCACCAGGACGGCCGCGAGGGCCAGGGGGCGCACAGCAGGGGGCATTGGCGGAAACCTCCAAGAGCGGGGGGGTGTCTCGTGAGAGCGCTCTCATGCTTTGTAGCGAGCGTGCGATCCTGGTGTCAATGACTGTTTCCGCTGTTCAGAGTCTTAACAGAAGCACCGTTCGGGTGGCGGCGCTTCGTGGAAGAGAGCGCTCTCTCCGCTGGTCGCGGAGCGGATGGGGTCGCGGCGCAACCGGTACCGCAACCGGTCCCAGATCCGGTGTTCCCGCCCGGTTCGACGAATGCCGCCGCCACGATTGCCGATACGGAGAGCGGAGGTGGCCGGTATGGGCGCGGGCGACGGTGCGGTGATCGGTGTGCTGTCGCCGTTCGTCGGCGGCGCCTACTACGGCACGATCCTCGCCGGGATCAGCGCGGCCGCCGCCGCGGCCGGCAGCCGCACCGTCGCGGTGCAGACCCTCGACGCCGCCGCGGACATGGCCGTCAACGGGGGCACGCCGACGTTCACCGCGCCGGTCGCCTGGGACCACATCGCCGGGTTCGTGGTCCTCGCCGACGCCGTCACCGGCGACTACCTCGACCGGCTCCACGCCGCCGGGAAGCCCGTGGTGCTCCTCGGGCACCGCGCCGGCCGCCCCGACCTGACCGCCGTCGTCGCCGACAACGGCGCCGGCGTCCGGGACGCCGTCACGCACCTCGTCGAGCACGGGCACCGCAGGATCGCGTTCACGGGGTACGTCGCCGCCTCCGACATCGCCGAACGCCACCACGCCTACACCGGGACCCTGCTCGCCCACGGCATCGAGCCCGACCCCGCGCTGTTCCTGCCCGCCACCGACAACCTCGAGAGCGGCGTCGCCGGGGTCGACCCGCGGGCCCTGCGCAACACCGCGACCGCGATCGTGGCGGCGACCGACCGCAACGCGATGGGGCTGCTGACCGCGCTGACCGCCGCCGGGTTCGCCTGCCCCGACGACCTCGCGATCACCGGCTTCGACGACATCGAGGTCGCCGCGTACCTCAACCCGAGCCTCGCCAGCGTCCGCCAGCCGCTGACCGTGATGGCGGCCCGCGCGGTGGACCTGCTGCTGCGGGCCGTCGCCGGGGCGCCGCTGCCGCCGGGCGCGCAGCGGGTGCCGACCGCGTTCGTGCCCCGCGGGTCCTGCGGCTGCTCCGACTCGGTCCTGCGGCTGCCCCCGCCGGTCGCGGATCCCGGCCCGGCCCGGCTCACCGAGCGCCTCGCCGTGCTGCTGCCGCCGGATGCCGTACGGACGGGCGAACACCTCACCGTTCTCGCCAAGGCCGTCGACTCGGTCGTCGACCTGGCCGGCGCGGCGGCCGCCGGGCGACCCCCGGACCACGCCGGCGCGACCGCCGCGCTGCTCGCGCTCTATGCCTTGCAGGCCCAGCCCGAAGGCATGCGGATCGTGGCCCGCGCCGTCCAGGAGTACGTCCAGCAGGTGCCCGCCGCCGACGTCGCCACGGCCCGGCGCCTCGACGGCTGCGTCCAGGAGCTGATCCTCGCCGTCGTGCGGGTCCGGCAGGTGGCCAACTTCGGCGACCGGTGGCGGCTGCGCTCCACGGTCGGCGCCCACTACGACCTGTCCATGGCGCTGCTCTACAACCGCCAATCCGACCCGCGGGACCTCGGCTGGCTGTCGGTGACCCCGGCGACCGCCGGCTCCCTCGGGCTCTGGGGCGCGCAAGGGCGGCTCGACGTCACGGACGGCTGGCGCCGGCACCCCGGCCCGGCGATCGGCGGCGGCACCCTCGAGGTGCGCGCGTTCCCGCCGGCCGGGCTGATCGAAGCGGCCGGTCCCGGCGAGACGGTCTTCGTCGTGCCGGCGAAGGTCAACGCCAGCGACCGGGGCCTGCTCGCGGTCGCCGGCGTCGTGGAGAGCCAGGTCGAGGACGGCCGCGAGCTGGTCAACCAGTGCGCGGCCCTGCTCACCGTCGGGCTGGACCTGCGCGAACAGGAGGAGCGGCTGCGCCGGGCCGCGCTGTCCGACCCGCTCACCGGCCTGCCCAACCGGGCCGCGCTCGTGGAGACCCTTTCGCGCGCCGTCCGCGCCCCCGACCGCCGCTTCGCCGTGCTGTTCCTCGACCTCGACGGCTTCAAGCAGGTCAACGACCGCCTCGGCCACGCCGCCGGCGACGAACTGCTCGTCTACGTGGCGGAACGCATCCGCCGGTCGCTGCGCACCGGGGACATGGCCGCCCGCTTCGGCGGCGACGAGTTCGTGGTGTTCCTGGCGGAGGCGGAGCACCTGGACGGCATCGCCGACCGCCTCCGGGCGTCGATCGTCGCGCCCTACACGGTCGCCGGCCAGCTCGTGCGGATCGGCGTCAGCATCGGCTGCACCCCGTGCGACGACCGCGCCACCGCCGACGAGATCCTCTCCGCCGCCGACGCCGCCATGTACCAGGCAAAGACCGCCGCCCGCTGAGACGTTTTTGCTCGCCGACGATCGGCCCACGTCCAAGTGGCCGACCCGCGCGACGTTGTCCGCGCTCCCCAAGTCATGGCCCAACTGTTGCACCGGCAGCACCACTTGGCGAGCGTCAATCACTCGGGCGGCCGTCGGCATCACACCACCGCCGCCTGCCTGGTAAACAGAATCGAATCGTGTTCCGCTTCGGCATTCAGGGCCACCGGCCGCGCTGGCGGACGGAAGCCTTGCCGTTTCAGGATGCGCTTCGGGCCGGTCGGATGTCACTGGGGCGGCCGCGCAGCAGGAGGGGCGCCACCAGTACCGTGGCGGCTCCGGCGGACGCGATGGCCAGGGCGGGGGAAGTGAGCTCCGCGACGGTGCCCAGAAGCAGGGGGCTGAGGCCCTGCAGGGTCATCATGCCGGTGGAGAGCAGGGCGAAGAGCTGGCCGCGGCGGGCTTCGGGGGCGGCGGCGAGGAAGGCGCGTTGCAGGCCGAGGCCGTACGCGAAGCCTGTCCCCGCGATGACGAGCAGCGCGGCCAGGACCGGGAGTGGTGGGGCGGCGAGCACGGCGATGAGTGGGGTGCCGAGCAGGAGCAGGAAGGGGCCGGCGAGGCGTTCGCGCAGGGTGGGGCGGAGGAAGCGGCCGGCGACGAAGTTGCCCAGGAGCATGCCGGCGGCGGGGGCGGCCATGAGGACGGCGCCGGAGCCTGATGGGAAGCCGCGGCGGCCGGCGTACGCGACGAGGAGGGCCTCAGCGCCGGCGGCGAACGCGGACGGCAGCCACTGGGCGAGCAGCAGCCGGCGGATGGTGCGGTCGCCGAACAGCGCCGACGCCCCGGCCAGGCTGTCCCTGACAGCGCCGCCACGGGAACGGACGGCGCCGCCACGGGAACGGACGGCACCACCGCGGGAACCGCCGCCTGGGCCGAGGCCGAAGCGGACCAGCACCGCGGCGGCCACGTGGCAGGCGGCGGCGAAGAGCAGGGCGTGGCGGGGGCCCGCGGCGGCCACGGCGACGCCGCCGCCCGCGAGGCCGAGCAGCTGGGCGGCGGAGGACGACATGTTGGACACGGAGCGGCCGAGGACGTACGCGTCGCCGGTCAGTTGCTCGGCGATGACGCGGGCCGCCGCGCCCGCGAACACCGGCGTGCCGCACGCGACCACGGCGACCAGCGAGAGGCTCGCCGCGACCGGCAGGTCGAGCAGGCCCAGGGCCGCCGCGAGGAGGGCCTCGACCGCGTACCCGGCGACGATGAGCGGCCGCGGTCGCAGGCGGTCGGTCAGCGACCCGAGCAGCAGCCCGCCGACGACCTGTGGCAGGAAGCCCGCGCCGAAGGCGAGCGCGCTGAGCAGTGCGGAGCCGGTGCCGGTGTAGACCAGGACGGACAGCGCGAAGATCTGCAGGGAGTTCGCGCCGATCGCCAGGGTCCGCGCGACGAACAGGGCACGGAACGACGGCTCCGCGAACACCTCGCGGTACGTGGCCGGGCGGTCGACGACAGTCATGCGCACCAGCCTGCGGGCGGGCGGGGAACGGCACGAATGATTCGCCACACGGCGTAAGGTCTAGGGCGTGCTGCGGTTCGTGGTGGGTGCGGAGGACCTGGTGCGCACCAGGTTCGCGCTGTCGCCGGTCTTCGAGCTGCACCACCTGATCCGCGCCCTGCAGAGCCCGCACCCGCAGGGCGTGCCAGAGGCGTGGCTGGCCCGGCTGCGGCCGCGGTTCGCGGAGCTGGCCGGGCGGCACGGGGCGGGGCTCGCGGCGATCGACGCGCTGCACACGCCGCGGGCCGGCGCGACGTTCTTCTCCCCACCGCCGCGGCTGCAGACCATCGAGGACGACCTCGCCACGATGCGCGCCGCGCCGGCGGACGGCGTCCGGGCGGAGATCGACTTCTATCTGCGGCACCGCCGGGATGTGTCGGACGCCGCGCGGGCGGTGCTGGCCGCGCCGGACGCCCTGGACCGCCTCGCCGACGTGCTGGCCGCGGCGTGGACGGCGCTGCTGGAAGACGACTGGCCGCGGCTGCGGCTGCTGTGCGAGCGCGACGTCGTGCACCGCGTCGGCGAGCTCGGCCGCGCGGGCTGGGCCGCCGCCCTCGCCGGGCTGCACCGGAAGGTCCGCTGGCGCGACGGCGGCATCGACCTGCACGTCCGGAGCAAGGGCGAGATCGCGCTCTGCGGGGACGGGCTGCTGCTCGTCCCGTCGGTCTTCGTGTGGCCGGAGATCGCCGTGTACGCCGACGACCCCTGGCCCAAGGCGATCGTCTACCCGGCCCGCGGCGTCGGGACGCTGCTCGAGCACGGCCCGCCCGAGCCGCCCGCGCACCTGTCTGCGCTGCTCGGCCGGTCCCGGGCGCTGCTGCTGGCCACCCTCGGCGACCCGGCCAGCACGAGCCAGCTCGCCCGGGCGTACGGCATGGCCACCGGCGCCGTCGGCGACCACCTCGCCGTCCTGCACCGCTCGGGCCTGGTGCACCGCGCCCGGTCGGGCCGCTCCGTGCTCTACCGCCGCACCCCGCTCGGCGACGCACTCGTCGCAGCGCCGGGATAGCGGCCGTCGGTACGCCAGATGCTGCGACGACAAGCGGGTGTAACGCACGGGGTGTTGGTGGACATGGAGCGGGTATGCGATCGGCCCGGTTCGAGCGAGCATATGCCGCCCACTATGAGCCAGTCTTTGCCTACGTGCTGCGCCGCACCGATTCGGTCCAGGACGCCTCGGATGTCGTCGCGGATGTCTTGACCGCCTGCGGCCCGAGGATCAAGACATCCTCGGTCTCGTCGCGGTCGAAGGTCTCACGCCCACCGAGATCGCCCGGGTGCTGGGTCGCACGGCGGTGTATGTACGGGTGAGGCTCCATCGTGCCCGGTCCCGGTTCGCCCGCGAGCTGAACGCCGAGGGCATCGAGGTGTAACGCGCTGCCGGGTGGCGGACATGGAGTGCCAGGAGGTGGGAGCTGTGAAGGACGAACGACTCGCCGATCATGTCAGGCAGGCGATGGCGCTGGACGCGACGCACACGGAGGCACTTGGTGATTCCCGCGCCAGGCAGGCTCTCCTCGAACGGGTCATCAACAGTCCGTCGGCAGCACCACGACCTCGCCGCCGTTGGGCGTTGACCATCGGCGCGGCCGTGACGACCGCAACGGCGGCGGTCCTTGCCCTCGCCATTGCGTTGAACGGGCTGCCACAAAAGCCGACGGGGCCCGAGTCGACGCCGGGACCCGGGTCACCGTCCGGCGCGCGTCGCGGCGACGTCTTCGCGGGCACCTCAGTGAGCCAGAGTTGTGTCGAGTCGTATTCGGCCCAGTCACTTGCCCGGCGCAGCTTCGCGTTCGACGGGACGGTGGCCGGAATCGGCGCCACCAACGACGGGACAGGCATGTTTCTTCCGGTGACGTTCAAGGTTCACCGATGGTTCCGGGGCGGCTCAGCCGGGAGCGTCACCGTCGGACTGGTGAATCCGACGGGCGGCGTCAGCCCGGATCTGGTGCCGTTCGGGATCGGATCGCGGCTGCTGGTCTCCGGCGAACCGCGTTTCGGTGGGACGCCGTTGACCGATCCGGTGGCCTGGGCCTGTGGGTTCACGCGCTGGCACGACGCAGCCGACGCCGAACTGTGGCAGCAGAGTTTCGCTTGAATCAGACCGCCCGGCCGGTCTCACCCCGCGCCGGGACCGGCCGGGCGGCATCGGCTAGTGGGAAGGGTCGCGGCCGATGAAGGCCAGCAGCCGGGTCTGCGCGTCGGCGTCGGCGGGGATCTCGACCCGCGGGCCGTAGTGGCCGCTGCTGCGCAGCACCTCGTCCATCGGCAGCATGCCCTCCAGCATCACCGCGCAGCGCTGCGGGTCGAGCCGCTCGTCCTGGCCGGTCGCGCGGGCCAGGTCCCACGTGTGCAGGAACACGTCGGAGGTGTAGAACTGGCTGATCGCCGTGGCGACCGGCAGCTCGCCGATGTGCGGGTTGGACAGCATCCGGTCCGCGCTGGACGGGTCGTCCAGCAGCGCCTGCACGGCGTCGGTGTGCACCTGCCAGGCGGCGACCGGGTCCTCGGCGACCGGCGGTCCCTTCGGCAGGTCGATGCCCGCGCCGGCGCGCAGGAACCCCGGCAGCCATTCGACGAGATGCCCGACGACGTCCCGGGCCACCCAGCCCTCGCACGGCGCCGGTCGGTCCCAGCCGCCGGTCGGCACGCCACGGACCCGATCGGTGAACGTGCCGGCGATGCTCCGGTGTTCTTCCGCTGCAGTCATGCGGCCACGCTAACCCGTCCGACCGTCCCCCACCGGCCGCTCGGCGAGATTGCAGCCGTTCGGGCCCCGACCCCAGGGATCCATGTCCACGAATGCGGCCGCAGCGCGCACATCGAAGGAACCAGCTGCGCCCCGGGTCAGCGGGACTGCCGGGACTGCAGCCGCCCGACCTCCGCCCGCGCGTCTTCGACGTCCTCGTGGTCGTCGCCAAGAGCGCGGGCCAGGTACGGCGGTGTCGCGGCCGCGCCGGCAGCCGAACGCGGCGGGGTGAGCCAGCTCAGCGGCCGTCGCGGAGGGCGGCGAGGCCGCCCTGGGAGTCCTCAAGGGCGATGCGTTCGGCGGTGGCGGAGTCGCCGGCGCGCAGGGCCCTGACGAGGGCGCGGTGGCTGGTGTACCGCTCGAGGCCGAACGACTCGTCCTCCGCGACCCGGCGCAGCAGCAGCTCGCGGCGCTGCGGGCGGGAGAAGACGCGGCTCTGGTCGAGCATGCGGATCAGCACGGGGTTGTGCGCGCAGGCGTCGACCGTGTCGTTGAACTCCTGCATGGTGTCCAGCAGCGCGTTGAGATGCCGGTCGGTGGGCTGCTCGTGCCGGCGGCGGTCCTTGAGCAGGATGAGCAGGTCGTCGGCGCGGTCGAGGATCGCGTCGAGGGCGTCGAGCTGGTCGGTGGTGGCGTGCCTGGCGGCGAAGCGGGCGACCAGGCCGCGCAGCCCGATCTCCACCTCGGTCAGGTCGTCGACGGCGGCGTCGCGGATCGCGGCGACGAGCACGGTCCGCGGGCCGATGCGTTCGATGAGTCCGTCGAGCTCCAGGCGGCGCAGCGCCTCGCGGACGGGGGTCGGGCTGATCGCGAGGCGGGACGCCACACCGCGCTCGGTGACCTTCTCCCCCGCCGCCAGCTCGCCGGTGGCGATGGCGGTGCGGACGTGGCGGTACGCCTGGTCGGCGAGCGTCTCGGCGGGCATGCCACGCACTCTAGCGCATGCCATCACGTACACCCGATGCAACTGTTGACGGTTTTGCTATAGCAAATTAGCGTGACGCCGGACACCCCAAGGAGGCACGGCATGGCCGAACCGAAGGTCCGCGACGGCACGGTGTCCGACCGCGGCATCACGTTCTTCGTCGCCCTGGCGCTCTTCGCGCAGGAGTCGACCTGGAACTTCTACGACAACCAGGTGCCCGCCCTGCTGCGCGAGCACGTGTCCAGCGCGGCGGTCGTGGGCCTGCTCATGGGCGCGGACAACCTGGTGGGCATGTTCGTCCAGCCGTGGATCGGCAACCGGTCGGACAACACGCGGACGCGGTGGGGGCGGCGGATGCCGTACATCGCGGTCGGCATGCCCCTCGCCGCGCTGATCTTCCTGCTGCTGCCCTGGGCGACGTCGCTGGCGGCGCTGGTCGCGGTGATGTTCCTGTACGCGCTGGTCGCCAACAGCACCCGCCCCCTGGCGGAGTCGCTGGTGCCGGACTTCATCGCCCCGGAGCGCCGCAGCCGGGCGACCGCCGCCGTGAAGATCGCGACCTCGCTGACCATCATCGTCGCGTCGCTGATCAGCCTGCTCGTGGTCGACGAGCACCCGAAGGGCGCGTTCGTCATCCCCGCCGCGATCATGCTGGTCGCCACGGCGGTCCTGGTGGCCAAGGTGCGCGACAGCCGGTCGCCGGGCTACCAGGCCGCGGTCACCGAGGCGAAGGCCGACGGAGCCGAGGGCAAGGCCCGTCAGGTGTTCGCTGAACTGGTCCGCGACCCCGACCGCCGCCGGCTCCTGCTGCTGCTCACCGTGCTGCTGTTCGGCGGGGCGTGGTTCGCGTCGCGGTCGCTCATCACGCCGTACGGGATGCAGGCCCTCGGCCTCACCCGCGGCGAGGCCGGCGGGCTGACCCTGCCCAGCGGCGTCGCGTACCTGCTCGCCTGCTACCCGGCCGCGCTCGCCGCCGAACGCTTCGGGCGGCTGCGCACCATGGCCGCCGGCATGGTCGTCTTCGTGGTCGCGCTCGCCGCCGGCACCGTCGCGCAGACCGCCACCGGCACGGTCGTCGTGTTCTGCGTCGCGGCCGCCGGCGCCGCCGCGTTCACGATCAACGCGATCGTCGCGCTGTGGAACCTGGCCCCGTCCAGCCGGGTCCTCGGCACCTACACCGGGCTGTACGCGGTCACCTGGTACCTCGGCGGCTTCGGCGGACCGGCGCTCATCGGCGCCGTCGTCGACCTCACCGGCTGGGCCGGGATGCTGCTGGACATCGCGGTCCTCGCGTCGCTCGCCATCGTCGTGATCGCGCGGCTCCAGCACCTGGAGCGGCGTACCGGAGCAGTCCCCTCAGAACAGGAGATCATGTGACCGTCCGCATCCTCGTGCCGTCCGGCATGCTCGGCTCCGGGTTCCCGCCCGAGATCATCGCCCGCGGGCTGGAGCTCGGCGCCGACGTGATCGCCCTCGACGGCGGCTCCACCGACTCCGGGCCCTACTACCTCGGCACCGGCACCGCGAAGACCGCCGCCGCGGCCGTGGCCCGTGACCTGCGCCCGCTGCTGCGCGCGGTGGCCACGGCCGGCATCCCGCTGATCATCGGCTCGTGCGGCACCAGCGGCACCGACGCCGGCGTCGACTGGGTCGCCGGCATCACCCGCGACGTCCTGGCCGCCGAAGGCATGTCCCTGCGGGTGGCCACCATCTACAGCGAGCAGCGGGCCGCGGACCTCGGCACGCTCCTGGACCAGGGCCGGATCCACCCGCTGCCGCCGGCCGGCGACCTCGACGCGGCGACCCTGGACAGCTGCGCGCACATCGTCGCCATGATGGGCCACGAACCGATCGCGGAGGCGCTCGCCGCCGGCGCCGACGTCGTGCTCGCCGGCCGCGCCACCGACACCGCGCTCGCCGCGGCCGTCCCGCTCATGCGCGGCCTGCCCGCCGGCCCCGCCTGGCACGCCGCGAAGATCGTCGAGTGCGGCGCGCAGTGCACCACGGACCCGCGCTCCAGCGGGGTCCTCGCCACGGTCGACGCCACCGGCTTCACCATCGAGCCGCTCGACCCCGCGGTGGCGTGCACCCCCACGTCGGTCGCGGCGCACATGCTGTACGAGACGGCCAACCCGTTCTCCATGCGCGAGCCCGCCGGGACGCTGGAGGTGGCCGACGCGACGTACCGCGCCCTGGACCACCGCCGGGTCCGGGTGGAGGGCTCCCGCTTCGAGCCGGCCGAGCAGTACACCGTGAAGCTCGAAGGCGCGCGGGTCACCGGCTACCAGACGATGTCGTTCACCGCGATCCGCGACCCGCACATCCTCGGCCAGATCACCACGTGGGCCGCGCTGCTGCGCAAGGTCCTCACCGACCGGGTCGCGCAGACGCTCGGCCTGCACGACGGCTACTCGTTCGACATCCGCCTCTACGGCTTCGACGCGGTCCTCGGCCCGCTCGACCCCGACACCCGGCCGCCCCGCGAGGTCGGCGTGATGCTGCTGGTCAACGCCGCCGACCAGCCGACCGCCACCGCGATCGCGAAGGTGGCGAACCCGCTCATGCTGCACCTGCCGACGCCGGACATGCAGCACCTGCCGAGCCTCGCGTTCGCGACGTCACCCGCCGAGACCGAGCGCGGCGCCACCTACGAGTTCGCCCTCAACCACGTCGTCGCCGTGGACTCGCCCACCAGCCTGTTCCGCATCGCTTTCCCGGAGGCCTTGTGATGTCCCGTACCGTCGGCGACCTGGCGATCGAGGTGCGCTCCAAGAACGCCGGCCCGTTCTGGGTGACGATGGAGCTCTTCATGCGCGACGCCGCGGGGTTCGCCGCCGTCGCCTTCGTCGACGCGCCGGTGATCGCCCGTCTGTACGGGGTCCCGCCGGCCACCGTGCAGATCTTCCGCATCCCGTCGCTCAACGTCGTCAAGATCTCGTTCCCCCGCCCGGTCTCGCAGGGCAGCCTGCACGACCGCGACATCCACGCCGGCCAGCACCACGTCCCCCTCGCCCTGCTCCCCCTGCCCGGCGACGGGTAGCGCGGCGCCCGCGTCAGGTGCGGCGGGCGGTGATCAGCCAGGCGCGGGAGTCGAACGTGACGCCGGCGGGGGTGGCGTGCGCGGTGACGGCCTCGTGCAGGCGGCGGCGGGCGGACGGGTCCGGGTCGGTGCCGGCGGCCCGCTCGAGGTACATGACGGCGTCGTACGCGGACGTCGGGTCGGGGCCGTAGTAGACGGGCTCGTGCACGTCGGTGAAGGCGACGCCCGTAAAGCCCGCGGACGTCAGAAGGTCGCCCGTCGAGGCCGGGTCGGCCAGGGAGAACGCGGCGGGGCGGGGTGGGGCCGCGAGCGCCTCGCCGACCACGGTCGACCACTCGTTGCGGTCGGCGGCCTGCCAGACGAGCATGGCCAGGCGTGCGCCGGGGCGCAGGGCCATGGCGATGTTGGTGAAGGCGGCCGCCGGGTCCGCGAAGAACATCGTGCCGAAGCGGCTGAGGCACACGTCGAACTGGGCGGGCGGGAAGGCGTGCACCGCGGCGTCCGCCTCCTCGAACGCGATGTTGCTCAGGCCGGCGCTCCGGGTCCGCGCCGTAGCGAGCGCCGGGCCGTTGATGTCGACGCCGAGCGCGCTGCCGGCGGTGGCGGCGCGGGCCGCGGCGCGGGTCGTCTGACCCGTGCCGCAGCCGACGTCGAGCACCCGGTCGCGGGTGTCCACCGCGGCGGCGGCGCGCAGGTGGGCGGTGTGCGGGCGGAGCTCGGCGTCGTAGTCGAACACGCATCCACCGTAAGGGCCGCCCGGGTCGACGAAAAACGACAATGCGCGATGGCCACCATCGGTCAGCGCGATGGGTCCAGCAGCTCGGCAAGGTGGACGGCGGGACGGTCGCGGAGGTCGGCGACCTGGGTGCGGCAGGAGAAGCCGTCGGCGAGGACGACCGCGGAAGGGGCGGCGTCCAGGGCCGGCAGCAGCTGCTGCGAGGCGACGGCCACGGACACGTCGTAGTGGCCGATCTCGACGCCGAAGTTGCCGGCCAGGCCGCAACAGCCGGAGAGGCGGCGGACCTTGGCGCCGGTGGACGCCAGCAGGTCGGCGTCGGCCTTCCAGCCGAGGACGGCGTGGTGGTGGCAGTGCGGCTGGGCGACGACCTCGACGTCCGACAGGTCCGGCGGGGTCCAGCCGGGGGTCTCGGCGAGCAGCTCGGCGAGGGTGCGGACCGACGAGGCGACCACGGGGGCGTCCGGGGAGTCCGGCAGCAGCTCGTGGATGTCGGAGCGGAGCACCGCGGTACACGACGGCTCGATGCCGACGATGGGCACTCCGGCGTGGGCGTCGGCGGCGAGCGCGGCCACGGTGCGCGTCAGGATCTTGCGGGCGGAGTCGAGCTGGCCGGTGGTGATCCAGGTCAGGCCGCAGCACACCGACCCCGACGGCAGGCGTGGCTCGTAGCCGGCGGCGCGCAGGACCCGGACGGTGGCGGCGGCCACGGACGGGGAGAACGCGTCGGAGAACGAGTCCGCGAACAGCACGACCGGCTTGAGCTCGCTGGTCTCGGGCTTGAACGTGCGCCGGAACGGGCGGCGGGCGAAGCGGGGCACGGAGCGGCGCTTGTCGACGCCCGCCAGCCACAGGAAGAACGCGCCCAGCACGGGCAGGCGGATGCCGAGGTTCGCCAGCCGCGGCGTCCACCCCGCCAGGCGCGCCCAGAGGGGCAGCTTCCCGAGGGTGTAGTGCGAGCGTGGCCGCAGCCGGCCGCGGTACGTCTGGTGCAGCACCTCGGACTTGTAGGTGGCCATGTCGATGCCGGTCGGGCAGTCCGAGGCGCAGCCCTTGCAGGACAGGCACAGGTCGAGGGCGTCGTGCACGGACGGGTCGGACCAGGTCAGCTCGCCGCGGACCACCTCCTGCAGGATCCGGGCCCGGCCGCGGGTGGAGTCCTTCTCCTCGCGGGTCGCCAGGTAGGACGGGCACATGACGCCGCCGGCGGCGGAGTTGTCGGCGCGGCACTTGCCGACGCCCGTGCAGCGGTGCACGGCCTGCGCGAGGTCGCCGCCGTCGTGCGGGTACGCCAGCGCCAGCCCCTTGAGCGGGAAGCGGCCGGCCGGTCGTACATCGGCGTCGACGGGATCCGGGTCGACGAGGACACCGGGGTTGAGGAGGTTACCGGGGTCGAAGGCGTGTTTGACCCCGGCGAACAGGGCGATCGCGTCCGCCGAGTACATGTGCGGCAGCAGCTCGGAGCGGGCCCGCCCGTCGCCGTGCTCGCCGGAGAGCGAGCCGCCGAACTCCCCGACGAGCTTGGCCGCGTCGGTGAGGAAGTCGCGCAGGACCTTGGTGCCGCCGGGCTCGTCGAGCGGGTAGTCGAGGCGCACGTGCATGCAGCCGTCGCCGAAGTGCCCGAACGGCGCCGACGTCATCTTGTACGACGCGACGAGCTCGTCGAACCGCGCCAGGTAGGCGCCGAGCTGCGCGGGTGGCACGGCGGCGTCCTCCCAGCCGGGCCACGCGGGCCGGTCGGAGGGAGCGCGGCCGGCGAGGCCCGCGCCGTCCTCCCGGATCCGCCACAGCTGCGCCTGCACCACCGGGTCGGTGACGACCAGCGCTTCCGGGGCGATCCCATCGGCGGCCAGCCTCGAGGCACGCGCCGAAACCTCGCCCGGGTCGTCGCCGGCCAGCTCGACGAAGAGCCACGCGCCGCCCGCCGGCAGCGGCGGCACGGCGGCCGGGCCGCGGCGGGCGCGCAGCACGTCGAGCAGCCGCGAGTCGAGCCCCTCGCAGGAGGTGGGGCCGTGCGCGACGACGGCCGGGGCGGCCTCGCCGGCGGCGACGATGTCGCGGAAGCCGAGGACCACGACGACGCGGACCGGCGCGTCGACGACGAGCTTCACGGTCGCCTGGGTGATGACGGCGAGGGTGCCTTCGGATCCGACGAGCGCCTGGGTGAGGTCGAAGCGCTCGGGGAGCAGGTGCTGCACCGCGTAGCCGGAGACCTGGCGGCCGAACCGGTCGAACTCGGTCCTGGCGGTCTTGAGGTGCTTGCCGACGACGGCGCGCACGGCATCGACCGTCGACTGCGCGCCGCTGACCGTGGGTCCGGTGACCAGCTCCTCCCCCGCCGCCGTCAGCACCGTGAGGGCGGCGACGTTGTCGGAGGTCCGCCCGTACGCGAGGGAGCGCGAGCCGCACGCGTTGTTGCCGATCATCCCGCCGATCGTGCAGCGCGGGTGGGTCGACGGGTCGGGGCCGAAGCGCACGCCGTGCGGCATGACGGCCTTCTGCAGGACGGCGTGCACGGTGCCGGGCTCGACGACCGCGGTCCGCGCCTCCGGGTCGACGCTGAGCACCCGGTTCAGGTGGCGGGAGAAGTCCAGGACGATGCCCCGGCCGACGGCGTTGCCGGCCACCGACGTGCCGGCGCCACGGGACGTGACGGGCACGCCCGTCTCCCGCGCCACGGCGAGGGCCGCGGCGACCTCGTCCACGTGCCGCGGCCGCACCACGGCGAGCGGCGGGATCCGGTACAGCGAGGCGTCCGAGGAGTACATGCCACGGGTGCCCGCGTCCGCGCGGACCTCGAGCCCGGCCGCCTCCAGCGCCGCCACCACGTCAGTCATAGGTAACATGTTACTCATGCCGTCGCTGCGACTTCCCCCCGAGGCCCCCTCCCTCGCCGACGCCGTCGCCCAGGCCGTGCGCGACGGCATCGCGGCCGGCGAGCTCGTGCCCGGCGCGACGTACTCGGTGTATCAGCTGGCCGACCTGCTCGGCGTCTCCCGCAGCCCGGTCCGGGAGGGGATGCTCCGCCTGGCCGAGGCGGGCCTGGTCGCGATCCGGCGCAACCGCGGCTTCAGCGTCCTGCTGCCCACCGCCCACGACGTCGAGGAGATCATCGAGATCCGGCTCGCGCTGGAGCCACCCGCCGCGCGGAAGGCGGCCACCCTCGCGACCGACGAGCAGCACGCGGCGATCCGGGCGGCCCTGGACACCATGGCGGCCGCGGCGGCACGCGGCGACGAGGCCGCCTTCTGGCCGGCCGACCGGGCGCTGCACGACCTGCTCCTGCACGCCGCCGGCAACGCCCGCGCCGCGGCCATCGTCGCCCAGCTGCGCTCCACGACCGCGCTGCTCGGCCCGCCGACGACCGCCAGCGGCCGCACCCTGACCCAGATCCACGCCGAGCACGAGCCGGTCGTGGCCGCGGTCATCGCCCGCGCCGGCCACGCCGCCGAAGCCGCCATGCGCACCCACCTCGAAGCGACCGGCACCCTCCTCGTCGCCAACCTGGCCTGACTTGTCCCGTTTTCCGCCAATGTACGACGCTGCCACCCGACCAGGAGCGAAAGCGCTCGGGCAACCTGCCGGGACGGGTCTCCCCCAGGTGGTGGCCTGACCATCCGCCGCTGAACAGACCGACGATCCCCGCCTTCATCCGGCCGCCACATGCCTCGGCAGAACCCTGATTTCGGCTGCACAGGCCGGCGACTGCCGCACACACCGGCGGCCCGCACTGCGTCCGGGTGTCACATGGCGAACGCCTCGGCGGGGGTGATGGGGTCGCTGGTGGCGGCCGGCGACCAGCGGCGGACGAGCGCGTCCAGGTCTTCCGGGACGGCGTCGGCGGTCAGGCCCTGTGCCTGGTCGCGCAGCTGCTGCCACTGCGCGGCGATCGCGGTGACGGCGCGGCGGCGGTCGCCGTCACACAGCAGCGGCGACTGGAGGACCGCGGCGCGGGCGGCGCGCTGGTACCCGTCGGCGGCGGTGTCGTCGCCCTCGCTCCAGGCGTGGACCGCCGCGGCCCAGGCACGGTCGGCGTCGGGGATGCTCAGGTCGGGCCGTTCGGTGCGGCACTCGAGGCGCAGCAGCATGAAGTCGTGGCCGGCGAGCGGCACCACGGCCCCGTCGCGGACGACGTGCAGCCGGTCGCCGACGACCCGCAGGTCGGCGTCGGCGAGGTCGCGCTGCGCGGCGAGGACGACGGCGAGGTGGCCGGGGCTGACGACGGCGCCGCCGCCACCGTCCGCGCTGAACGTCTGGTGCAGATCCAGATGCACCCGCCCGTCCGAACGCACGACCAGGTCACGCGCGCTCTCGGACACCTTCGCCGCGACCGGCAGCGCGGGCACGGGCAGCAGCGACACGAGCGACAGCACGTCCACGGCCACGTCCAGGTGGTTGCCGGACTGCAGCCCGAAGAGCACCGCGGTCACCTCGATCTCGCCGCCCTCGTACGGCACGAGGTCGGTGAGCGCGAAGTTGAGCCGCACGCCGTCGGTGAGCTGCCCCGGCTCGGGCCGCAGCACCCGCCCGTAGTCGTGCGTCGTCCGCCCGCCGGCCGTGATCCCGACCCTGGTGTGCGCGGCCGGCACCCAGTCGGCGAGCAGCGTCGAGCGGTGCTGCAGGAACATCTGCGACAGCCACACCCGCACGTACCCCTGCCGCGGCACCAGCGGCGTGGCACCCTCGGCAGGCAACGCCGCGAACACCAGCTGCTCCGCGGGCCGCCGCACCGTGGTGCGCACCGTTGACCAGAACCCCATTACGCCTCGCTCCCTGTCTGCACCTGGAAGAACGTCATCTCCGCCGCGTACGCCCGATCGGTCCGCCGCGCCAACTCGTCCCGCGCCGCCCGCACCGCCGCCGGGATTCCGGTGAACGCCGCTGCTGCCTCGCCACCCACCGCCAGCTCGTCGCTCGCTGCACCGCCAGCCGCCAGCCCGCCGCCAGCCGCCAGCCCGTCGCCAGCCGGCAGCCCGTCGCGCGCCGCACCATTTCCCGCCAGGTCACCACTTCCCGCCAGCCCGCCGCCGGCCGCGGACTCGCTGGCAGCCGCCGGAAAGTCGCGTGCCGGCGTCGGGCCGTCCGTGCGGTCTTCGCCAACCGCCGGGGGGTCCGTGAGCGCCGCGAACGGTGCGAGGACCGGCCCGAGGTGCTGGAGCGGCATCGCCGGCACGAGCACCACGGCGGCCGCGCCGGCCCGCATCAGGTCGCCGCAGCACCTGCGCAGCAGGGCGTTGTCCGGTCCGGGCTCGGTGGCGTCGGCGACGACGAGGATCAGCCGCAGCCGGTCCATCGGCAGGTCGTCCGGGTGCACGGTCAGCGCCTCGACCGTGATGCGGGGCTGCCCGTCGACGAGGACGGCGAGCCCGGCGACGGCCAGCAGCCCAGTCGTCACGGCGCCCGGCGTCCCGATCGTGTCCCGCGCCGTCATCGTCTCGCGCAGCAGCGTCCGGCGGATCGGCCCCGCCAGCACGGTCCAGCCCGGGTCCGCCGGCGCGATCGCGCCCTGAGCTGCCCAGACCCTGCGTGCATCCAGCAGGGCCTCGGCACCCTGCGCCAGCGGCACCTCCCACGCCACGCCGTCGTCGGACGGGAGGACGTGCAGCGCCACCGGCAGCCCGGCCCGATCCGCCGCGGCCAGGACCGCCGCCGCCCGGCGCGCTCGGCGCCGCGGCCAGAGCGGAGCGTCGGCGTCCGTCCCTTGCCGCAACGGGACGGCGACCCGGGCGCTTGCCGCGGGGTCGTCCCACTCGGCGCTGACCAGCATGCGCGGTTGGCTGTTCACCCAGGGCCCGGGGAGGCCGACGCGGAGGCTGACGAGCACCCGCCGGGGCGTCCGGCGCCAGGTGCGGGACCACCGGGGCAGCCCTTCCCACAACCAGTCCAACCCGATGCTCGCCGCCGGCACGAGGGCGAGCGCGACCGCGACCGGCAGCAGCGCCAATCCCTGCCCGTACCCGAACGCGACGAGGAACCCGAGCGCGAGGACCCCGCAGGTGGTCGTGAGCGGCCGCCAGTCCTGCGAGCGGACCGCCCACCGCTCGGCCCACGCCGGCACCGCCGGGGACGCCGGCAGCGGGTCGGCGACGGGCACCTGGGCCGGGTCTCCCGACGGCGGCTGCGGCTGCTCACCGAGCGCGGCGAACCGGCCGGCGGCCCATCGCAGCAGGCGTTGGCCGGCCGCTGGGCGGTACACGGCGAGGAGCCGACCCTCCTCGAGGGCTATCTCCGCGATCCGGCGGGCGCCCAGGGCAGGCTCCAGCCAGTCCAGCGCCGGGGGATCGCCGCCGCCGAACAGGGCCGCGTCCAGCAGCGCCCGCCGGGCCGCCGCGTCGGGCTCGTTGCGGTGCCGCCACCACCACTCGTGCGGCGGAGGGCTCTCGCGCTCCCGTGGGTACGGGTCCGGGGGTCTGACCGCGGACGGGTCGAGCACGGCCCGCGCCCGGACCGCCGCCGGGGACGTCGACGTCTGCCGGAGGTGCCGGCCCCAGTCGCGGTTGAGCAGCACGGCCAGGTCGAGCAGCGCGTCGTCGAACACGTCCATGGTCGGCCGGTCCGCCACCCGCGCCCGGTCGAGCGCGGCACGCGCCTCCACCGCAGCGCCGAGGGCACCCCAGGCCCGGGCGAGCGCGACCCGCAGCGGCGGCACCGCCTCGTGCGCGGCGACCGTCGCGGCCGGCGTCACGGTCGAGCCGAGCGCCTGCTCGACCGCCACCACAGTGCCCCGGTCGACAACAGCGTGCGCAAGCATGTGCAGCAGCGTGATCGAGGCAAGCCGGTCGGCGTCCGGATTGCCGGCCCGACCCGCAGCGTCGAGCAAAAACACCCGGTCCGCCCGCGCGAGCATCCGCTCCGGCTCCGCAAGCACCCGGTCCGGCTCCCCCGACGAACGGTCCGGGTCCGTCACCGGCCGGTCCAGCTCCCCAGGCGGGCGGTCCTGGTCGGTCAACGGCCGGTCCGGAACCCTCGGCAGCCCATGCGGTTCCGTCAGCGGCCGGTCTGGATACGCCGGCAGCTGGTCCGAGGCCGCAAGCGGTCGGTCCGGGTCATGCGGCGGGCGGTCCGGGTCCGTCAGCGGCCCATCTGGATGCGCGAGCGGCTGGTCCGAGACCGCAAGCGGCCGGTCCGGATCACGCGGCGGACGGTGCGGTTCCGGCCGTGGGCGATCCGGATGCACCGGCAGCTGGTCCGGATCCGTCACCGACCGGTCCAGCTCCCCCAGGAGGCGGTCAGGCTTCGGGAGGGGGCGGCCGGCGAGGCGGGCGATTTCGAGGCGGACCCGGTCGGCCGTGACTGCGGGTGCGTCCCAGTCCGCGCCGACGAACGGGTCCAGCGGCGCCGACGGGTCGTCCGGCAGCGCGGCGAGGGCCTCCCCGGCGAGCCGGTCCGCCTCGTCGACGTCGCCGGAGAGCCAGGCGAGGCGGGCGCGGAGCATGCGGGCGTACGCGGCGGCCCCGCACGCCTCGGCCAGCGCGGCCAGCTCGTCGACCTGCGCACGGCCGACGCCGAGCTCGCGCACGTCGCGGTCCGGGCTCCGCTCGATCTGGTCCAGCCGGGCGGACACGGCCGCGAGGGCGTCGCCGAGCAGCAGCCGGGCCCGGCGCCAGCCTTCGGCGAGGTCCCAGAGCCTGACCGTGCCGTCGGCGGCGCCGGTCGCCGCGACCGTCCTGCCCCGGACGGTGGCGAGGGCGATCGCGGTCACCGCGGCGTCGTGCCCGGCGATCGGCGCGCCGAGCGGCACCCCGGCGCGCAGGTCCCAGGCGTGGATGCGGCCGTCGGTGGCGCCGGTGAGCGCGATCGGCCGCCCGTCGAGCGTGCCGGCCGCGACGGCGGTGGCGGGGCCCGCCTCCGGTACAGCACCCGACAGCGCGAGCCGGCGCCTTCCGGTCGCCGCGTCCCAGGCGCGCACGTCCCGCCCGCCCGCGACGAGCCAGGTGCCGTCGGGCGCGATCGCGACCCCCCACACACCGGCGGCGTGACCGGTCAGGACGGCCCCGGGTACGCCTGTCGCGGACCAGATCCGGACGGCGCCGTCGTTGCCCGCGGCGGCCACCCACGTGCCGTCGGGCGCGACCGCGCAGCCCCATAGCGGCCCGACCGCACCGGTCAGGGTGCGCAGCGGCGCGCCGGTCTCCGCGTCCCACAGCCGCACCGCCCCGTCGGCGCCGGCCGTCGCCAGCCACCTGCCGTCGGGTGCGACCGCGCACGCCCACGCCCCGCCCGCGTGGCCCTCGAGCGTGCGTCGCAGCGCCCCGGTTTGCGCATCATGCAGGTGTACGGCCCCGCCGGCCGTACCCACCACGACCCCTCTCCCGTCCGGGGTGACCGCGCACCCCCGCAGCCCGCCACCGCCCTGCGGAAACTCCCAGACGGGCGGGCCACCGGCGGTCGCGTACCGGCGCAGGACCCCGGCGCCGTCGGCGGTCACGACCCACGTCCCGTCGGGCCCGGCCGCGCACCCCCACACCCCGCCCTCGTGCCCACCCAACGCCGCCAGCGGACGCCCCGTCGCCGGGTCCCACAGCCTGGCGGCGTCGTCCCCGCCGGCGGCCGCGACCCACGTGCCGTCGGGCGCCACCGCGCACGCGAGCACCGCCCCGCCGCTGCGCAGCACCCGCAACGGCTCCCCGCTCGCCGCGTCCCACAGCCGCACCGCCCCGTCGGCGTCCCCGGTCGCGAACCACCTGCCGTCGGGCGCGACCACACACGCGTGGACGAGCACCTCCGCACCCGCCAGCCTCCGCACGCCACCGCCCGCGCCGAGGTCGTGCACCCGAGCCCCGTCCCCGGCCGCGACGACGGCGAGCGACGCCGACCCACCGGCGCTCGTGACGGCGACGGCATGCACGGCGGCGGCACCGTCGCTCACAGCCCCGGCCGTCGCGGTCCGCGGATCGACCCGGACCACCCCCGACCCGGCCCCCACGACCAGCACCGCCCCACCACTGTCCACAGTGTCCTGAGGCGCACCCGCCGCTTGAAGTGAGTCGACGGCCGCGAGCGCGGTGACGGGCGGCCCCGGGACGATCACCTCACGAGCGAGATGGTCGGGCGCCCCGGCCGGCCACAGCCTGACCCTGCCGTCCCGCAGCACCGCCACCACCGGACCACCGGCATCATCGACGGTGGCGAGCCCGGTCACCGCACCCGCGCCCCGCAGGACCGGGAGGTCCGCGGCCGGCCCGGGCTCGACCGGCCACCAGCGGACACACCCGTCCGCCCCACCGCTCACCGCCACCGGCCGCCCGCCGAGCCGCAGCACCGCCACCGACAGCACCGCCCCCGCATGCGCCCGCCGCGGCGGCGTCACCGCCCGCACACTGCCGAAGTCCCACACCCGCAACGTCCCGGCCGCATCCCCCGCCACCACCGCCGCCCCGTCGTCCCCCACCGCGATGGCGATCGCCCGCACCGCCGCACCGCCAGCACCGCCACCACCACCGGGCCTGCCCGGTTCCCTCGTCAGACGCTGTCCGGATGCCGCACCGGCCCCGCCCGTCTCGCCAGGCGTGCCATCTCCGGACCGACGCCCGTCAACCGGGCCACGGGACCTGCTACCAGGCTCGTTCGCCACCGCCCCACCCGGCGCAACAGCCTGCCGCGCATCACGCCCGGACGGCTCAACAGGCCCACTCGCCACCGCCCCACCCGGCGCAACAGCCTGCCGCGCGTCGCGCCCGGACGGCTCAACAGATCCACTGCCGGCCACGCGCTCTTCCGGAGCGCCCACCGCAGCGCCCTGCCTGACACCGGCCGCACCGCCTGGCGAGGTGCGGGACCCGCCGTCCTGCGAGGTTCCCGGCTCCGGGGCGTTGCCGGGTGCCCAGCGGCCCAGGACCGAGCCCGCGGCCGTCCCCGGCGGGATGCCCAGCGTCGCGCCCACGGCCGTCCCGATGCCGGGCATCTCCGACACGACCAGCGACGGCGTGGGCTGCGAGCCCGCTCCCCCGGTGCCCCCCACACCGCCGGTGCCGACCCAGCCGACGCCACCGATCGTACCGCCGACACCACCCCGACCCGACCCGCCAACACCCCCAGCGACGCCACCACTACCACCCGCCACGCCACCACCCGCCGCCCCACTACCGGCCGTGCCAACGCCGACAGACCCAAGCCCGGTGCCGAATTCTGTGCCACTCAGAGATCGCCCACTGGCCCCCCGGCCGAGGACACCGCCGGCGCCGGCCACCAAGCCGCCGCCGTGGTACGCCAGGCCCAGGCCGCCGCCGAGGCCACCACCCGAGGCGGCGGGAGCGGCCCCCGGCAGTGGCGGGACGGGGTCGATGTGGGGCGTGCCGGCCGGCACCGCCACCGACGCGGCCGCCAGGAGGGCGTGCAGCGCGGGACGGCGGTCCGCACCGCGCCCGATGGCGGCGTGCTCGGCCCGCAGACGCAGCCAGCCCGCCCCCGGGTCGGTGGCGACGGCGTCGGCGACCTCCGTCCAGATCGGCACGAGCGGGGTGGCAGCGGAGATCTTTCCGGCCGCCGCGGCGTACAGCGCCCGGGCGCCCGCCGTCGCCGGATGCGCGGCGCCGGCCAGCGCGCCGTCGGTGCTGAGGATCCGCGCGAACACCGTCTCCGCCCAGCCCCACGCCTGCTCCGACACCACCCTGCGGGCCAGCGAGTCGCACAGCGTCGCCGCGCGGTCCGGGGGTGCGCACCTGAGGGCGGCGTCGACGTGCTCGACGCGCAGCCGGTCGAGGGGGCGGCTGTCGACGAGGCCGGGCAGGCGCAGCCCGAGCGCGCGCTGCGCCTCGAGCCGCTCGTGGTGCTGCGGGTACCGCTCGAAGTACCGCTCGAGCCGGTCCAGCAGGCTGCCGTGCACCTCCAGGAAGGGCGTGTCGAGCGGCGGGTGGACGCGGTATTCCAGCCATTCCGTGGCGGCCAGCTCGAACCATGCCTCGGCCAGCCGGTCGCGGTGCGGCGCGGTGGTGACGGCGGCCTCGAGCATCTCGCGGTCGAAGCGGCGCAGGGCGACGACGGCGGCGAGCAGCCCGCGGGCGGGTTCGCGGAGGCGCCGGACGATGCGGTGCTCGACGTACGGGTCGGCCCCCAGCAGCGCCGTGGCGTGCAGGTACCCGGGGTCCTCACGGACGGCGGCGGCGTGCTGGGCGAGGTCGAACGGGCTGTACCGGACCTCGCTGGCCCGCGGGACCGGCTCCGGGCACAGGGCGAGCAGCCGGTCGAGGTCCGCGGCGGCAAGGGTGAGGCCGACCCGGTCGGTGACGTACCGCGAAGCCTCCGACCGGCTGAACCCACGCACCTCCGCGACCCGCAGATACGGCTGCCCCGACGGCAGCGGCGCGACGCCGCCGGCCGAGGCGCGGACCAGTGGCCGGCGGCCGGCCAGAACGACGCGCACGGACGGTACCGCCGCATGGATCCGCTCCAGGAGCGTGAACATCGCGACGAGCTGCGGCATCCGGCCCGCCTCGGGGCGGAACTTCGCGACCTCCTCGCAGGTGTCCAGGACGAGCACGACGCGGCGCGGCAGCAGGCGGAGGAACTCGCAGAAGCCGTCGATCGCGGCGAGCATCGCGGGTGAGTCGAGCGCGGCGAGGGCGTCGAGGGCGGTGTCGTCGGGCGCCCAGTGGCGCAGGTCGCGCAGCTGCCGGTCGACGCGGCGGAAGAGCGTGTCGGCGCCGCCGGCGGTGGCGTGCGCGCCGAGCTCCTGCAGCAGCTCCAGCAGCAGCTGGCCGGGGCGGCGCAGCGGGTAGTCGGGGTCGAGGTGGTCGAAGTCGACGCGGCTGGTGATGATCCCGCGCTCCGGGGCGAGGCGGGCGGTGAGGTACCGCAGCAGCGTCGTCTTGCCGATCCCGCCCTGGCCGAGGTAGTGCAGCGCCCACCGGCCGCCCTCGTCGGGCTCGGCGAGCAGCTGGTCGAACTCCTCGACCGGCCCGCGGCGCACCAGGAACCGCTCCAGGTGCCGGCGGTCCTGCTCGCGCCGCTGGGCCAGCTCCGCCCGCCGCGACACGAGCAGCACGCTCGTCTCCAGCTCGCCGCCGATGACCGGCAGCAGCAGCCGCGCGGTCTCGACCCAGCCGAGGGCCTCGCCGACGGCGCCGGACTCCAGCAGCGGCCCGCACGCGCTTTCCAGGCGCCGGGCGGTCGCCGCGCCGGAGGGGTCCTGCGCGGTCCCGGCGAGGTTCGCCCATTGCCGCAGCGTCGCCGGTACGGCCAGCGCCTGCACCTCAGGCGACCGCACCCTGCCCGCGGCCGTGACGGACACCGCCCGCAGCCACGCCGTGCCGTGCTGTGCGGCGAGGGCGGCGAGCACGTCGGGGCGGGCCGCGTCGGGCATCCAGAACCCGGCGTCGCTCCCGGCGGGCGCGGTGAGCTCCAGCACCCGGCGCAGCAGCGCGGGCGCACCGGCGTCGGCCACGTAGGGCAGCAGGCGGGCGAGCACCGCGGCGTCGGGCTCCTCGGCCTCCTCCGCCGCGATCCGCGCCTCCTCGGCGACCCGGGCGGCGTCCTGCGGCGCGAGGGCCGGCAGGGATCGCAGCTTGGCGGTCGCCCGCACGGTACGGTCGTCCGGCAGTGCGGCGGATCCGATGGCCCGCACGATCCGGTCGGCGGCCCGTGCCCGGCCGGCGGTGCGCAGCGCGACGGCGGCGCGGGCGAGCCCGGCGATCGCGTCGGGGTGGCCGCGCCGGTCGGCCAGCAGGTTGGCCAGGCTCTCGGCGGCGGCGCCCGCACCGGCGGCGGCGAGGGTCTCGACGAGCGCGACGCAGCCTTCCTGGCCCGGTTCGGCGGTTTCGGCGGCGGCGCGGGCGACCGGCTCGGCGATGCCGGCGACCGCGGCATGGAGGGGCGGGTGGGCGCGGACGGCGGCGGCGTACGCCTCCAGTCGCAGGCCCTCGTCGAGGATCCGGTCGGCGAACCCGAGCGCGTCGTCGGGGCGGCCGCGGGCGGCGGCGAGGGCGGCCAGGTCGACGAGGATCAGGGCGCCGATCGACGGGTGGACGCCGGTCAGCGACGCCTCGACCCGGGCCTGCGCCTGCTCGGCGGAGGACGCCGGCAGCAGTCCTCCCGTGGCGGCGAGCACCGCGGCCCGGTCGGCAGGATCGTCCTCAGTGGACGGCGGGCCCGCCTCCAGGGTGGCCACGGCCGGCGCGAGGACGGCGGGCGGGACGTCGCCGAGCAGCTGGACCAGTTCCGCGTACGGCGCCGCGCACTCCACCGCGGCCGCCGCCACGCCTGCGGCGTCGCCGAGGACGGCCGCGACGCGCAGCCGGTCCTCCTCACCAAGTGGGTCCACTGTGGACGGGTCGGCGCCGGTGACGGCGAGGGCGTACGCGCGCTGGGCCGGGTCCGCGACCGCGGCGGCCACGGCACGGGCGTCGGCGGTCAGCTCGCCGGGCAGCCCGCGGGCGATCTGGGCGAGGAGGGTGGCCTTGGTGGCGTCGGAGCCGATCTGCGGCACGGCCGCGAGCACCTCGGCGCACAGCTGCTGCCGCAGCCACGGCGTCGTCGCCGCCGGCAGCTCGCGGATGGTGGTGGCGAGCAGCCGGGCCCTGACCAGGGCGCCGCGGCGGTCGAGGCGGTGCCGCTCGGCGACGCACCAGCCGGCGTCGACCGCCTCCGTCAGCACCGCGTCGAGCCCGGGGAACCCGGCGGCCGCAGCGACCCGGCGGGTCCACTCGGGGGCGAGCGCGAGCCAGGCGACCGCCTCCGCACCGATCCGCGCGATCCGCTCCCGGCGGTCGGCCTCGATCCGCGCGGCGAGCCCCGCGTCGAGCGCCCTCGCGTCCAGTCCGCCCGTACCGCGACCGCCCGCGTCACCACCGCCCGCACTACGGGCGCTCACAGCACCGCCGCCCGTACCGCGACCGCCCGCGTCACCGCCGCCCGCACTACGGGCGCTCACAGCACCGCCGACCGCACCACGACTGTCAGCGGCATCACCGCCCGTACCACGGGCGCCCGCGTCATGAGCCCCTACTCCGCCGGCAGCGGCAGCTGGAGTGGAGGCATCGCGGGCGGCCGAGATGCCGGCAGCGGTGCCACGGGCAATGGCGTCACTGACGGCGGCGGAGAAGTCGGAGGAGATACGGTCGTAGGCGTCGCGGGCGGCGGCCTCGCGGGCGAGAGCGTCGCGGACAGCGGCCTCGCGGGCGGCGTCGTCGCGGGCGGCCGCGGAGGTGTCGGGCGGGTCCGGGTTCACAGGCCCGCCGCGGTGACGTCGTCGTCGGCGGACAGCACGTACTTCGCGTGGAACGACATCTCGATGGCGAGCGGGAACACGACGCCCTCGACGAAGTTGTACGGAAGGCCCTTCATGTACCGGCGCCAGGTGACGACGATCGGCGCGGCCTCCTCCGGGGTGAGGGTGCGGTCCACGGCCCAGGGCCGGTCGGTGAAGCCGGGCGCCTTCTGGCCCAGGAACGGGTGGAGCATGACCTGTTCGTAGGCGAACAGGTCCTCGTCGCCGGCGTCGCTGAGCGGGGCGAGGTCGACGTGGGCGAGCCAGCGGCCCCGCTGGCGGCCCTGCCGGATGTCGTCGACGATCCGCGGTGCGCTGATCATGAGGACGACGGGGAGGGGTTCCTGCTCGTCGCCGAGGCCGTGTTCGCCGAGCATGCCGCCGCCGAGCAGCGCGTCGAGCACGTCCTGCGCGGTCTGGTCGAGGTTGTCGAGCAGCAGCACGGCCCGGCCGTCGCGCAGGTGCGGCCAGCGCTGCCGGGCGTCGGCGAGCAGCGCGGCCAGGTCCAGTTGCAGCGCCATGCGCATGGCGGCCAGCGGCATGCGGCCGACGAGGCGGCGCACGGTCGGGTTGAGCAGCGCCGGGTCGGCGTCGGCGGTGCCGGCGAGCACGTCGGCGAGGCCGGCGGACTCGGTCAGCTCGTCGATGGTGAGCCCCAGGTGCAGCCGGACCTGCTCGATGCCGTTGGACACCGCGGAGCACAGGGTGGCGTGGCTGCGGGGCGCGACGAGGTCGCCGCCGCCGGTGCCGACGAGGACCGGCAGGTGCCCGTCGAGCAGCGCCTGCCGGGCGATCTCGCGCAGGGTGCGGGTCTTGCCGACGCCGGCGGACGGCTCGGCGCAGATCGCGAGGGCGCCGCGGCGCGGCTCGTCGCGCCCGGACTCCCAGCCGGTGCGGCGGCCGCCCGGCCCGGCGAGCAGCGGCAGGAACGCGGACAGGACGTTCTCCCGGCCGCAGAAGACGGGGTCCTCCTCGAGGCCGTACGCGCTGATCCAGCCGGCCGCGAGGCCGGCACCGCCGTCGCCGGCGCGGATCGGCAGCGGCTCGTCCTCGTCGGCGAGGAACACCGCGGGCAGCGCCCAGTCCAGCCCGCCGGCGGCGTCCGCGGCGAACGTGAGCCGCCGGGCCTCGGCGGTCGCGGCGACGATCGAGGTGCCGGCGGCGAGCGCCTGGCCGAAGCGGCGGGTGAAGAGCCGGCACGCCCGGTCGCTGACCATCCCCGCCATCGCGGCGACGACCGGCACGCCGCCGGCGACGAGGTCGACCGCGAACGGCGTCGCCATCCCCGGCCCCGGCACGTGCAGCGCC
Source organism: Dactylosporangium sp. NPDC049742 (assembly GCF_040674675.1). NCBI lineage: Bacteria > Bacillati > Actinomycetota > Actinomycetes > Micromonosporales > Micromonosporaceae > Dactylosporangium > Dactylosporangium sp. NPDC049742. Next base: position 3,691 of record NZ_JBFANF010000077.1, on the reverse strand, counting down.
CCGGTCTCGCACGCGCTGAGCACGACCACCGGCGGTTTCCGGCCGCCGACGGTGAGCTGCTCGGCGAGCTGCGCGGCGTACCGCTGCTCCTCCTTGACCCTCGGGTCGTCCGCGCACAGCACGATGTACGGCCCGTGCGGCCCGGTCCCGCCGTGGGCGATGATGTGCACGACGTCGGGCCGGAACGTCTCCATCGCCGCCTCGAGCCGGTCGGGGCTGGCGTCGTGCAGCATCCGGTAGTGGATGCGGGCGCCCGCCTGCCGGACGGCGCGCAGCAGCCCGGCGATCTCGGCCCCGGGCCGGACCCGCAGGTCGGTCGCGGCGGTCCCCACGACGAACAGCACCCGCGGCGGCACACGCAGCGGCTCGGCCGTGCCCCGCGTGCCGGCCAGGACCCGGGTGACGGCTACGGGCGCCCCACCGGCGGACGTGGCGAGGAACCGCCGCCCGTCGTGCAGCAGCTCCCACGGCAGCCCGCTGAGGTCGGCGTCCCCCACCGGCCACCGCAGCGCCAGCTCCAGCGGCGCGCCCGGGTGCAGCGCGACGAGGTCCCCGATCGCCGCCCATGCCCCGCCACCGCCGGTGGCGGCCGGCCCGAGGAGCGCGGCGTGCAGCAAACGCCCGAGGGCGGCGCCGGTCGTGGCGCCGACGCGGACGGCCATGGCGGCCACCGCCCGGGCGACCGACTCGGCCGTCGCGGCGCAGCACAACGAGTGGTCGGGCCCGCCCGTGCACCAGTCAGGGTCCGGCAGCGGGACCCGGCGGCCCGCGTGGGTGCCCGCCCGCATCCGCCGCGGCAGCGCGGCCGGCGCCGGCCATGACCAGCCGGGCTGCCCGGGGCTCGTCAGGCGCACGGTCCAGCCGTCGCCGGCCGGGTCGCGGGCCACGTCGACGAGGATCCGCAGCGCGGTCACGGCTCGTCCCGCAGCAGCAGCGCCGCCAGCTCGGCGGCGAGCGCGGCAGAGTCGGCCGGGGCGGCAGCCGGGCCCGCGTCGCGCAGGCCGGGCTCGGCGCAGGCGGTGATCACGTCGACGGTCGTGTCGGCGAGGCGGCGTACAGCGGCAGGGTCGGTGAGCCGCGAACGGGCGACGTGGCCGGCGGCGGCGTACCCGAGCACGGCCCGCGGACCGGACTCCCCCGCCGCGCCGTCGCCGCGCAGCAGCAGCCCCGCGCGCAGGTCGACGGCGCCGCCCGGGTGGTGCTCGGCCGGGTCGAAGCCGGCCAGGTCCGCGAGGCCGACCGGCCCGCACAGCGGACCGAGCAGCGCGTCGACGACACCGGTCACGCGGCCCAGGTCGCGGCGGATCGCGGCGGCGCGCCGGTCGGTGGCGGGCGGGTCGCCCAGCGGGGCGCCGACGGGCGGCAGGCCGAGGCGGTCCGCGAGCGTGGACAGGACGGTGAGGCGGACCAGCGGCGCCGGGTACGGTCCGCGGCCACGGTCCAGCATCGACGGGCCGCCACCGAGCTCGAACGGCAGCAGCGCCGCCGCCGACGCCGCGCCCATCGTGACGAGCCCGGCCAGGTCGGCGAAGAGCTCGTGACTCCAGCCGCCCCACGACGCCGCGTCGTCGCCGCCGGCCGCGCCGACGGCCGTGCGGACCCGCTCGCGCAGCGCCCCGCCGGGCAGCAGGTCGTGCTCCAGGTGGTGCCCGACCTCGTGACCGAGCAGCACCAGGGTCCACGGCGCCCAGGCGGCACCCGCGGGCAGCGCCACGGTCGGCACCGGAAGCCTGGCGAGGAGCACCGCGAGGAGGTCGTCGGCGCTGTCGGGGCGCAGCGCGGCCGGCGGCGCGTCGCGGGGCGTCGCCTCGGGTGCCTGCACCGGGTCGAGGAACGGCAGCGGCGCCGGCGACGGCGGCACGGGCAGCCCGTGCGCGAGCGCGCCGCGGACGAGCCCGGCGTGGACGCTCCAGGCGACCTCGTCGGCGGCGGCGAGCGCGCGGCGGTGGGCGGGGTCGTCGCGCTGGTCGAACTTGGTCGCGTACCAGCTCCACAGCCGGCGCACGAGCGCGGCGCGACCCTCGAACCTCCGGCACGCGTCGAAGATCTCGCCGGGCGTGCCGGTCGCCGCGGCCGGGAACGCGGCGGCCACCCGCTCGGCGGCGCCGCCGAGGGTGTCGTCGATGCTGGCCAATGCCGTGTGGAACTGCCGGCGCGGGTCGCGGGTGCGGCGCCGGTCGGTCCACGCGGCGATCTCGCGGCGGAGCCGGTCGATACCCTCCGCGGTCTCCGTCACTCGGATGTGTACCGCGTCCAAGGGGACACCTTTCCGTCTGACACCTTCCGCATCTGGCCGCGTACCGCTTGTATAGCTCACGGCGGACACGGTTGGTATCGGCGTTCCGACGGACGGAGACCGGTGGCGGTGATGGACGGCCTGCACAGCGCCGAGCGGCTGGGCCTGGTCCGGGGGCGGCTGCTCGACGAGCTCGCGGCGTTGCGGACCCGGCCGCTCGCCCTCGTGGTCGCGCCGGCCGGTGCGGGCAAGACGACCCTGCTCGCCCAGTACGCCACCCGCTGGGACGGACCGGTCGGCTGGTGGCGGGTCGACCCGGCCGACGCGGGCGCCGCGGCCGTCGCCCGCCGGATGCGCGCCGCGATCCCCGGTGCGGCGCACCTGCCGGACGAGCCGCAGGCCCTCGCGGCCGCGCTCGGCGGCGAGGACCGGCCGCCGACGCTGGTGATCGTCGACGACCTGCACCGGCTCGCCGCACCCGACGCCGAACAGGCGCTGGAGACGCTGCTGGTACGCGCGCCGGCCTGGCTGCACGTCCTGGCCGCCGGGCGGCGCATGCCGGGGCTGAACCTGGCCCGCTACGAGCTGGCCGACGTGAGCATCGTCGACGGCGAGCAGCTCCGGTTCCGCTCGTGGGAGGCGGAGCGGCTGCTGCGGGAGGTGTACCGGGAGCCGCTCCCACCCGACGACGTCGCCGCCCTCGCCCGCCGCCTCGGTGGCTGGGCCGCCGGGCTGCACATGTTCCACCTGTCGACGCACAACCGGCCGCTGGTCGAGCGCCGCCGCGCGGTCGCCGCGCTGGACGGCCGGCAGGCGCTGACCCGGGCGTACCTGGCGCACACGGTCCTGGCCGAGCTGCCGGTGCCGCTGCGGGAGTTCCTGCTGCGCACCAGCGTCTTCGACGTGCTCACCCCGCAGCGGTGCGAACGGCTGCTCGACGAGCAGGGCGGCAGCCGGGAGCACCTCGCCGAGCTGGAGCGGCGGCAGGCCTTCACCGCCAGCACCGACGGCGGGCGCAGCTACCGCTACCACGAGGTGCTCCGCGCCCACCTGGCGGTGACCCTCGCCGAACGCTTCGGCGAGGCGGGTGCGCGGGCGCTGCACGCCCGGGCCGCGACACTCCTCGCCGAGGAGGGCGCGCTCGTGGAGGCGGTGCGCGCCGCCGCCCGCGCCGAGGACTGGGACCAGGTCCGGGCGCTGCTGGGCCGGCTCGGCGGGCAAGCCGCCGACGACCCCGGCGACGGCACCGAGCCGTGGCAGGACCTGCTGCCGGAGTGGCTGGTCGCCGAGGACCCGTGGCTCATGCTGGCGAAGGGCCGGCACCTGCTGGCCCGCGGGCGGATCGAGGCGGCGGTGCTGTGCCTGCGCGCCGCCGAGGAGCACTTCTTCGACGAGCAGGGCCGGGGCCTCTGCCGGGCGGCCCGCCGGCTCGCCGCGCTGTGGGCGCCCGGCGGC
>NZ_JBFANF010000076.1:0-56182 GCF_040674675.1 Dactylosporangium sp. NPDC049742 | reverse complement strand
GCCGATGCCGTGGCGTTCGAACGCGGAGCGGACGGCGATGCCGGCGACCTCGCTGATGCCGTCCCTCACCGCGACCGCCGCGCCGCCGCCGACGGGCTCGCCGGACAGGGTGCGGGCCAGCACGCGGATGCCGCCGGAGGTGCGGGCCTTCTCCAGGTGGGCGGCGGTCGGTGGGGGTTCGCCGAAGGCCTCGTGCTGAGCGGTGAGCAGGTCGCGCAGCTCGTCGTCGGCAAAAGGGGTGACGAGCTCGATGTCCGGAGGGAGGGGCAGGTCGGCGACGGCGCCGGGCGGGCACTCCATCAGGGGGAGGCGGTCGGTGACGGTGAAGCCGGCGGCGACCAGGGCGGGCTCGACCAGCGGGGCCAGGCCAGGCAGGTACTCCAGGCGGGGCGTCCGCGACCGGGAGACGAAGGCCTCCTCCAGCGCGGCGACGTCGGCGGGCGTCGGGGCGGCGCCGGCGGCCGGGATCGCGTAGTTGATGTACACGAGGGGGTCGTGCGGGCTGATGGTCACCGTGAACGGGCCTACGGGCACGACCTCCCGGCCCGCGGAAGCGCTGGCGAGCAGGTAGTCCTGGATCCGTTGCGACATGTCAGCCTTCCGAGTTTCCGGAGACGGGACCGGAGACAGGGCCGGGGACAGGGCCGGAGACGGTGGCGGTGAAGGAGGACGACGCGACCCGGACGCGGAGCTCGTCGCCGGGGGTGACGTCGGCGGCGGCGCGGACCACGGCGCCGTCCGGGCGCTGGACGATGGCGTAGCCGCGCTCCAGGGTCGCCAGCGGGGAGAGGGTCCGCAGGCGGGCGAGGGTGTGGTCGAGCTCGGTCGACGCCCGGTCGAGGCGGTGGCTCAGGCTGCGGCTGGCCCGGTCGCGCAGCTGGGTCACGTCCGCCGCGCGGTGCTCCACCATCGTGAGCGGGCGGGCGAAGACAGGGCGGGAGCGGATCGCGTCGAGGCGGTGCTGCTCGCGGTCGAGCAGGCCGGACATCGCGCGGTCCAGGCGCTGCTTGGCCTGGCCGATCAGGCGGAACTCGTCGGCGAGGTCGGGCACGACGCGCTTGGCCGCGTCGGTGGGGGTGGAGGCGCGCACGTCGGCGACGAAGTCGACCAGCGGCACGTCGGTCTCGTGGCCGACGGCGGAGACGACCGGGGTCCGGCACGCGAACACGGCCCGGCACAGCGCCTCGTCGGAGAACGGCAGCAGGTCCTCGGTGGAGCCGCCGCCGCGGGCGAGGACGATGACCTCGACGGTCTCGTCGCGGTCGAGGACGGCGAGGGCGTCGATGATCTGCGGTACCGCGGAAGTCCCCTGCACGGCGACGTTGATGACCCGGAAGTCGACGGTCGGCCAGCGGCGGCGGGCGTTGGTGAGGACGTCGCGCTCGGCGGCGCTGGCCCGGCCGGTGATCAGGCCGACCTTCGAGGGCAGGAAGGGCAGGCGGCGCTTGCGGGCCCGGTCGAACAGGCCTTCGGCGGCGAGGAGCTTCTTGAGCTGCTCGAGCCGGGCGAGCAGCTCGCCGAGGCCGACCTGGCGGATCTCGTCGGCGCGGAGGCTGAGCGAGCCGCGGGCCGCGTAGAACTCGGGCCTGGCGTGCACGACGATCCGGGCGCCGTCGCTGAGGCCGGGCGCGCCGAGGTCGACGACGTCACGGTTAGTGGTGACGGTGAGGCTCAGGTCCGCGGACGGGTCGCGCAGCGTGAGGAAGACGGTGTTGGTGCCGGGGCGCCGGGTGATCTGCGCGACCTGGCCGTCGACCCAGATCCAGCCGAGCTTGCCGATCCACGCGCCGATCTTCTGCGAGACGACCCGGACCGGCCAGGGCGAGTCGGAGGTCGACGACGGAGCGTCAGTAGTCACTGAGACACCCTAGCCGCGCAGGTACGCGAGAACCGCCCGCACCCGGCGGTGGTCGTCCTCGTCGGGGGGCAGGTCCAGCTTGGCCAGCAGGCTGTTGATGTGCTTCGAGACGGCCGCCTCCGACACCACGAGCGTGCGGGCGATCGCCGCGTTGGACCGCCCCTCGGCCATCAGCGCCAGCACGTCGCGCTCGCGCGGGGTGAGCCGCTGCAGCGGGTCGCGGCGGCGGCCCAGCAGCTGCATCACCACCTCCGGGTCGACCACGGTGTGCCCGGCCGCGACCCGGTCCACCGCGTCGACGAACTCCGCCACGTCCCCGATGCGGTCTTTCAGCAGGTACCCGACGTACCCGTTCCGCCCGGAGTCCAGCAGCTCGGCGGCGTACGTCTGCTCGACGTACTGGCTGAGCACCAGCACCGGCAGGTTCGCGAAGGCGGCCCGCAGCGCGATCGCCGCCTGCAGCCCCTCGTCGGTGAACCCCGGCGGCATCCGCACGTCGGTGACCACCAGGTCGGGTGGCGCGGCATGGACCGCGGCGACCAGCTCGCCGGCGGTGCCGACGGCGGCGACGACCTCGTGCCCGAACCGCCGCAACAGGCCGGCGATCCCCTCCCGGATGAGAATCCCGTCCTCGGCGATCACGACCCGCACGGAAGCTCCACGTGCACCACCGTAGGCCCTCCGTGCGGGCTGGCGAGCGCGACGGTCCCGCCGACGGCAGCGACCCGGTCGACGAGCCCGGCGAGTCCGGTGCCGCGCGCCGGGTCGGCGCCGCCCCGGCCGTCGTCGCGGATCTGCACGGTGAGCCGGTCGAACACGACCGACGCGACGACCCTGGCCCGCCGCGCGCCGCTGTGCTTGGCGACGTTGGCGAGGGCCTCGACGACGACGAAGTACGCGGTCACCTCGACGGGCTCCGGCAGCCGGGCGGGCAGGGCGATGTCGACGTCGACGGACAGCGGGGCGCGGTCGGCGACCTCGCGGACCGCCGCGGCGAGTCCACGGTCGGTCAGGATCTTCGGGTGTACGCCGCGGATCAGCTCCCGCAGCTCGGCGAGCGCCTCTTTCGCGAGGTCGTGCGCGCGCCGTACCGAATCCGCGGCGGGCGAACCGTCGGGCAGCTCCAGGCGGGCCAGGCCGAGCTGCATGCTCAGCGCCACGAGCCGCTGCTGCGCGCCGTCGTGCAGGTCACGCTCGATGCGGCGGCGCTCGACCTCGAACGCGTCGACCAGCCGCGCCCTGGACCTGGTCAGCTCCACCAGCCGGGGGTCGTCCTCGGCGCGGGGACCCAGGATCGACCTGGTGATCGCGGCGCGCGCGCCCGCCCAGGCCGTCACCGGGTACAACACGATCACCGCGAGCGCGAGGCCGGCGACGCTGCCCAGGAGCGTCCACCCCAGCGGGGTGTCGTGGATGTAGAGCGGGCCGCAGAGCAGCGCCGTGACCGCCCACACCACGAACGCGACGACGAGCGAGTCGAGCCAGCCCAGGATCGCGCAGATCACGATCGTGTACCCCAGCTCGCGCCAGGTGACCCCCTCCCGCAGCCGGGTCGTCACCCACGCGCGCAGCCCCGGCTCCTCGACGGGCCGGTGCAGGTCGGGCAGGTCGACGGCGTCGACGAGCCGCAGCCGCCACCGCTCGACCTTGGCGACGAAGACGCCGGACAGCGCGAACGCGAGGAACCCGGCGATGCCGACCACGAACAGCGTGAGGATCACCCCGAACGCGAGCAGGCCGAACAGCACCGCCCCCATGACCACCCCGAAGAGACCGCCGCTGCCGAGGTACAGCAGCGACCGCCACGGCCACGAGGAGGTCAGGAACTTCATGGGTGGCAGCGTCAGCGACTCCAACGCGGATCGGACCGGCACCCAGGTGACGCTACCGACCACGCCGCCCGGGCACGGTATGGCTGGCGTTACCTTCGACTGTCGCCGCAGCGCGACTGTGCCAGGGCCGGCGAAACGGTTGGCTCGACAGCGTGACGACGACATTGCAACTGCGCCAGGCCGTCGAGCTGCACACGGTCACCCGCCGGTACGGTGCCGGCGAGCAGGCCGTGACCGCCCTCGACCGGGTCTCCGTCGGGTTCGCCCCGGCCAGCTTCACCGCCGTGATGGGCCCCTCGGGCTCCGGCAAGTCCACGCTGCTGCACTGCGCGGCCGGCCTCGACCAGGTCAGCGACGGCCGCGTCCTCGTCGACGGGGTGGAGCTCGGACCGCTGCGGGAGAAGGCGCGCACGCGGCTGCGGCGCGACCGGATCGGGTTCGTGTTCCAGGCGTTCAACCTCGTCGCGTCGCTGACCGCGGCGCAGAACGTGGAGCTGCCGCTGCGCCTCGCCGGCCGCCGGGCCGCGCCCGGACAGGTCGACGCGATGCTCGCCGAGGTCGGGCTCGCCGACCGGGCCACCCACCGGCCCGGTGAGCTGTCCGGCGGGCAGCAGCAGCGGGTCGCGATCGCCCGGGCCCTCGTCACCAGGCCGGTCGTGGTGTTCGCCGACGAGCCGACCGGGGCCCTCGACGCGACCGCGTCCCGGGAGGTGCTGCGGCTGCTGCGGGCCGCCGTCGACCGGCACGCCCAGACGGTGGTCATGGTGACCCACGACCCCCTCGCCGCCGCGTACGCCGACCGGGTCCTCTTCCTCGCCGACGGCGCGATCGTCGAGGACCTGCACGAGCCGCGCGGCGCCGAGCACATCGCGACCCGGATGGCGGCGCTGTCATGACGCTGGCCTCCGTGCGGCACAGGTGGGCCGGGTTCCTGGGCACGTTCGCGGTGCTGCTGCTCGGCGTCGCCGTCATCTCCGGCAGCCTCACCCTGTGGGCGGCCGCCCAGCCGCGGGTCCCCGACGCGCTCGCGGCCACGGACGCGGTGGTCGCCTCGCCGTCGTTCGATCCCGTCGACGGCGGTTTTCCGGTGTACCGCCCGTGGTCGCCGGACGAGGTGTCCTCGCTGGTCGCCGACCTCGGCGCGACGCCCGGAGTCCTGGCGGCGGTGCCGTTCCGGACGTTCTAGGTGCAGCGCCTCGTCGACGGGCAGCCAATCGGGAACCCCCGCGACTCGGTCCACAGTGGACGCGCCTGGTCGTCGGCGGGGCTCGGCGGGTACACCATCCGCGACGGCAAACCGCCGGCCGGTCGCGGCGAGGTGGTGGTGCCCGCGTCGGCGGGTGTCCCCGTCGGCGCGACGCTGCCGGTCCTGACCGCCGCCGGACCCGCGAGCTGGACGGTGACGGGCGTCTTCGAGGGCGAGGGCTTCTACGTCGACGAGGCCACCGCGTCGGAGTCGGCGGGTGGTGTACGGGTGATCGGCGTCCGCTTCGAGCCGGGCGCCTCGGTGCGGCTCGACGCCGGGGCGGCCGGGACGGTGCTCACCGGCGACGCGCGGGCCGCGGTCGAGCCGGAGCAGGACACGCGGACCCGGTGGATCGGCGCGCAGCTGATCATCGCCACCGTGTTCGTCGGCGCGTTCGTCGCGGTGTTCGTGGTGTCGTCGACCTGCGCGTTCGCCGTGACGTCACGGCGGCGGGAGCTCGGGCTGCTGCGCGCCGTCGGCGCCACCCCCGGGCAGGTGCGGCGGCTGCTGCTCACCGAGACCATCCTCGTCGCGCTCGCGGCGGGAGTGCCCGGCGCGCTGCTCGGCGCGCTCGCCGCGCCGCTGTTGGCCGGCCCGTTCGTGTCCGTCGGCCTGGAGCCGACCGGGTTCACCGTCGGCCTGTCGTGGTGGGCGCTGGGCGTGTCCGTCCTGGCCGGGCTCGTCGTGGCCACGGCCGGGGTGTGGCTCTCCGCGCGCCGGGCCGGGCGGGTGTCGCCGCTGGACGCGCTGCGCGAGGCGGCGGCGGAGCGGCGGCCGATGACCCGCACCCGCTGGGCGGCCGGGATCCTCTGCGGCCTCGGCGGCGGCGGGCTGGCGCTGCTCCTGCCGGGCTCCTCGGCGCAGGACAAGCCGACCCTGGTGCTGGCGTCGGCGATGTTCCTGCTGGTCGCGGCGGCATTGCTGGCTCCCGTGGTCGTTGTTCCGCTGGTACGGCTGACGCCCGCCGGACGGGGTGCGACCGGCGTCCTCGTCCGGGGCGCGGCGGCGGTGTCGGCGCGGCGGCTGGCATCGGTCGCGGCGCCGGTGCTCGCGGCGGTGGGGTTCGCGGTGCTGCTGGTCGGCACGTTCCAGACCGCTTCGGAGGCGGTGAGCATCGAGGACGCCTCGGCGCTTCCCTCCTCCTCGGTCGCGGCGGGCGCCGCCGGTGTCCCCGGCCTCTCCGAGGCGGCCGTTTCCGCGCAGCCCGGGCGTTCCGTGCTGCCGTCCGTGGCGTACCTGCCCTCGGGCGAGTCGGTCCCCGTCTCCGGCGCGCCCGATTTCTCGGGTTTTTCGGTTCCTTCGGTCTTGGGCTTCCAGGTGGGTTCGGTGGTGCCGCTGCGGTTCGCCGACGGGGTCGTGGTGCCGCTTCGGGTGACCGGTTCGTCCGACTCGGTGCTGCTGCCGCGGGACCTGGTACGGCAGCACGACCCGACAGCGATGACGCAGGTGGTCGACCTGTCCGGCGCGTTCGTGCCGTCGCCGGGCGCCGTCGCCATGACGGCCCGGGCGTACGTCGAGCGGGAGGCCGCGAGCGAGAACGACCTGGTGAACCTGTTCCTGGCGGTGCTGCTCGGCATCTCCGTCGGCTACACGGGGCTCGCGGTGGCCAACACCGTGCTCATGGCGACGTACGGGCGGCGGCAGGAGTTGGCGACGCTGCGCCGTACCGGAGCGACGACGGGCCAGACCGCGCGCTTCGTGGTCGTCGAGTCACTGCTCGCGGTCACGCTCGGCGTCCTGCTGGGGCTGGCGGTCGCCGTGCCGGCCCTCTTCGAGGCGCGGGCCGGGCTGCAGGAGGAGGTCGGCGCACCTGTGACGCTGGTCATGCCGTGGGCCACGCTGGCCGCCGTGGCGGGTGCGTGTGCGCTGCTTGCGATGTTTGCCTCGCTTGTACCGTTTTTCCGACGGAGGATGTTGTCGGTGGGGGCACGTACCATGGCGGGGTGACTGGTTCGAAGCGCGTTCTGCTCGCCAAGCCCCGCGGCTACTGTGCCGGCGTCGACCGTGCGGTCCAGACGGTCGAGGAGGCGCTGAAGCTCTACGGCGCGCCGATCTATGTCCGCAAGGAGATCGTGCACAACAAGCACGTCGTCGGCACGCTGCAGGCGAAGGGCGCGATCTTCGTGGAGGAGAATGAGGAGGTGCCCGAGGGCGCCACCGTCGTCTTCTCCGCCCACGGCGTCGCGCCCGAGGTCCACGAGCAGGCCGCCGCCCGCTCGCTGAAGGCCATCGACGCGACCTGCCCGCTGGTCACCAAGGTCCACCAGGAGGCCCGCCGGTTCGCCGCCGAGGACTACGACATCCTGCTCATCGGTCACGAGGGGCACGAAGAGGTCATCGGCACGGCCGGCGAGGCCCCCGCCCACATCCAGCTCGTCGACGGCCCCGACGGCGTCGACAAGGTCACCGTCCGCGACCCGTCGAAGGTGGTGTGGCTCTCGCAGACCACGCTGTCGGTCGACGAGACCCTGGAGACGGTCGCGCGCCTCAAGACCAAGCTCCCGCTGCTGATGTCCCCGCCCAGCGACGACATCTGCTATGCCACGTCCAACCGGCAGGACGCCGTGAAGGCGATGGCACCCAACTGCGACGTGGTGCTGGTCGTCGGCTCGCAGAACTCGTCCAACTCGCAGCGCCTCCGCGAGGTCGCCGTCGACGCGGGCGCCAGCGCCGGCTACCTCATCGACTACGCCCACGAGATCCAGGACGACTGGCTCACCGGCGCCACCACCGTCGGCGTCACCTCCGGCGCCTCGGTCCCCGACGAGTTGGTCATGGAGGTCCTCGACTTCCTGGCCGCCCGCGACTTCACCGACGTCGCCGAGATCACCACGGCCCAGGAGAAGCTCGTGTTCTCCCTGCCCCAGGAGCTCAAGCGCGACATGAAGGCCAACGCCGCCACCCGCGCCGCCGAGGTCGCCAAAACCCTGTCGTAGCGGCTCGCTCTCCCCCGCCACCTCGCCGCCGCCTCGCCGCCGCCGGTCATCGACGGGCCGACGCCGTCCGCGTCGCTGCTGTGCCCCGCCACCACCCAGCTCCATGTGGGCGTGGCCGAGGCAGGTGAGGCGCTGCACAACGGCGAGGCCGAACGTTCACCCGCGACGCCAGGCAGCCCGCAGGACCGGAGACGGGGTCCCGACCCGAACCAGCACAACACGTCGACCGACCCGCAGACAGCACGCGCCGCACGGCGACCGCTCCACCCATGCCGCAACTCCTGGCGGCCACATGTCTCATGATCCGGAAGACCTTGTGCACCCCTGGGTACACAAACCCTTCCGGATCACGGGGACGCCAGCTACCGCACAACGTCGACCCAGACGGCACAACGCCGAGCGGGGCAGATCGCACTGACCAAGGGCGGCGATCGCCTGAGCGCCGGCCGCCCCACCGCACGAGGACGCCCGACCCTCGGCTCTCATGATCCGGAAGACCTTGTGCACCCCTGGGTACACAAACCCTTCCGGATCACGGGGACGCCAGCCACCGCACAACGTCGACCCAGACGGCACAACGCCGAGCGGGGCAGATCGCGCTGACCAGGGCGGTGATCGCCTGAGCCATGGCTACCCCTCACCGCACGGGGACACTTGCCCGTTCCGTTCTCATGATCCGGAAGACTTTGTGCGGTCCTGGGTGCACGAGGTCTTCCGGATCACGGGGACGCCGGCCACCGCGCACAGCTGGTCCAGCTGGCGCAGAACCGAGCGGGTGCCGATCAGGCTGACAACAGGGGGTCGGCGATCGCCTGAGCCATGGCTACCTCACCGCATGGGGACACTTGCCGTTCCGTTCTCATGATCCGGAAGACCTTGTGCACCCCTGGGTACACAAGGTCTTCCGGATCACGGGGGTGCTGGCCACCGCACAACGTCCAACCAGCTGGCGCAATGCCGGGCGGGGCAGATCGCGCTGGCCAGGGGGCCGGTGATCGCCTGAGCGAGGGCCGCCCACCGTGTGAGGACGCCTGGCCCTTGGTTCTCATGATCCGGAAGACCTTGTGCACCCCTGGGTACACGAAGTCTTCTGGATCATGGGGGGTGGGTCAGCGGGCGGTGGCGATGACGCTGATGGGGGGGTCGCCGTGGGTGTAGAGGGTGTCGACGACGAGCTGGAGGGCGGGGTTGGCTCGGACGCGGTCGTACGCGCGGAGCTTGATCTGGTCGCGGTCGAAGTCGATGCGCTCTTTGTCGTTCGGCTGGTAGCGGACCCAGGTCTCCTCGCCGATCATCGGGCCCGCGGTGCCGCGGAGCTTGACCTTGATCGAGGCCAGGAACGGGGCCGCGCCGTCGGGGAAGACCTGGACGCGGACGGTGTAGCTCGCCGACCGGGTATGGCCCTGCTGGTCGACGCTCTGCAGGCCGAAGTCCACGTGGGCGATCTCGCCACGTGCGCTGACTGCCTTGGCGCCGGGTTTCCGGCCGAATCCGAACATGCCGGGGACGGTATCCCCCAGGTCCGCGCCGCCGCGATCATGTGGCCGACACTGCGGGATCGGACGGCCGACCGACGGCGGAGGACGGCGGTCAGCGGAGGGAGGAGGCCAGGCGCTGGAGCTGGGAGTCGGTGGCGCGGCCGAAGATGATGACGGTGCGGGTCGAAGTGGACTGGATGAGGGCGCGTTCGCCCGGGCGGGCATCGTCGTGGCGCTGCCAGTCGGTGCCGTTGATCGAGACCGGGGCGCCGGCGGACCCGCCGGTGCCGATGATCGACGGGATGAGGGTGGCGGCGGGCTGGGCGCTCTGGACGAGCTGCATGGCGCCGTCGGAGGGGGCGGTCACGCCCAGGCGCAGGATGCCGTCGGTGTAGGTGGCCGAGGCGATCCGCCAGCCCGGTGGCAGATCGGTGGGGCGCAGCGGGGTGAACTGGCCGGCGCGCTCGACCGAGCCGTACACCTCGGTGGTGTCGACCGCCGGCGGGTCCTCGTGGCCGAGGTAGCGGTAGAAGCCGACCAGCAGGAAGACCGGCACCAGCAGGACCAGCATCGACAGCGCCATGTCGCGCGGGCGGCGACCGGCACGCTCCGAAGAAGCGGGAGCCGACGACGACGAGGAGCCAGCGGGTGCGGGAGCAGCGGTTTCCACACCCCCATCGTGAACCATCGGATGGAAGTTGCCACAACCGCCCGGCCACTAGCGACGCGGAACACGCCGGCCTGACACGATTGAGGGTGGCCCGCCCGCCCACGCAACGCCGCGCGAGGAGAGCACACACATGAGTCGTGAGATGGATCGGAATCTGGCCCTCGACCTGGTACGAGTCACGGAGGCCGCGGCCATGGCCGCCGGACGGTGGGTCGGACGGGGGGACAAGAACGGCGGCGACGGTGCGGCCGTCGACGCGATGCGCCTGCTGATCAACTCGGTGCCGATGCAGGGCGTCGTGGTGATCGGCGAGGGTGAGAAGGACAACGCGCCGATGCTGTACAACGGCGAGCGGGTCGGGGACGGGACAGGCCCCGAGGTGGACGTGGCGGTCGACCCGGTCGACGGGACGACGCTGATGAGCAAGGGGATGCCCAACGCGGTGGCGGTGCTGGCCGTCGCGGAGCGCGGGGCGATGTTCGACCCGAGCGCCGTGTTCTACATGGAGAAGCTGGCAGTCGGGCCGGACTACGCGGACGTGATCAACATCGATGCCGGCGTCGAGGAGAACCTGCGGCGCATCGCGCGGGTGAAGCGGGCCGGGGTGGACGAGGTCACGGTCTGCATCCTGGACCGGCCCCGGCACAAGCAGCTGATCCAGGAGGTGCGGCGGACCGGGGCCCGGATCCGGTTCATCTCCGACGGGGACATCGCCGGGGCGATCAGCGCCGCCCGCGAAGGTTCGGAGACCGACGTGCTGATGGGCATCGGCGGCACGCCCGAGGGCATCGTCGCCGCGGTGGCCCTGAAGTGCATGGGTGGCGCGATCCAGGCCAAGCTGTGGCCCCAGGACGACGCCGAGCGGGAGAAGGCCGTCGCCGCCGGCCACGATCTCGGTCGCGTGCTGCACACCGACGACCTGGTCAGCGGCGACAACATGTTCTTCTGCGCGACCGGGGTGACCAGCGGCGACCTGCTCAAGGGCGTCCGCTACCGGCGGGGTGGGGCGGAGACGCAGTCGATCGTGATGCGGTCCCGGTCGGGCACGATCCGGGTGGTCGACTCGTTCCACCGCCTGGAGAAGCTGCGGGCCTACTCGCTGGTCGACTTCGACGGGATCCTGCCGCCGCTGGCGATCGAGCCTGAGGGCGCGCTACCCAGCACTGGCTGACGAGAGGCTGAGCACCGACCGGACGGCCTCGTCGACCGGCGTGTGCGTCAGGCCGAACGTCGCGGTGACCCGGGACGAGTCCATGACGAACGGCTTGACGTGCTGGTGGCGCACCTCGCGGAACTCCTTGGCGAACTTGTCGGTCAGCCCGGCGGCCCACACCGCGGCCGCCGGGTAGGGGCGCAGGCGCGGGGCGGGCAGGCCGGCGACGCGGGCCACGGTGTCCAGCAGTGAGCGGCCCGTCATCGGCGGCGGCGAGGGCACGTGCCACGCCTTGCCCCATGCCCGCTCGTCGGTCGCGAGCGAGATGAGCGTGTCGGCGACGTCGCCGATGTACGTGTAGGTGTGCGGCACGTCCAGGGCGCCGGGCAGCCACGCGGTCGTCCCGGCCCGCATCGCCGGCAGCGCCATCTCGATGATCGACGAGGTGGGGCTGATGTAGTCCGACGCGCGGGCCTCGAACGTACGGATGCCGGCGCCCAGCGCGTCGCGCCACATCGCCACCCGCACGCGACCCTTGCGACCGGTCGCCGCGAGCGGCGTGTCCTCGGTCATCGGGCCGGTGACGGGCCCGTAGCCGTACAGGTTGCCGGTGATCGCGAGGACGGCGTCGTTGGCGGCCGCGGCCCGGATCAGCGCGTCGTTGATCGGCGGCCAGTCGGTCGTCCAGGCGTGGTACAGCGGGTTGACGCAGTTGTAGATGACGGTGGCGCCGGCGGCGATCCGGCGCAGGGCGGCCGCGTCGGCGGCGTCCGCGGCGACCCGCTCGATCAGCGGGTGGGCGGGCCCGCCGCCGGAGCGGCTGACGATCTTGACGGACTCACCGAACTCCGCGAGCCGCGCCGCGATGATCGAGCCGACGGCGCCGGCACCGATGATGACCTGCATGACTGCCTCCCCTGACGACGATTGCAAGAGCACTGCTCTCTCAGTAGAGCATGTGTCGTCCGTCGAAACAAGAGCAGTGCTCTCGCAAAAGAGCATGAGACTATGTACGGCATGAAGGCGACAGGTATCAGGGCGCGGGTCCGTGCGGAGATGACCGAGGAGATCAAGGCGATCGCCCGGCGGCACCTGGCCACCGACGGGGCCAACCTGTCGCTGCGCGCCGTGGCCCGCGACCTCGGCGTCGTCTCCTCGGCGATCTACCGGTACTTCGCCAGCCGGGACGACCTGCTGACGGCGCTGATCCTCGACGCGTACAACTCCCTCGGGCAGACCGTCGAGGACCGGGAGCGCGCGGTCGGCCGCGACGACCTCACCGGTCGCTGGATGGCGGTCTGCGACGCGGTGCGCGGGTGGGCGCTGGAGCGCCCGCACGAGTACGCGCTGATCTACGGCAGCCCCGTGCCCGGATACCAGGCCCCCACGGACACCGTCGCCGCGGCGACCAGGGCGGTCACCGTGCTGGGCACGATCATCCAGGACGCCGCGGTGGCGCGCCGGCTGCCGCCCGGGCCGCGGGAGCCCGTCCCCGACGCGGTCGCGGAGGATGTACGGCGGGCCGGCGCCGTGATCGCCCCGGACGTGCCCGACGCCGTGACGGCCCGCGCCCTGTCCGCCTGGGTCACGCTCTTCGGCCTGGTCAGTTTCGAGGTGTTCGGCCAGCTCAACAACGTCGTCGAGCACCGCGACGAGTTCTTCGAGCACCAGATGCGGGCGCAGGCCGGGTTCGTCGGGATCTAGGTCGAGGGGGTCTAGGGGGTCGGGATGCCGAAGCCGACGGTGGTCCCGCTGCCCTCGATGGACTCCAGCGCGATCCATCCGCCGTGTGCCTCGACGATCGCCTTGCTGATCGCGAGGCCCAGGCCGCTGCCCTTGATCGCCCGTTTCTGCGCGTCGGCGGTACGGAAGAAGCGGGTGAACAACATGCTCTGCTCGTGCTCGGGGATGCCCACCCCGGTGTCACGGATCCAGACGACGACCTCGCCGTCGCGCTCGCGGCCGGTCACCGTGATCGCTCCGCCCGCGTCGGAGAACTTGACCGCGTTGGTCAGCAGGTTGAGCACGACGCGTTCGAGCTGCTCGCCGTCGCCCTGCACGACCGGGATGTGCTCGTCGACGTCGAGGGTGACGCCGAGGCCGGCCGCCTCGACGGAGGGCCGGATCGCCTCGTACGCGGCGTCGATGATCTGCCGCATCTGCACCGGCCCGACGCTGAGCGTGAGCGTGCCGGACTCGATGCGGGAGAAGGTCAGCAGGTCCTCGATGAGGTCGAGGAGGCGGCGGCCGTTGCGGTCGATGATGCCGACGATCTTGCGTTCGGTCGCGCCGAGAGAGCTGGCGTGCGCGTCGGCGAGGATCTCGGTGTAGCCGCGGATGCTGGTCAGCGGCGTGCGCAGCTCGTGGGAGACGGTCGCGACGAACTCGCTCTTGAGCCGGTCGAGCTCCTGCAGGTCGCTGTTGGTGCGGGCGAGCTTCGCCGCCTGCCGCTGCAGGGCCTCCTCCGCGCGCCGCCGGTCGGTGACGTCGGCGATCTGGTGCACCACGTGGTGCGCCCCGTGATGGCCCCGGCCGCGGGCGCTGCCGCCCGAGCCGATGAGCGACGCCGAGTACTGCCCCCACAGCGGCGCGCCGTCGGAGCGGCACAGCCGCAGCTCCTTGCTGACCTTCTCGGCCTCGCCGGCGACGAGGCGCTTCATCTTCTCCGCGACGATCGGCCGGTCCTCCTCGGCGACCATGTCCAGCAGCAGCTGCGAGGGCTGCAACCCGGTCATGCGGGCCAGCTCCTGGTTGACCTCCAGCACGTGCCCGTCGAGGTCGGTGACGGCCATGCCGACCGGGGCGTGGTCGAACGCGGCGCGGAACGTCTCCTCCGCGCGGCGCCGGTCGGCGACGAGCCGCTGCTGCGACAGGGCGTGCTGCACGGCCGAGCCGAGCCGGCTGAGCCGGTCCTTGAGCAGGTAGTCGACGGCGCCGTGGCGCAGCGCGTCCACGCACGACTCCTCGCTCATCGCGCCGCTGACCACGATCGCGGGGATGTCGTAGCCGCCGGTGCGCAGCATGTGCAGCGCCTCCAGGGCGTTGAACTGCGGCAGCGAGTAGTCGGCGAGGATCACCTGCGGCAGGCCCTCGGGGTCGTCGAGTGCGGCCTGGAACTCCGCCCGGGACTCGACCCGCCGCCACGTGGGCGCGAAGCCGGAACGCCGCAGCTCGAACACGAGCATCTCGGCGTCGTCGGGGTTGTCCTCGAGGAGCAGGATCCTCATGAGTGCTGGTCGGTCAGGTTGAGCCCCAGCCAGTACAGGCCGATGCTGTTGACGGCGGACAGGAACTGCTCCATGTCGACGGGCTTGACGATGTAGCTGTTGGCGCCCAGCTCGTAGCAGGCGTGCAGGTCGCGGTCCTGCGCCGACGAGGTGAGCATGACGACCGGGATGTGGCGGGTGCGCGCGTCGGCCTTGACCCGGCGCAGCACGTCGATGCCGTCGACCAGCGGGAGCTTGATGTCCAGCAGCACGACCTGCGGCGGGTCGGCGGCGGCCCGCCCGAACAGGTAGTCGAGGGCCTCGGCGCCGTCGCGGGCGACGTCGACGTTGCGGGCGAACCTGCCCCGCTCGAAGGCCAGGCGGGCGAGCTCCAGGTCGTCGGGATTGTCCTCGACGAGCAGGACCCTGTTCGACAGCGGTTTCATCCGCCCACCTCCAACAGCGTGTCTGCGTATGCCGGAAGGGTGAAGTAGAAGGTGGCCCCCTCGCCGGGCGCCGCGTCGGCCCAGATCTGGCCGCCGTGCCGCACCACGATGCGGTGGGTGAGCGCAAGCCCGATGCCGGTGCCCTCGTAGTCCTCGGCGCGGTGCAGCCGCTGGAAGACCTTGAACAGCTTGTCGGCGTACCGCATGTCGAAACCGGCGCCGTTGTCCTTCACGTAATAGACGGCGTCGCCCCCGACGCCCGGCATTGCAGCGTCCGCCTCGGTGGTGACCTTGTGGCCGACCTCGATCCGGGCCGGGGAGACGGCGCGGGTGTACTTGACCGCGTTGCCGACCAGGTTGCCCACCACGTGCCGGATCAGCCGCGGGTCGCCCTGGGCGTCCGGCAGGTCCCCCACGGTCAGGACGATGTCGCGGTCGCCGCGCTCGACGCTCAGCTCATCCCAGACGTCGGCGACGAGCTGGTCGAGGTGGACGCGCAGGCTCGCCATCTCCTGCCGCTGCAGCCGGGAGAACGCGAGCAGGCCGTCGATCAGCTCGCCCATCTGCTGCGCGCCGGCGCGGATGCGGGACAGGTACCGGCGGCCCTGCTCGTCGAGCGCGTCGCCGTGGTCGAGGGCGAGCATCTTGGCGAAGCCGTCCACGGCCCGCAGCGGCGCCCGGAGGTCGTGGGAGACGCTGTACGAGAAGGACTCCAGCTCCGAGTTGGCCTCGCGCAGGTCGGCGGTGCGCTCCGCGACGCGCAGCTCCAGCTCGGCGTTGAGCCGCTCGACCGCCCGCTCGGCCGTCTTGCGCTCGGTGACGTCCTGGCCGACCTTGACGAAGCCGCGGATCGAGCCGTCGGGGTCGCGCACCGCCGTGAGCGTGCCGTGCACCCAGAAGCGGCTGCCGTTGCGCCGCACCCGCGGGCCGTCGATCTCGACCCGGCCGTACTCGGTGGCCTGCGCGAGGACGCGCTGCGGCACCCCCTCGGCGGCCTCCTCCGGCGTGAAGAACATCGCGTAGGAGCGGCCGATGACCTCGTCCTCGCGGTAGCCCTTGATCCGTTCGGCGTTGGCGGACCAGCTCATCACGGCACCGTCGGGGTCCAGCATGTAGATCGCGTAGTCGCGGGCGCCGTCCAGCAGCAGCTGCAGCAGCTCCTCGGAGGCGCGCACCTTCTCGTCGGCGTCGTGCAGGTCGGTGACGTCGCGCAGCACGGCGACCGCGCCGCCGTCGCCGTCCCGGTGGACCAGCGGCCGGAGCCGCACGTCCAGCCGGCGGCCCCGCACGATGATCTCGGCCTGCGCCGCGAGGGGGCGCCTCACCAGGTCCTCGAACCGGAACGGGGTGACGCCGTCGCTCTCGTACGCGTCGAGCAGCCGCGCCCACTCGGCCGGCGGTTGCCGCTCGACGTCGTCGCCGAGCAGCTCGCGGGCGCTCGGGTTGAGCCACACCGCGGCACCGTCGGGGCCGAGGAGCACCACGCCGTCGCCGATCGTGTTCATCACCGCGGACAGCAGCGTCGCCTGGTGCCGCAGGTCCGCGGTGGCCTGGGCGACCCGGTCCTCGGCCCGGCGGCGCGAGGTCGCGAGGGTGTAGACGAGCACGGCGGTGACGACGGTGAGCGCGAGCCCGCTGAACACCATGCCCGCGTCGAGGTGGCTCTCGGCGCCCATCAGGGCCTCGCTGTCGGTGACGACCATCAGCCGCCACTGCTGGTCGGCGACCTGCACGATGACGCTGCGGCGCAGGTCGGGCCCGCCGACGTGCTGCCGCGAGATGCGGGCCATCGGCGTCCACGCGTTGTCCTCGATCGCGGACAGCGTCACGTCCACCAGCTCGCGGGACGGCTGGAGCATCGTGTCGGTGAAGAAGGCCTGCATCCGCACGGTCAGCTCGACGAACCCGCGCAGCTCGCCGGTGACCTGGTCCACAACCCGCTGCAGCAGCACCACGGAGTGCTGCCGCTCCTGCTCCGGCAGGTCGGCGTCGCGCGGCAGCAGGTACGGGCCGGAGATCGCCGGCAGCCCGATCCGCTGCGCCCGCTCCAGGGCCAGGGCCGCCTCCGGCGCCGTGGTGAGGTCCTGGCCGACACCGTCGCTCGTGTCCTGCGTCAGGTTGCGCTGCAGGACCGTGAAGTAGTGCCGGCCGGCGTCGGTGCCCGGGCGCAGCGTCAGCCCGACCGCGCCGCGGGTCCGCCAGTCGTCCTGGGCGGCCTGGACGTCGGAGCGCTGCACTGCGACGACGAAGTCGGCGGACGCGGCGCCGGGCAGCCAGAGCCGGCCGAGCGGGGCGGTGGCGGAGGTGAACGAGGTGGCGTCGATCTTCGGCAGCGCCTCCAGGCTGCCGGCGACCAGCTGCACCGCGTCGACGTACCGCTGGGCGGTGGACGCCACCGCCTCCTGCGCGGCGGCGACCCGCCGGTCGAGGGTCTGGCCGGCGTTGTCCAGCTCGACGCGGTGCATCAGCAGACCCGCCCCGCCGGAGACCAGCAGGCCGAGCAGCACCACCCCGAGGACCTGCAGACGGACGCCCACCACGCTCTGCAGATCGGCGGTGCGCTGCGGTTACTGAGAAGTTGCTCACCCGTTGTCGGACGAGTGCCCCGGGAAGAGGTGGGCGGCCGGGTCGATGATCACGGCGGCGTTGTTGACGGCGGTGGCGGCCTCCCCGAAGCCGACCGCGATGAGCCGGACCTTGCCCGGGTATTCGCTGATGTCGCCGGCGGCGAACACCCGCGGCAGGTTGGTGGCGGTGGTCGAGTCGACCTTGATGTGGCGCTTGTCCAGCTCGAGGCCCCAGTCGGCGAGGGGGCCGAGGTCGGCGGTGAAGCCCAGCGCGGCGACGACGGAGTCGGCGGGGAGGGTGCGCGGTGCCGCGCCGCGGACGGCGACGTCGACGCCCGTGCACCTGGCGTCCCCGAGAATCCGGGTGACCTCGGCGTTGACGATGATCTCGATCGGCAGGGCCTGCACGCGGGCGACGGTCGAGGCGTGCGCCCGGAACTTCTCGCGGCGGTGCACGAGCGTCACCGACCTGGCGACCGGCTCCAGCGCGAGGGCCCAGTCGAAGGCGGAGTCGCCGCCGCCGACGATGACGACGTCGTGCCCGGCCAGGTCGGCCAGGTGCGGCACGAAGAAGAGCAGGCCGGTGCCGGTGAACCCGTCGGCGGCGGGCAGCGGGCGGGCCGTGAAGCTGCCGAGCCCGCCGGTGATGAGCACGGCGCCGCAGCGCAGGACGGTGCCGTCGGACATCGTCAGCACGGGGCGGCCCTCGTCGTACGTGAGGCCCTCGGCCCGCACGCCGAGCAGGTAATGGGGGTTGAACTGCCCGGCCTGCTCGACGAGGTTGGCGACCAGGTCGCGGCCCCGGATGCCGGGGAACCCCGCGACGTCGAAGATCATCTTTTCGGGGTACATGGCCGTGACCTGGCCGCCGGGCTCCGGCAGCGCGTCGATCAGGGCGGTGCTGAGCCCCCGGAAGCCGGCGTAGTAGGCACCGAAGAGCCCGGCCGGTCCCGCGCCGACGATGGCCAGGTCGACATCCCGCATACGGGGAACGCTATGCGGCGCCGGAGCCGATGACCAGAGGACACCGCGGCTTGCCGCGCGGCGCCGGCGCCGCGGCTTGCTATTTGGTGTCGGTGTCGATGGCCAGGGGGTCGTCGGAGCGGCGTGGCCTGCGGCGCCGGAAGATCACCGCGGCGACGAGGCCGCCGATGAACCCGCACAGGTGCCCCTGCCAGGACACCCCCTCCTCGCCGGGGAGGACGCCGAAGAGCTGCCAGCCGTACAGGAGCCCGATGAGGACACCGACGGCGATGTGCCACCAGCTGCGCTCGACCGCGCCCCGCATCAGGATCACGCCGAGATAGCCGAAGATGACGCCGCTGGCCCCGACCACGACGGTGTCCGGATCGCCGATGAACCACACCCCGACCCCGGCCACGATCGCGATGAAGGCGGTCGTGAGCAGGAAGCGGGTGGTGCCGGCGGCGAGGACGAACGTGCCGAGCAGGATCAGCGGGATGCTGTTGGCCAGGACGTGGGCGAAGCCGGCGTGCAGGAACGGCGAGAAGACGATGCCGTCCAGGCCGTCGAGATGGTGCGGCTTGATGCCACCGTCCTGGTCGAGCCGCTCACCGGTGAGCCGGTCGAGGAACTCGACCGCGAACAGCACCGGCACGAACGCGCACATGGCGACGAAGGCTCGGCCGACGGAGGCGTAGAACGCCTCCGTGCCGAATCGCGTTGGGTCGGACGGACTCGTGGCATCGACGGTCACGCCACGTTGGTAACAGGTTTCGCGCGCTAATACCAGCCGGTGGACTGACTGTGGGACCAGGCACCGCACGGCGTCTTGTAGCGGCCCTTGATGTAGCCCAGGCCCCACTTGATCTGGGTCTCAGGGTTCCAGGACCAGTCGCTCGCGATCGAGCCCATCTTCGACGGCGGGAGCGCCTGGGCGATGCCGTAGGCGCCGGAGCTCTTGTTCCGCGCCGTCGTCGTCCAGTGACTTTCCTTGTCCCAGAGCTTCTCCAGGCACGGCGACATCTGGTCGAACCCGAAGCCGGCCTGGAACACGAGCCCGCAGCCGCGCCACTTGTTGTCGCTCTTGCCCTTGTACACGTCGCAAGCGGCCGGGATCGAGTAGGTCGGCGGGCCCAGGGTCCGCGTGGTGGACCGGCTCGTCTCCTCCTCTTCCTTCTTCTTGCGCGCGGCGTCCTCGGCGGCCTTGGCCTGCGCGGCGGCCGCGGAGGCGGCGTCCTGCGCCTTGCTCTGGGCCTCCTGGGACGTCGGCGCGGCGCTGGCGCTCGCACTCGTGTCGGAAGGCTTCGGGACGTTGGCGTCGGCGGCGGTACTGACCGGCTCGGCCTTCTTGCCGCTGTCCCAGTTGGCGATCACGACACCCGCCGCGAGGGCCGCGACCAGCGCGAGGGTGGCCAGGACACGGATCTTGCCGACCCGCTGCCACAGCAGCGTCAGGACGTCCATGGCCTAGTACCACCCCGTGCTCTGGCTGTGACCCCATGCGCCACACGGCGTCTTGTACCGGCCCTTGATGTAGCTCAGCCCCCACTTGATCTGGGTGCCGGCGTCGGTCTTCCAGTTCGCGCCGTAGGCGGCCATC
This sequence comes from Dactylosporangium sp. NPDC049742, assembly GCF_040674675.1. Taxonomy (NCBI): domain Bacteria; kingdom Bacillati; phylum Actinomycetota; class Actinomycetes; order Micromonosporales; family Micromonosporaceae; genus Dactylosporangium; species Dactylosporangium sp. NPDC049742. The sequence continues at coordinate 36,227 of NZ_JBFANF010000076.1, read as the reverse complement.
TTGTCGCCGGGGACGGCCTGCGGGATGCCGTGGGCGCCGCTGCCGTTGTTGTGCGCGGCGGGGTTCCAGCCGCTCTCCTTGGTCCACAGCTTGTCCAGGCACGGCATCTGGTCGAGGCCGTAGCCGGCGGCGACCATCAGCGTGCAGCCGGTGTTCCTGTGGCCGGAGTAGACGCCGCACGAGGCGGGGGCCGGGTAGGACGGCGGGCCGGCGGAGCGGGTGTTGGACCGGCTCGCCTCTTCTTCCTTCTTCTTGCGCGCGGCGTCCTCGGCGGCCTTGGCCTGCGCGGCGGCGGCAGAGGCGGCGTCCTGCGCCTTGCTCTGCGGGTCCTGCGACTGCGCGGCGCTGGCGCTCGTCTCCGACGGCTTCGGAAGGGCGGCGTTGGCGGCGGCGTTGACCGGCTCAGCCTTCTCGCCGCTGTCCCAGTTGGCGATCACGACGCCGCCCGCGAGGGCCGCGACGAGCGCGAGGGCCGCCAGGGCACGGATCTTGCCGATCCGCTGCCACAGCTGGATCACGAACGTATCCATTCGTCGGGGACAGGTCGCGGCGCACGGCCCGGACGGCGGTCCACGCGTTGCAGCGGACCTGCCCTCCGGGCCGATGACGCACCGTGAGCGCCTGATGCCGGTTCGCCTGGCGTCACGCGCTCGTTCCCCACCATCGCCTAGTGCATTCGCAGGTGAGAACCCAAACAGTAGGTTATGTGATCCTAATCACGTGACAATTAGGACTCTTTTACTCAACTCACCTTTCGAACGGGAGGTCCTCCAGCAGGTCCGTGACGACCTCGGCGATCGGTGACCGCTCCGAACGGGTCAGGGTCACGTGGGCGAAGATCGGGTGGCCCTTCAGCGCCTCGATCACCGCGGCGATGCCGTCGTGCCTGCCGACCCGCAGGTTGTCACGCTGAGCGACGTCGTGCGTCAGCACCACCCGCGAGTTGCTGCCGATGCGGGACAGCACGGTGAGCAGGACGCCACGTTCGAGCGACTGGGCCTCGTCGACGATCACGAACGCGTCGTGCAGGCTGCGACCGCGGATGTGGGTCAGCGGCAGGACCTCGAGCATTCCCCGGGCCGCCACCTCCTCCATCACGTTGTCGTGCACGAGCGAGCCGAGCGTGTCGAAGACCGCCTGCGCCCAGGGCGACATCTTCTCGGCGGCGTCGCCGGGGAGGTACCCCAGCTCCTGCCCGCCGACCGCGTACAGCGGCCGGAAGACGATCACCTTCTTGTGCTTGCGCCGCTCCATGACCTGCTCCAGGCCCGCGCAGAGCGCGAGCGCGGACTTACCGGTGCCGGCCCGCCCACCCATGGACACGATGCCGATCGACTCGTCCAGCAGCAGGTCCAGCGCGATGCGCTGCTCCGCCGAGCGCCCCCGCACGCCGAACGCCTCCCGGTCGCCCCGCACGAGCCGCACCGACTTGTCGGCGCAGACCCGCCCCAACGCCGAACCGTTCTGCGAGGTCAGCACCAGACCCGTGTGCACCGGCAGGTCGCCGGCGCCGTCGAGGTCGATCGCCTCACCCGCATAGAGCCGCTTCACCTCGTCCTCGGCGATGCCGAGCTCGACCATGCCCGTCCAGCTCTGGTTGGTCGCCGGACCCGGCTGGTACTCGTCCGCGGCCAGGCCCACCGAGCCGGCCTTGACCCGCAGCGGCATGTCCTTGGTGACCAGCAGGACGTCCTTGCCCTCGGCGGCGAGCGCGAGCGCGACCGCGAGGATCCGGGCGTCGTCCGTGTCGGCCCGGAAGCCGGCCGGCAGCACGTTCTGGTTGGCGTGGTTCAGCTCGACCCGCAGGGTGCCGCCGGAGTCCGTCAGTGGCAGCGGGACGTCCAGCCGGCCGTGCTTGGCCCGCAGGTCGTCCAGGAACCGCAGCGAACGCCGCGCGAAGTATCCGAGCTCGGGATGGTGCCGCTTGCCCTCCAATTCGGAGATGACGACCAGGGGCAGGACCACGTCGTGCTCCCCGAAGCGCAGGAACGCGCCCGGGTCGGCCAGCAGCACGGACGTGTCCAGCACGAAGGTGCGCTTGTCCGGTGTCTGCTCCTGGGCTTTCTCCTGGACTACTTCCTGAGCTTTTTCCTGGGCCGTCTTCCTGGTGCGACGGACCGGCTTGACGACCTCAGGCGCCTCCGCGGGCTGCGCCTTTTTGGCGCGGCCGCGTGGAGCGGGAGGGGTGGACTCCGAGGGACTACGGCGAACGGTCACGGGATCTCCGGGGACGGGCACCTCGCCGCCCGCACTCGCGTCCTCCGACGCCCGCACGGGGTCGGGTGCTTGGCCCCGTGGCTTCACAGTGATCGCTCGGTCCGGGCCTCGGATGGCCGGGAAAACCCCAAGCCACAGCACAGACGCTAACCGCTGCAAGCAAAATCCACTAGATCGAGTCCTTGATTGCCCGCCTTGTGAGGTACGCCGCTGCGTGAATTCTTCAGTACGCTTGGCACATGGCGGTCCCTGACACTGCACGCTCGCGCGAGGCCATCCTCCAGCTGACCGCGGAGCGCGCAGGCCACTGCGCCTTCTTCTTCGACTTCGACGGCACGCTCGCGCCCATCCAGGAAGACCCCGAGACGGTCCACCCGGCCGACGGCATCGTCGAGGTCCTCGGCGAGCTGAGCCGCCGCCTGGGCAAGGTCGTCATCGTCTCGGCCCGGCCGGCCGGCTTCCTCCGCGAGCGCTTCGCGGACCTGCCCGATGTCGCGGTCTTCGGCCTGTACGGGCTGGAGGTCCAACGCCCCGGCGGCCTGGTCGAGACCGACCCGTCGGCGGCCCCCTTCGTCCAGGTCATGAGCGACCTGGCCGACCGCGCCCGGGCGGAGCTGCCGGCGGGCACCCGGGTCGAGTACAAGCGCCTCTCCGTGGCCGTGCACTACCGCAACGCGCCCCACCTGGGCCCGGAGGTCGAGCAGTGGGCCAAGGAGCGCGCCGGCGAGCTCGGCCTGCGCCTCCAGGCGGGCCGCATGGTCGTCGAGCTGAAGCCCCCCGGCCAGCGCGACAAGGGCAGCGTCCTGCGCGAGGAGACCGAGGGCCACAGCTGCGCCTGGTATTTCGGCGACGACGTGGCCGACCTGCGCGCCTTCGACGCCCTCACCGCCCGCGAGGCGGCAGACCCCGACTTCGTCGGCGTGCGGGTCGCGGTGGCCAACGCCGAGAGCGGCCACGCCCTGATCGAGGCCGCCGACATCCACGTCGACGCCCCCGAGGACGTCCCCGCCCTCCTCCGCACCCTGCTCGCGCTGCTGTAATTCCCCGCCGGGACCCGCCGCGGCAGCGGTGGGGCGGAAATGCAGCAGCTCAGACGCCGTAGCGGCGTTGGCGGTTGGCGTAGGAGCGCAGGGCGCGGAGGAAGTCGACGCGGCGGAAGCTGGGCCAGTGGACGTCGCAGAAGTAGAACTCGGAGTGGGCGCTCTGCCAGAGCAGGAAGCCTGACAGGCGCTGCTCGCCGCTGGTCCTGATCACCAGATCGGGGTCGGGCAGGCCGCGGGTGTACAGGTGGTCGGAGATGTGGTCGACGTCGAGGATCTCGGCGAGCTCCTCGATCGACGTGCCGGCCTTGGCGTGCTCGTGGAGGAGGGAGCGCACGGCGTCGGCGATCTCGCGGCGGCCGCCGTACCCGACGGCGAGGCTGACCTGGGCGCCGCCGGTGCGGTTGACGGTGCGCTCCTCGGCCGCCTTGAGGGACTGGGCGCTGGCGGTGGGCAGCAGGTCCAGCGCGCCGACCATGCGCAGCTGCCAGGGGTTGCCCTCGTCGGCGAGCTCGGCGGCCAGGTTCTCGATGATCTGCAGCAGCGGGTCGAGCTCGGCGGCGGGGCGGGACAGGTTGTCGGTGGACAACAGCCACAGGGTGACGTGTTTCACCGTGGCGCCGTCGCACCAGCGCAGGAGCTCCTTGATCCGCTCGGCGCCGACGCGATGGCCGTCGTTGGGATCGACGTAGCCCATCTCGCGCGCCCAGCGCCGGTTGCCGTCGACGATCACCCCGACGTGTCGCGGCTGAGGTTTGCCGTGCAGCCGTCGGGCGAGACGCTTCTCGTACAACGAATACACCACGTCACGCAGGCCCACGGTCGAGAAGAGTAGCGACCTACCGGGCAAAGCGACACCGTCAGCCGTGCACCGGACAGTGCTGAACGGCGGGTGGGTGGGCGGCCGATCTGCCGACTGACCGGCCGCCGACCAGCCACTATGCGACGTCGAGCCGGGCCTTCAGGGCGTCGAGCTCGGCCCAGAGGACCCCGGGCAGTTTGTCGCCGAACCGCTCGAACCACTCGACCACCTGGGGGATCTCCGCCCGCCATTCGTCGGCGTCGACCCGCAGGACCGCGGCGAGGTCCTCGGCCGTGAGGTCGAGGCCGTCGACGTCGAGCGCGCCGGGCGCCGGCACCCGGCCGATGGGGGTCTCGACGGCGTCGGCGGTGCCCTCGATGCGCTCGACGACCCACTTCAGGACGCGGGCGTTCTCACCGAAGCCGGGCCACAGGAAGCGGCCGTCGTCGCCGCGGCGGAACCAGTTGACGTAGAAGATCCTGGGCAGCTGCGCGGTGCCGGAGGAGGCGCCCTTGCCCATCTCGATCCAGTGGGCGAAGTAGTCGCCGGCGTTGTAGCCGATGAAGGGCAGCATGGCCATCGGGTCGCGGCGGACCACGCCGACCTTGCCGGTGGCCGCCGCGGTGGTCTCGCTGGACAGGGTCGCGCCGAGGTAGACGCCGTGCACCCAGTCGCGGGCCTCGGTGACCAGCGGGATCGTGGTCTTGCGCCGGCCGCCGAAGAGGATCGCGTCGATCGGCACGCCGCGCGGGTCGGCGTACTCGTCGGCGAGGATCGGGCACTGCTCGATCGGCGTGCAGAAGCGCGAGTTCGGGTGCGACGACGGCTCGTCCGAGTCGGGCGTCCAGTCGCGGCCCTTCCAGTCGGTGAGGTGCGCGGGCGGCTCGCCCATGCCCTCCCACCAGATGTCGCCGTCGTCGGTCAGCGCGACGTTGGTGAAGACCGAGTTGCCCTTCGCGAGGGTCCGCATCGCATTGGGGTTGGTCTTCCAGTCGGTGCCGGGCGCGACGCCGAACAGGCCGAACTCGGGATTGACGGCGTACAACCGCCCATCCGCGCCGAAGCGCATCCAGGCGATGTCGTCGCCGAGCGTCTCGACCTTCCAGCCGGGGATGGTCGGCTCCAGCATCGCCAGGTTGGTCTTGCCGCAGGCGCTGGGGAACGCGGCGGCCACGTACTTCACCTGGCCGGACGGTCCGGTCAGCTTGAGGATGAGCATGTGCTCGGCGAGCCAGCCCTCGTCGCGGCCCATGACGCTGGCGATGCGCAGCGAGAAGCACTTCTTGCCCAGCAGCGAGTTGCCGCCGTACCCGGACCCGTAGCTCCAGATCTCCCGGCTCTCCGGGAAGTGGGAGATGTACTTGGTGTCGCTGCACGGCCACGCGACGTCCTGCTCGCCGGGTGCGAGGGGCGCGCCGACGGAGTGCAGGCAGGGCACGAACGGCGCGTCGGCACCCATCCGGTCGAGCACGTCGGCACCCATCCGGGTCATGATCCGCATGGAGGCGACGACGTACGGGGAATCGGTCAGCTCGACGCCGAACATCGGCCGCTCGGCGGTCAGCGGGCCCATGCAGAACGGCACCACGTACATCGTGCGGCCGCGCATCGAGCCGTCGTACAGCTCCGTCATCACCCGCTTCATCTCCGCGGGCGCCATCCAGTTGTTCGTGGGGCCGGCGTCGGCCTCGTCCGCGGAGCAGATGAACGTGCGCTCCTCGACCCGGGCGACGTCCGACGGGTCGGTGCGGGCCCAGAACGAGTTGGGCTTCTGCCGCAGCCGCACCAGGACCTGTTTGTCCACGAGCTCGTCGGTGATGCGGCGCCACTCACCCTCGGAGCCGTCACACCAGACCACCCGGTCGGGGGTGGTGAGCTCGGCGACTTCGCGGACCCAGGCGAGGAGCTTGGAATGGGCGGTGGGTGCCTGGTCGAGACCCGGGACCGTGACCGGTGCTGACATCGAGAATCTCCCTGTGGTCGGCGTTGACCTGTAGGCGCAAATGCCAAAGCACGGCGCGCGATGCTGCGAGCGGCCGTGAATGCGTTCTACTGATTTCCCTCAGCCTAAACCGGTCAACCGGGCCGGGCAGCGTGAGAGCTTGTGAAACCTTGCACAAGGACCGGAGAATCTCGCGGCCGTTCGCAGAATCACGCGTGAACTTTTCGTCAACCGCGCATCAATGCGCAAACCGTGCGGTCTGTGGCAGGTGCGCCCGCTGGGGTCAGCGGTGCCGTACCCTCTGCCACGTGACGGAACTGCAGTCGGTGGCGTCCGAGCCACGGCCGGGCGGCCTGCGCGGCCTGTTCGCACGCTTCGAGCACCTCGTCCACGAGCTGGGGAAGTTCGGGACGGTCGGGATCGTGGCGTTCATCGTGGACGTCGCCATCTTCAACGTGCTGCTCTTCGGCGGCACGCCGACCCTTCTGGCGAAGACGATCTCCACGGTGGTGGCGGCGACCGTCGCCTTCATCGGCAACCGGTTCTGGACCTGGCGGGACCGCGAGCGCACCAACCTGCGCCGCGAATACACGCTGTACTTCCTGTTCAACCTGGTCGGCCTGCTGATCGGCCTGCTCTGCCTGTGGGCGAGCCACTACGGGCTCGGCTCGGTGTGGCCCTGGTTCGAGGGCAAGCTCGCCGACAACATCGCGGCCAACGTGGTCGGCATGGCGTTCGGGACGCTGTTCCGTTTCTGGAGCTATCGGCAGATCGTGTTCCGAAAGACGGCCTGACCGGCATAAACTGAAGTTCAAACGCAGCGGCAGGTAACAGCCTGGTTGCGCAGGGGTCAAGATGCGGGTGAGCTGGCCCGCAGTCTGCGCCGTACCCAGGGCGATGCTTGGCGACCTACCGTAAGGTTGCACGGTGCGCCTTGCCAGCAATCTTCGCGACCGGTATGTCCCCGAGCGGCACCGCTCGCTCGTGACCGAGCTGTTCAAGTTCCTGGCGGTCGGCGGGATCAACACGATCATCGACTTCGCGGTGCTCAACCTGCTGCTGTCGATCGGCCCGCTGAAGGCGAAGATCGTCGCGGCCGTCGTGGCCACGACGGCGTCCTACTTCCTCAACCGGCAGTGGACCTACCGTCACAGCGACCGCCAGAGCATGCGGCGGGAGTACACGCTGTTCTTCGCGCTCAACGGCGTCGGCCTGCTGATCCAGAGCGCGGTCCTCGCGGTGGCGAAGTACGGGCTGGGCTTCAGCGAGACCAACAGCGCCGACCGGCTGGCCTTCAACATCGCCAGCGCGCTCGGCATCGGCATCGCGATGGTGTTCCGCTTCTGGGCGTACCGGACGTTCGTCTTCCAGACGCCGGTGGCCTCCGACGACCCGCAGGTGATCGCGGACGCCGAACTGGAGGCCGAGGTCGAGGCCCTGGAGGTGGCGCTGACCGACGTGGCCGTCGCGCCGGTGCCGCGCCACCCCGAGGAGGACGGCGCCGGCGAGCTGACCCTCAATGAACCCGCCGGCCACCGTTGACCAGAATCAGGACGCCGCGTCGTTCTTGATCTCGTCGACGAGGGCCTGCCGGTCGTCGTCGCCGAAGGTGTGCTTCTGCCGGTCCGCGTCGACCAGCTCGTAGAGCATGCTCTGGGTCTTCTCCACCTGCGGGATGTCGGTGAGCTGCACCTGACCCCGCTCACCGGCCGACTCGATGGTCAGCGTGCCGCAGCCGAGCATCCGCTCGAAGAGCGAGTGCGAGAACGACACGTCGTTGACCCGGCCCAGCGGGATGTCCCGGCCGCTGCGCGAGAACACGCCGCTGCGCATGATCACCCGCTCGTTGGTGAAGACGTAGTGCGTGGTCTTCCACTTGATCCACGGCCACACGGTGACGACGAGCACGATCACCAGGCCGACCCCGGCCGCGATCAGCGTGCCGATCATGCCCACCCCCGTGAACAGGGAAATGGCCACGACCGCGGCGGCGGTGAGGACGAACCAGAGCACCGGCAGGAACAGTGCCTTCCAGTGGGGGTGCAGGTGCAGCACCACCTGCTCGTCCTTGGTCAGGACGCTTTCCGGGAACCCCACGCCAACCTCCTCGTTCATGAATGTCGAGGTGGAGGCTAGACCGTCCCGACCCGGTGCGACATTGGCCTACCCGGTCGTCTCTGCGCGGACGTGCACCACGTCCCCGGCGGCGACCTCGTGCACCTTCCCGAACACGTCCGTGACCTGCAGCCGGCCGTCGACGTCGACGCCGGTGGCCGTGCCGTCGAGCGTGGCGCCGCCGGGAAGGTCGACCCGGACCCGCCGGCCGATGGTGCCGCAGTGGAAGAGGTACGCCTCGCGGATGCCGGAGTCGTCGCCGGCCTGCCACTGCCGGTACACCTCCTCGAACCCGCGCAACAGGGCGCGCAGCAGCGGGTCGCGGTCGGCACTGGCGGCGCCCGCGAGGGCGAGGGACGTCGCGTCGGGACGGGGCAGCTCGTGCTCGCGCAGCGTGGTGTTGAGCCCGATGCCGACCACCACCGCGCCGTCGCCGACCCCCTCCGCGAGGATGCCGGCGGTCTTGCGGTCGCCCTGCAGCAGCAGGTCGTTGGGCCACTTCAGGTAGGCGTCGAGGCGGGCGACGCGGCGCACGGAGTCGGCCAGCGCGACCCCGGTCAGGAGCGGCAGCCAGCCCCAGCGCGACACCGGCACCACCGGGCGCAGCAGGATGCTCAGCGCCAGGCCGGCCCGCGGCGGTGACTGCCACTGCCGGCCCAGCCGGCCCCGCCCCGCGGTCTGCCGCTCGGCGACGATCACCAGACCTTCGGCGGCGCCGGCCCGCGCGGCCTCGGCGGCATCGGCGTTGGTCGAGCCGGTCTCCTCGACCACGCGCAGGTCGGTCCAGAGCCCGCCGGGGACGACCAGCGCGTGCCGGAGCGCGGCTGCATGCAGCGGGGGGCGCTCCAGGTCGGTGTAAATGTTCACAGGTCGACCGTATCTCCGCCCGATTACGATGCCGAACGTGACCATTGAGCAGGCTGGTGTCGGCGCTGACATCCACACGACCGCGGGGAAGCTCGCCGATCTGGGCCGGCGGACCGACGAGGCCGTGCACGCGGGGTCCGCCCGGGCCGTGGAGAAGCAGCACGCCAGGGGCAAGAAGACCGCACGCGAGCGGATCGAGCTGCTGCTGGACCCCGGCTCGTTCGTCGAGCTCGACGAGCTGGCCAGGCACCGGTCGACCAACTTCGGGATGGAGCAGTCGCGCCCGTACGGCGACGGCGTCGTCACCGGGTACGGCACCGTCGACGGGCGGCAGATCTGCGTCTTCGCGCAGGACTTCACGATCTTCGGCGGCAGCCTCGGCGAGGTCTTCGGCGAGAAGATCGTGAAGGTCATGGACCTGGCGATGAAGATCGGCTGCCCGGTGGTCGGGATCAACGACTCCGGCGGCGCGCGCATCCAGGAGGGGGTCGTCTCGCTCGGGCTCTACGGCGAGATCTTCTTCCGCAACGTCCGGGCGTCGGGCGTCATCCCGCAGATCTCACTGATCATGGGGCCGTGCGCGGGCGGTGCGGTGTACTCCCCCGCCGTCACCGACTTCACCGTGATGGTCGACCAGACCTCGCACATGTTCATCACCGGCCCCGACGTGATCAAGACGGTGACCGGCGAGGACGTCGAGTTCGAGGAGCTGGGCGGGGCCCGGACGCACAACACCAAGTCCGGCAACGCGCACTACCTCGCCACCGACGAGGACGACGCGATCGAGTACGTGAAGGCCCTGCTGTCCTACCTGCCGTCCAACAACATGGACGACGTGCCGGTCGTGCCGCTGCCGGCCTCGCTGGAGGTGTCCGAGGACGACCTGGCGCTGGACACCGTCATCCCGGACTCGGCGAACCAGCCGTACGACATGCACACGGTCATCGAGTCGGTCGTCGAGGACTTCCTCGAGGTGCAGCCGCTGTTCGCGCAGAACATCCTGATCGGCTTCGGCCGGGTCGAGGGCCACCCGGTCGGCGTCGTGGCCAACCAGCCGATGCACTTCGCCGGCTGCCTGGACATCGACGCGTCGGAGAAGGCGGCCCGCTTCGTGCGGACCTGCGACGCGTTCAACATCCCGATCCTCACGTTCGTCGACGTGCCGGGCTTCCTGCCGGGCGCCAGCCAGGAGTGGGACGGCATCATCCGGCGCGGCGCGAAGCTCATCTACGCCTACGCCGAGGCCACCGTCCCGAAGGTCACGGTCATCACCCGGAAGGCGTACGGCGGCGCCTACGACGTCATGGGCTCCAAGCACCTCGGCGCCGACCTCAACTTCGCCTGGCCGACCGCGCAGATCGCGGTCATGGGCGCGCAGGGCGCGGTCAACATCCTGTACCGCCAGGAGCTGCGCGACGCGAAGGACCCGGCCGGCCTGCGCGCCGAGCTGATCCAGGAGTACGAGGACACCCTCGCCAACCCGTACGTGGCGGCGGAGCGCGGCTACGTCGACGGGGTCATCGCGCCGTCGGCGACTCGGGTGGAGATCGTGCGGGCGCTGCGGCTGCTGCGCACCAAGCGGGAGACCCTGCCGCCGAAGAAGCACGGCAACATCCCGCTGTAGGTCAGGCCGTCACCCTGAACGACACCTTGATGATGTTGAACTTGTTGACGGTGGCGGAGTCTTCCCACTGCGCGTCCGGGGTCTGCCAGTAGATGGCGTGGCCCCGGCCCGGGTTGACCCGGCAGCCCATGTTGGAGATGTGCAGGCGGCCGCTGGGCGCCGTGTACCGCCACTGCCAGTCCGCGCAGGCCCAGCCGTCCCGGAAGTTGACCGTGCCGATCCCGACCTGCTCGTAGCCCGGGTACATCCCGTCCTTGAGCCGCGCCGCCTCCTGCTCGCGCCAGTCGGCGGCCGGGTCGCCCTTCGGCGGGTTGAAGGAGGTGTCGATCGCCACCTCCCACCGGCCGTCGAGCGGGTCGACGAACGAGATCATCGACGGGTAGCTGGGCTTCTTCACCGTGCGCACCCAGCCGTCCGGCACCGCGACCGCCCAGCCGTACTTGGCGTCGGTCTCCCAGTGGAAGCCGGCCGGCAGGTCCATCACGGTGCCGCCGAAGGTGCCGCGGACGTCCGGCGACGCGCTCGCGGCGGGGCTGCCCGACGCCGGGCCCGCGGCGCCGGACGTGGCGGGCCCGGCCCCCAGCCCGGTGGCCTGCGCGCCGGTCGGCAGCGTCTGCGGCGGGTCGTCGCCCGAGTCGGCGATCAGAATCACGGCCCCGACGAGCAGGGCCAGCGCGACGAGGACCGCGGCGATCCAGCGGCCGCGGTGCTGGCCGGGCGGCACCGTCGCGACGTCGTCGCTGACCGGCACCACCACGGGGGCGGGAACCGCACCGCGGGAGTAGAGGCCGGCGCCGACGGGCGCGCTGCCGCGGGCCTTGCCGGGGAAGTCGATCCGGGCCGCGGCGTCCTCGGCGACCTGCGCCGGGCTGTCCTGGTCCAGGCCCGCGGGCGGCGAGCTGACCGGCGCCTCCGGCCGCGGCGACCCCCCGCCGAGCGGGTGCGACGAGCCTCGCGACGGGCCGCTGGAGGAGCTGCGCAGGCCCGAAGGGTGGCCTTCCCGCGAGCGGCGCGGCCGGGGCAGCGCGGGCAGGGTCCAGGACCAGGCGCGGCCCTCCCCCGACGCGGCCCGCTGCAGCAGCCGCTCGGTCTCGGCGACGGCGGCGCGCGCCTTCGGGTCCTTGCGCAGCAGCGCGTTGAGGACCGGCTTCAGCACGCCCGCGCGGGTCGGCGGGTCGGGGTCCTCGGTCGCGAGGGCCGTCAGCGTCGCGTACGTCGTGGAGCGCGCGTACGGCGAGCGGCCCTCGACGGCCGCGTAGAGCGTGGCACCGAGCGACCACAGGTCGGACTCCGGTCCGGAGGTGCCCTCTCGCGCGCGCTCCGGGGAGATGTACTGCGGTGACCCGAGGATCAGGCCGGGTCGGGTGACGGCGCCGTCGCCGCCCTCGAAGACCGCGAGGCCGAAGTCGGTGAGCACCACCCGGCCCGTGTCGGCGAGCAGCACGTTGCCGGGCTTCACGTCGCGGTGCAGCACCCCGGCGGCGTGCGCGGCCTTCAGCGCGTTGAGCACGGCGAGCCCGATCTGCGCGACCCGCTCCGGCGGCAGCGGCCCGTCGTCGGTGATCACCTGATGGAGTGACCGCGACGGCACGTACTCCATCACGATCCACGGTGCCTGCTCGGTCTGCACGACGTCGTAGATCCGCACGACGTTCGCGTCGTTGAGGCGGGCCGCGGCGCGGGCCTCCCGGAGGGTGCGCAGCCGCAGCTCCTCGCGCTCCTCGGCGGTCAGCCCCTCGGGCGGGATGACCTCCTTGATCGCGACGTCGCGGCGCAGCATCTCGTCGCGGGCGAGCCACACCCGGCCCATGCCACCGGCGCCGAGCGACTCGATCAATCGATAGCGCTCAGCAATCAGGGACGTGGACTGCGTCATCACCACAGACGCTACCGAACGAGCGCACGTTCCAGACAGCCCGGACCTGGGCGAGATCACCCGTCTCAGTCGGTGCGGGACCGCAAGACCATGATCAATAGGATGACGAGACCGATACCGACCAGACCGGCGCCGATCAGAGCCACCGGCAGGACCCGGAACGTGTCGAGGACCTTCTGCTGGGTCGGTGCCCTGTCGTCGGCGGTGAAGGTCACCGTGACCGTCACCGTGTACAGGTCGACGTCGGCGCCGGCCTCCTCGCCGACGACGACGGTGCCGGGGATCGGCAGCGGCGCGTTGCCCGGCGCGGGGTCGACCGTCGCGCCGACGGCCACCGCGGCGCCGGGCGCGGCGGGTGTCGCCGGGCGCTGCACCGTGCACTTCGCCGGGTCCAGGAAGCCCAGCGGCGTGGGCAGCGACGCCTCGCTGTTGTCGTCCCCGGGCAGCACGACCCGGCCGGTCGAGCCGTCGGTGCAGTCCACATCCAGCACGATCGGGCCGTCGCGGCCGCTGGTGCTGCCCGCGAAGCGGACCGTGACCTGCAGCTGGTGCGCCTCGACGAACAGGTAGGACGCGGTGCACTTCGCGGCGGGCACGGCGGCGGTGAGCGGCACGACGTCGGCGCCGACGTTGGGCACGTCCTGCGACTCGCCCGGGTCGCAGGCGAACGAGCTCAGCCGCCAGCTGCCCTCGACCGTCGCCAGGGGCGGCAGCGGGGTCACCACGTAGTCGCCGAGCGGCAGCGCCGCCGGGATGCCCTGGGCGATCGCGGCCTCGCCGAACGCGGTCGTGGTCGCCACCCCGGACCAGCCGGGCGAGCCCTCGCCGCGCGGCGCGATGACGAACGACGCCGCGCCGATCCCGCCGACCGTCACCGACCGCAGCTGGATGCTGCCGCCCTTGCGGGTCACCCGCAGCGCGCAGTCGGTCGGGGCGCCGGCGGCGATCATGACGGTGACGGACATGCCCTCCGGCTTGAGCTCGGTCGACCCGCAGCCGACCCCGGTCAGCGACCACGCGTCGGTCTCGCCGGCCGGGGCGGTGAGCGTCACCGGATACGCCCCCGGCAGCAGCGTGCTCAGGTCGGCGCCGGTCGCGACGGTGGCGGAGCCGTCACCTGCCGGCGCGGCCTGCAGCAGGCGCGGCGGGTCGGCGCCGCCGCCCGAGGCGACGGACAGGTTGAACGCGCCGCCGGGCGCGTCGCCGAACAGCCGCAGCGTCAGCCCCGGCGGCGCGACCGGCGGGGTGTAGGTGAACGTGCAGGTGACGACCTCGCCGGGGGCGAGCGTGACGGTGGCGGCGCCCGTCGGCAGGTCGGTGGCGGTGAGGCTGCGCCCGGCACCGCTCTTGCCGCAGCTCAGGTCGGTGAGCGTCCAGCCCGCCGGGGTCCGCGACACGACCGTGCCGGGCTGGCCGCCGGAGCTGCGCACCAGGGTCGCGTCGGTCTTCGCGTCGGCGTAGATCCGCTTGTCGGCGGCGTAGCTGGCGGAGGCGTCGAAGGCGAACCGCTGCTGGTAGCCGGCCGGGGCCGTCGTGCGGGCCTTCACCACGAGCGTGGCCGGGGCCTGCGCGGACTTCACGTAGTACGCGAAGCAGAGCACGTGCCGCGCCCCGGCGGGGAAGCCGAGCCACTGGACGTTGCCGCCGGCGTGGCCGTCGGCGCCGCAGCGCAGGACGCCGAACCCGTGCCCGGGCAGCGCCGCGGCGAGCAGCGGGTCGCCCGGCGTGCCGCCCTGCACCCACAGCTGCCGGTGCGAGGAGGCGCTCGCCTGCTCCGGGGTCAGCTGCAGGGTGACCGCGCCGTCGATGAGCTTGTCGGTCTTGTGGCCGGCCGCGTCCAGCAGCGGCACCTGGGCGGCGGTCGCGCCGGAGTCGACCGCCGGCATGGTCACCGTCGACAGCGCGCCCTTCTTCTCCTGCCCGGGCCCCAGCGAGAAGTGCCAGCCGGGCAGGGCGGTGCAGCCGGCCCCGTTGGCCGCCTCGACGGCCGGGTCGACCGCCTGGCCGTCCTTGTAGGCGCTGGCGCGGCCGGGGGCGGACGCCGCCTCGATGCGGTCGTCGCGGACCCGGTTGGCCATGACGTCGTCGTACGAGCCGCAGGAGCGCGCCGCGAACGTGATCTGATACCGCAGCGACGCGGACACCGACGCCGGCTGCTCGCCCTCACGCGCTGCGGACACCCCGGGCAGCAGTACCGCGAGGAGCGCGCCGACGATGAGCATCGATGCGGCCCGGAATGGGGCGTTTGTCAATGCGCCCCCCAAGCTCGCCATCGACTCCCGTTCCGCTTGAGTATGCGCCGCCGATGCATGCGTATGCTCGCAGGACGGCAACGTTTCGCGTACTTTCCGGGAGGTCCTGTGGCCGAGGAACCGCTGTTCAAGGTCGTCCGCGGCACGCCGACGGCCGAGGAGGTCGCGGCGATCGTCGGGGTGCTCTTCAGCCGTCCCGCCGCTGCGGCGGTGGCTCCTCAGCCGGTGTCGCACTGGCGCCAGAGCGCCCGGCCGGCGGCTCGTCCCCGCTGGCGCTAGCGCCGCCACCCGCCGGAGGCTCGCCGGCAGTGGGATCGTTCACAGGGGGCTCGCTGACAGGCGGCTCGCCCGCCGGTGGCCGGCCGGTCGGCGGGCGCCGGCGTGGGATGACGATCGGCGGCAGGGCCGGCAGCGTCGGCCAGCGGCGGGCCTCGCGCTCGTCCTGCAGGAGCTCGGCCTGGGCGAGCGTCGGCAGGTCCTCGACCAGTTGCTGCCCGCACGAGCGGCAGATCAGCGCCGCGGCCGGCACCCGGTCGTAGCAGAACGGGCACTGCCGCTGGTCCAGCGACCTGCCCCGCTCCACGCCGATCCAGGTCATGAACTTGATGATCACGAACAGGGCGACCGCCAGCAGGATGAACTGCAGCAGGTCGTTGAGGAACACGCCGTACTTGATCGGCGTGCGGTGCACCGTGATCTTCAGCTGCTGGAAGTCGGGCTCGCCGACCACGGCGGCGACCGCCTGCAGGAACAGGTTGGTGACGAAGGACTGGACGAGCGTGGCGAAGGCCGATCCGATGATGAAGCCGAGCGCCAGGTCCAGGACCGAGCCGCCGATCGCGATCGCCTTGAACTCCGCCCAGAGCTTCCGCATGGCCGCGATGGTACTAACGTCCGTCCCGTGAAGACGTTCATCCTCGCCTCTGCCAGCCCCGCCCGCCGCCGGCTGCTGCAGGCCGCCGGAATCGAGCCGCGGGTCATCGTGAGCGGTGTCGACGAGTCCGCGATCCAGGCGGCCGGCGGCGCCGCCCTCGCCGGCACGCTCGCCGAGCTCAAGGCCCTCGCCGTCGCCGAGTCAGCCGGGGTGGCGGGCACCGACGCTCTGGTCATGGGGTGCGACTCGGTGCTCGAGCTCGACGGCGACGTGCTCGGCAAGCCGGCCGACGCCGACGAGGCGGTCGCCCGCTGGAAGGCGATGCGCGGCCGCTCCGGTGTGCTGTACACCGGCCACTGCCTGGTCGACGCCGAGTCCGGCAGCAACACGTCGAAGACCGTCGGCACCGTCGTGCACTTCGCGGAGCCCGACGACGAGGAGATCGCCGCGTACGTGGCGACGGGCGAGCCGCTGCACGTGGCCGGCGCGTTCACCATCGACGGGCTCGGCGGCGTGTTCGTCGACCGGATCGAGGGCGACCACGGCAACGTCGTGGGCCTGTCGCTGCCGACGCTGCGGGTGCTGCTGTCGATCCTCGGGGTCCGCATCACCGACTTCTGGCGGGGCAGGATCGAATCATGACGAGACAGACACTTGCCCTCACCGACGCGCTGCACGCGTATGTCGTCGCCAACGGCAGCGAGCCCGACGAACTGGTCCGCGACCTGATCGAGGAGACCGCGGCGGCGCTGCCGCGCGACGCGGGCATGCAGGTCGCGCCGGAGCAGGCGGCGCTGCTGACGATGCTCACCCGGATCAGCGGCGCCCGGCAGGCCCTGGAGATCGGCACGTTCACCGGGCTGTCGTCGATCGCGATCGCCCGCGGCCTCGCCGACGGCGGCCGGCTGACCTGCCTGGACGTGTCGGAGGAGTTCACGTCGATCGCCCGGCGGTACTGGCGGCGCGGCGGCCTCGACGACCGCATCGAGCTGCGGATCGGGCCGGCCGCGGAGACCCTCGGCGCGCTGCCGGCCGAGCCGCACCTCGACCTGACCTTCATCGACGCGGACAAGACCGGCTACCTCGGCTACTGGGAGGCGGTCGTGCCCCGGACGCGGCCCGGCGGCCTGATCCTGGTGGACAACGTGCTGCGCCACGGGCACGTGCTCGACCCGGACCCGGGCGACCACGGCACCCTCGCGATCGTCGAGTTCAACCAGCGGGTCCTCGCCGACGACCGGGTCGAGTCGGTGCTCATCCCGATCGCCGACGGGCTCACACTGGCTCGGCGGCTCTGACCGGCGCCGCGGTCTGCGCGGTGATCAGGGTGGCGCGCCCCGTGAGTCTCTCCAGGCGCGCCACCACCGCGGCGCTCAGCAGCAGGAACGCCGGCACGAGCAGGAACGCGGTGTGCGGCCCGACCCGGTCGGCGAGCGAGCCCAGCGCGAACGGCGCCACCGCGAACGAGATCCCGACGGCGAACGAGGCCCGGGCCGCGGCCAGGTCCGGCTGCCCGTCGGAGTGGGCGAGGGCGAGGCCGATCCCGAGCGGGTAGTGCAGGCCGCAGCCGAGCCCGCAGCCGAACAGGCCCGCCATCGCCAGCCAGGGCACGGTCGCCGACCAGAACAGCGCGAACCCGGCGGCGGACACGGCGAGCGCCGCCAGGAGCATGCGGGTCGGGCGGTACCGCAGCAGCAGCCGCCCGCCGACGACCCTCCCGGTCACCATCCCGGCGATCATGGTCGACACGGCCGCCGTCGCCACCCCGGCGGACACGTGGGCGTGGTCGCGGAGCACGTCGCTGCCCCACAGCGTCAGGCAGACCTCCACCGAACCGGTCGCGAACAGGCTGGTCGCGGCCAGCCAGTAGGTGGCGGGGAGCCGGCGGGCGCGCCTACCGTCGGCGGTGCCGTGCTGGAGCGGCTCGGGTGCCCGTACACCGGCGAACACCGCCAACAGGACGGTGGGGACCACCACGAGGACCAGCCCGGCCCGCCACCCGAGACCGGTGCCGTAGGCGAGCCCGACGACCAGCGGCGCGACCAGGCCGACGGCGGCCGCGGCGGCGTTGGCCTCGCTGATCGCGGCCGGCCCGGCGGTCCCGTGGTGCTCGGTGAGCGCCGCGACGATGCCGTTGACCAGCAACGACCCGCCGAAGCTCGCGAGGGTGGCGAACGTCAGGGTCAGCGCCAGGTGGTGCGCGGCGAACATGCCCGCGGCGGCGCCGCTGATCAGCGTCAGGCCGGCCCAGATGAGGCGGTGCCGCCCGTACCGGCGGGTCAACGCCGGAATGACGGCGCCGCCGACGATGCCGCCGACGGCGAACCCGGTCCCGTGCAGGCTCGCGAGGGTCCTGCTGATGTGCAGCTCGTCGCGCAGCAGCGGGGCGACCGGCCCGAACCCGTAGAGGAAGTAGCACCACAGGGACAGCTGGACGTAGATCACCCAGGTGAGGCGGTCGCGGACGAGTTTGGGCACCGCCTGACGGTGTCACGGCCCCTCCCGTGGTGGAAGGGGCCGTGACGGTGATTGTCGTTACCGGTAAAGTTGACCGGCCTAACGGACGCCCCTGGCGAAGGCGCGGGAGGCCCAGACCACGGTGATCAGGGTCAGACCGCCGATGACGACGCCCGCCTGCCAGACCGAGTCGGCGCCGGGGTTTCCGGCGAAGAGGGCCCGGACGCCGTCGGTGGCCCACGAGAACGGGTTCCAGTCGGCGACGCGCTTGAGCCACGCCGGGGCGAACGTGAGCGGCAGCAGGATGCCGGCGGTCAGCAGCAGCGGCTGCGAGATCGTGTTCAGCAGCGGCGCGAGGGCGTCCTCGCTGCGCAGCTTCAGCGAGATCGCGTAGGAGAACGCCGACAGCATCAGCGAGATGACCGCCATCAGCGCGAACGCGGCGAGCACGTCCAGGACGCCGACGCTCAGGCCGAACCCGACCGCGACGATGACGATGAGCGCCGCCTGGAACAGCAGCGACACGACGTCGCGCAGCGAGCGGCCGACCAGCAGCGCCAGGCGGCTGACCGGGGTGACCCGGCTCCGCTCGATGACGCCCGCGCGCAGCTCGGCGATCAGCCCGAAGCCGGTGAACAGCGAGCCGAACATGGCCAGCAGCACCAGCAGGCCCGGCACGAACAGCTCGTAGGCCTCGGCGTTGGTCTTCACGCCGAGCGCCGGCTTCAGCAGCGGCGCGAAGAGCAGAAGGTAGAAGAGCGGCTGGATGACCCCGACGATCAGCCACACCGGCTGGCGGAGCATGAGCTGCATCTGGCGGGCGAAGACGAGCCAGGTGTCACGGAGGAATTTCATCGCTGCTCAGCTTTCCCGAAGTGAACGGCCGGTCTTGGTGAGGAAGACGTCATCGAGGCTGGGGCGGTGCAGCTCCATCTGGGTGAGCTGCACGCCGGCGTGGTCGAGCACGCGGAGGATGTGCGGGATCGCGACGGCGCCCTCGTCCACGTACAGCCGGAGCTCGTTCTTGGCGTGTTCTTCGAGCTTGCGGACGTAGTCCTGGTTCCTGAGCAGCGCGATCGCCGTTTCAGCGGATGCTCCGGCGGTGCCGACGGTCACGACGTCGCCGGCGACCTCGCGCTTGAGCGCGTCGACCGTGCCCTCGGTGACGATCTCGCCGTGGTCCATGATCGCGATCCGGTCGCAGAGCGCGTCGGCCTCGTCGAGGTAGTGGGTGGTGATGAAGACCGTCATGCCCTCGGCGCGCAGGCGGCGCACCTCGTCCCACATGTGGGCGCGGCTCTGCGGGTCGAGGCCGGTGGTCGGCTCGTCGAGGAAGACGACCTTCGGCCCGTGGATGATGCCGAGCGCGATGTCGACCCGCCGGCGCTGGCCGCCGGAGTAGGTCTTGGTCTTGCGGTCGGCGTACTCGGTGAGCTGGAACGCCGCGAGCGCCTTGTCGGCCCGCTCGAGCGCCTCGGCCTTGTGGATGCCGTAGAAGCGGGCCTGCAGGACCAGCTCCTCGCGCGCGGTGCTCTCGTCCCAGGTGCTGCCGCCCTGGGCGACGTAACCGATCCGGCGGCGGACCTCGCCCGGGTGCTTGAGCAGGTCGGCGCCGGCGATGACCGCCTCG
Organism: Dactylosporangium sp. NPDC049742; assembly: GCF_040674675.1. Taxonomy (NCBI): domain Bacteria; kingdom Bacillati; phylum Actinomycetota; class Actinomycetes; order Micromonosporales; family Micromonosporaceae; genus Dactylosporangium; species Dactylosporangium sp. NPDC049742. The sequence continues at coordinate 16,531 of NZ_JBFANF010000076.1, read as the reverse complement.
CCGCCGTCGGGCGTGATGAGCGTGGCCAGCATCCGCAGCGTCGTGGTCTTGCCGGCGCCGTTGGGGCCGAGGAACCCGTAGATCTCCCCCTCCCGGACGGAGAGGTCGACCCCCCGGACCGCCTCGACGACCTTGGTCTCCCGACCGGCCCGTGAGCGGTACGACTTCCGCAGACCCTTCGTCTCGATCATGACGGTCTCCCCTGTCGTCTGTGTGCTACGCGGGTCAACCTAACGCGATATAAACCACTAGTCAAGCGCGTTATATCGCGTTTTAAACCTCATCCTCGTCGTCCTGCGGGTCGCCGAACTGCTCACGGATCGCCGCGCGCCAGGCATCGGGGCTCTGCCCACCCTCGTTGAAGTGCGCACCCTCGCCGGCCTCGACCCGCGCGGCCACGTCCTGGCACCAGCGGGCCTCCGCCTCGGCGCGCACCGCCGTGAGCTCCAGCTGCCAGCCCACGTGCGGCGGTTTGTCGGCGATCCACTCGTCGATACTGTCGCGATAGGTTGCAACCCAGTCGTTGAGGAGCCGCGCCCTGGCCCGCAGCGCGCCGACCGCCTCGGGGCGCGGCAGCGACGGCAGGAAAGCGAAGGCGGCCTGGAAGGGGTCGACCGGCTCCGCGTACTCCCACCAGTACCGGCGCAGCATGGCCTGATACTCGACCTCGCCGGCCTTGGTCAGCTGGTACCTCGTGCGGGCCGGACGCCCGTCCACCTGCTCGGTGTCGACCGCCTCGAGCAGGCCCTCCTCGGCCAGCTTGCGCAACGCGTGATAGATCGACCCCGGCTGGACGTTGGCCCAGCTCTCCACGTTCCAGCTGGTCAGCTCCTTGCGGATGTCGTAACCGTGGACGGGCTGCAGGTAGGAGATCAACCCCATGATCATCAAACGCGTAGTAGACACGACATAAGCTTAATAGGGTTGATTTGACTATGACATTGTTGGCAGCGGGACTTGTCGTACAGGTCGCTTAGACTGCGGCTGAGGGTTACCCAAGGGAGCGTTCAGCGTGCGCAAGGTTCTGATTGCCAACCGGGGCGAGATCGCCGTCCGCGTCATCCGCGCCTGCCAGGACGCCGGCCTGGCCAGCGTCGCGATCTATGCGGACTCCGACCGCGACGCGCTGCACACCCGCCTCGCCGACGAGGCCTATGCCCTCGGCGGCGACACCCCCGGCACGTCCTACCTGCGCATCGAGAAGGTCGTCGAGGTCGCCCTCGCCGCGGGCGCCGACGCCGTCCACCCCGGCTACGGGTTCCTGTCCGAGAACGCGGACTTCGCCCAGGCCGTCATCGACGCCGGGCTGACCTGGATCGGCCCGGCCCCGCAGGCGATCCGCGACCTCGGCGACAAGGTCACCGCCCGGCACATCGCCCAGCGCGCCGGCGCGCCCCTCGTCCCCGGCACCGCCGAGCCCGCCCGCGACGCCGACGAGATCGTCGCGTTCGCCCGCGAGCACGGCCTGCCCGTCGCCATCAAGGCCGCCTTCGGCGGCGGCGGCCGCGGCCTGAAGGTCGCCCGCACGCTGGAGGAGATCCCGGCGCTCTTCGAGTCCGCGACCCGCGAGGCGGTCGCCGCGTTCGGGCGGGGCGAGTGCTTCGTCGAGCGCTACCTGGACCAGCCCCGCCACGTCGAGGCCCAGGTCCTCGCCGACCAGCACGGCAACGTGATCGTCGTCGGCACCCGCGACTGCTCCCTGCAGCGCCGCCACCAGAAGCTCGTCGAGGAGGCGCCCGCGCCGTTCCTCACCGACGCCCAGCGCGCCCAGATCCACGAGTCGGCGAAGGCGATCTGCCGCGAGGCGGGCTACCACGGCGCCGGCACCGTCGAGTATCTCGTCGGCAACGACGGCACCATCTCCTTCCTCGAGGTCAACACCCGCCTCCAGGTCGAGCACCCGGTCAGCGAGGAGACCGCCGGCATCGACCTGGTCCGCGAGCAGTTCCGGGTCGCCGACGGCGAGAAGCTCCGCTTCGACGAGGACCCCACCCCGCGCGGCCACTCCATCGAGTTCCGCATCAACGGCGAGGACCCGGGCCGCGGCTTCCTGCCCGCCCCCGGCACCGTCACCACCCTGCGCCTGCCCACCGGCCCCGGCGTCCGCGTCGACACCGGCATCGAGTCCGGCAGCGTCATCGGCGGCAACTTCGACTCTCTCCTCGCCAAGGTCATCATCACCGGCGAGACCCGCGAGCAGGCCCTGGAGCGGGCCCGCCGCGCCCTGGACGAGATGGTCGTCGACGGCATGGCCACCGCCCTGCCCTTCCACCGCGCCGTCCTGCGCGACGAGGCCTTCACCGACTCCCCCTTCCGGGTGCACACCCGCTGGATCGAGACCGAGTGGGTCAACACGGTGCCGCCGTTCACCGCCCCCTCCGGCGACCTGCCCGCCGCCGAGGAGCGCTCGACGGTGGTCGTCGAGGTCGGCGGGAAGCGGTTGGAGGTGTCGCTGCCCGCGGGCTTCGGCGCCGGCCCCGCCGCCGCCGGCTCGCCGGCCCCGCGCCGCCGCTCGGGCACCAAGAAGCAGTCGGGCGCCGCGAGCGGCGACGCCCTCACCAGCCCCATGCAGGGCACGATCGTGAAGATCGTCGTGGCCGAGGGCGACACGGTCGCCGAGGGTGACCTGATCGTCGTCCTGGAGGCGATGAAGATGGAGCAACCCCTCAACGCCCACAAGTCGGGTGTCGTCACCGACCTCTCCGCCACCGTCGGCGAGGTCGTCTCCGCCGGCGCCGTCATCGCCACCCTGAAGTAGCCGCCTCCACCACGCAGCCGCGCCACTCCAGCACCCGGCACCGCCGCACAAGCCCCGCGGTTCCGGTGGCGGGCCCGCGTCCTCACCGGCGACATTGCCGCAACCACCTCCGCCCCGGCCGGCATCGTTCGGCGGGCCCCATGACCGATCCCCCGGGCGGAAGCTCTAAGGCGGATCTGGCCTGGTGAGCCCCTGTCCGCCGAGCACCACCAGCATGATCGACGGACGGATCCGGCCACCCACACGACCAGAACCGTCCCTGGATCACGACGGGAGGCACCGGCAACCCCGGCAGCCCCCAAGGCGAGCCTCCATCACCGCCGACCGGACAAAGCGGATCAATCGGCAGAATTACTCCACCACGAGGCATGCCACACCCGCTCAGGGCCCACGACCGCGAACACCGCACCACTGGACGCGGCGGCACACCGCAGTCGGCCACTCAAGCAGCCCTGACCACCACACCCCGCACGGCTCACCTCCCCGACCAATGATCAAAGGACAGATCCGGCCATCCACACGACCAGAACCGTCCTTGGATCACGACGGAAGGCACCAGCGAACCCGGCAAGCCCCGGACCGACCTCCACCACCACCGACCCGACACAGCGGATCAACCACCATCAGCATGATCGACGGACGGATCCGGCCACCCACACGACCAGAACCGTCCTTGGATCACGACGGGAGGCACCGGCGAACCTGGTAGCCCCCAGGGCGAACCTCCACCACCACCGACCGGACGAAGCGGATCAATCGGCAGAATTCCTCCACCACGAGGCACGCCACGCCCACTCAGTGCCATGACCGCGAACACCGCACCGCCGGACGCGGCGGCATACCGCAGTCGGCCACTCAAGCAGCCCTGACCACCACACCTCGCACGGCTCACCTTCCCGACCAATGATCAAAGGACAGATCCGGCCACCCGCACGACCAGAACCGTCCTTGGATCACGACGGGAGGCACCGGCGAACCCCGACAGGCCCCAGGACCAACCTCCACCACCACCGACCCGCCACAACAGCTCAACCACCGCCATGATCGACGGACGGATCCGGCCACCCGCACGACCAGAACCGTCCCTGGATCACCGGGGGGCGACGGCAAACCCGGCAAGCCCCGGGACCGACCTCCATCACCGCTGACCGGGGGCACAGCGGATCGACCGTCAGCATGATCGACGGACGAATGCGGCTACCCGGACGGCCGGAACCGTCCTTGGATCATGGGGCCGGGGGGCACCGTGCTGCTGAACGCAGGTGGGGGGACCACCGGATGCGGCGCGTATGCGCCGCTTGTGCTGCCTCGCGTCTCGGCGCGGGCAGTGCGTCGCGGAGCGGCGCATCTGGGGTGCGGGTGAGAATCCCCGCCGGGCCCCGCCGCGGCAGCGGTGGGGGGAATTACGGTGCGGCGTGGGCGCCTGTGGTGGCGTGGAGGGGGACGGCGACGACGGCGGTGCCGTAGGCGCACAGTTCGGCCCAGGTGTTGGTGAAGTCGCGGTGGTCGAAGCGCATGCCGACGACGGCGTTGGCGCCGCGCTGCTCGGCGACGTGGACCATCTGGCCGACGGCGCGCGCCCGGGTCTGCACGAGGAACTGGGACATGTCGAGGCCCGGGCCGCCCTCGGTCGAGCGTAGCCCCGCGGCGAACGGGTTCCGCGACGTCGCGCACACCCCGAGCACCTCGCCGAGCACGGTCGTGATCTCGTACCCCGGTAAACCCTCAGTCGTTACAACCAGCACATATGAATCGTATGCACATATGTACGGTTTAGGGTGGATCTACTGGGAACCACCCCCTCAGCCCTGCCCGGGGGTGGCGTTGGGGTTGACCGTGATCCCCGCCGCGAAGCGGATCAGGTCGGGCTCCGGCAGCGGCACGGGCGTCGCGGACTGGATCACGAGCAGCCGGCCGTCGCCGAGGTCGACCTGCAGCGAGAAGAAGCCGTCGACCTGGTCGGTCAGGATGCCGGGGCGGCCCGCGACGTCGACCGCGCGGCCCGTGGACAGTTCGTCGGTCACGCCCAGCATCACGGTGAGCTTGCCGACGAAGGTCTCGTCGGCGGTGCCGTCCGGCGGGCAGAAGGTGACCGCGGCCGGGCTGATGTTGTCGACCGTGTACCCGTCGGGGACCAGCGCGAACGTGAACGGCGCCGGCACGCTGACGGGCTGCGGCAGGAGGCTCTTGGCGAACCCGGCGAGCCGGTCGACCGGCACGGCGGGGGACGCGCGCAGTTCGAACCACTGCCCGGGCGCCTCCTGCCAGATCAGGGAGGTCCCCGTGTCGGCGGATTCCGCGGCGTACCCGACGACACCGCGGACCATGATCGGCTCGGTCCCGGTCGCGAGCGGGCGGGTAGGGCTGACCGTCAGCGTGGCGGTGGCGGCGCCGTCCGGCAGGGGATGGCTGAGCGTCGGGAGTCCGGCGGCGAGGCGTACCTCGGGAGCGGCGCCCGACGGTGGCGGGCTGAGCGGGAACGTGACCGTCAGCGGGCCGGACGGCGAGGCCAGCACCGACGGCGCGGCCACCGCCACCGGGGCGGCGGCCAGCCGCAGCGGCACGGTGACCCCGACGGTGGCCAGCACGGCGACGACCGCGCCGACCACGACGCGGGTCCGCCGCGCGCGCCGGCGGCTCTCCGCGCGCACGACCGTGAGCAGCGCCGCCCCGGCCGGGGCCTCGGCGGCGTGGCGGTGCATCAGGTCACGGACGCGCTGCTCGACGTCGCTCACCGCACCGCGCTGCGGGGAAAGGTCGTTCATGGCTCGCCTCTGCGGAGTGGGACGGGGGTCAGTGCCGACCGGAGCTTGTGCAGCGCGTGGAACGCGTGGACGCGGACGGTCGCCTGGGCGCAGCCCAGCAGCCTGGCGATCTCGGCGTCGGGGAGGTCCTCGTAGTACCGCAGGACGACGACGGCACGCTGGGAGCGGGGCAGCGCGTTCAACGCCGTCCACATCTCGTCCGCGGCCACGACCCGGTCGGCGAGCGCGTCGGGCGAGGAGCCGGGCGGCGCGCCGTCGGGCGGGTCGGCGACCGGCCGTTCGGTGCTCGCGCGGCGGCGCCGCCACGACAGGTACTGCCGCAGGACCGCCCGGCGGACGTAGGGCTCGGGACCCTCGTCGCCGGTGATCGCGTGCCAGCGGCGGTGCGCCCGGACGAGCGCCTCCTGGGTCAGGTCCTCGGCCAGGTGCCGGTCGCCGGTCAGCAGGTACGCGAACCGGAGCAGCGCCGCGCTGCGCACCGTCACGAATTCGTCGAAGTCCTGCACGTCTTCCTTGACGTTGCCGGTGGGGTCGGGCGTTTATGGCTGTTCCGACGGAGTTGGGTCGTCGTACTGGCCGGAGCGCCCCGCGTAGGGCCGGCCGTCGACGATCGGCCACGGGTTGGCTACGCAGCCGTGCAGGCCGAAGGTCTGCTGCTGCATGACGGGGGCGGGCCGGCCCGGGCCGGGGCACAGCTCGTGGCCGCGGCCGAGGCGGTGACCGGTCTCGTGGTTGACGACGTAGGCCCGGTAGGCGGCGAGGTCGGCGCCGTAGCCGGGGATGCCGCGGGCCCAGCGGGCCACGTTGACGACGACGGTGTTGCCGTTCCTGCAGGAGGTGTACCGGTCGTAGCCGCCACCGCACAGCACGTCGCGGGTCGCGGGGGTGGCGAGGTAGATGGTGAAGTCGAACGGCTCGCCCTGCCCGGCCCGGCGCAGCCGCCAGTTGCCGGTGCCGGGCCAGCTGCGCGGGTCGGCGAAGATCAGCTCGACGGCGTCGCCGAACGTGGCCGCGTCGACGCCGGTGATGCCGTGCTCCACCCCGATCCGGTAGGTCAGCAGCCGGCCCGCCGCCCCGATGACGGGCCCGCCGGCGGTGGCGAAGCCGAACGTGCCGCCGCCGTCGACGGGGAACCGGATGACCGGCACGTCGGTCGTGGCCGGTCCCCGCGACGACGGTGAAGCCGATGGCGAGGAGGGAGAGGGGGAGGGTGACGAGGACGCGATCGACGGGGCGGGCGAGGCGGCCGACGCCGAGAAGGACGGCGTGGACGAGCAGCCGGCCACGAGGGCGAGCGTCACGATGGTCGGGAAGATCCGCACACCGGGACTGACGCACCGCCCCCGCCCACCTGTTTATGACGCGGACCTATGGCGCAGCACACACCTCCGACAGGCCCGCGACCGCCGCGGCGATCGGCAGCACCCCCGACAGCGCCCCGGGATCCCGCGGGCGCAGCGAGACCGAGCCGCCGGCCGCCTCCCGCTCCCCCACGACCGCGACGAACGGCACCTTCCGCGCCGCCGCCTGCCGGATCCGCGCGCCCAGGCTGCCCGCGTGCCACTCCTCGACCCGCAGGTCGGCGGCCCGGCAGGCGCGCACGAAGTCGCCGCCGGCCTGCGCGTCGGCGACGGGGAGGACGGCGACCTGCAGCGGCGCGTACCAGGCGGGGAACGCCCCGTCGTGCACCTCGATCAGGTGCGCGAAGAGCCGCTCCATGCTGCCCGCCGCGCTGCGGTGCACCATCACGGGGCGCCGCCGCTCGCCGCCGGCGTCCACGTAGGACAGGTCGAAGCGGGCCGGCTGGAAGTAGTCGACCTGCACGGTCGCGAGGGTGCTCTCCCGCCCGGCGTGGTCCAGCAGCTGCACGTCGATCTTCGGCCCGTAGAAGGCCGCCTCGCCGGGTGCCTCCACGTAGGACACCCCTGCGATGTCCAGCGCTTCCCGCAGTACCGACGACGCCGCCGCCCACATCTCGGGGTCGTCGACATACTTCCCGCCCTCGCCGCGCAGCGACAGCCGGAACGACGACGGCTCGAAGCCGAGCGCGGCGTGCACCACCCGCATGAGCCGCAGCGCCTCGACGACCTCGTCGCGCACCTGCTCCTCGGCGCAGAAGACGTGCCCGTCGTTGAGGGAGATCGCCCGCACGCGTGACAGCCCACCGAGGACGCCGGAGCGTTCCGCGCGGTACTGGCCGCCGATCTCACCGATGCGCAGCGGCAGCTCCCGGTAGGAGCGGCCGCGCGCCCCGAACACCGCCGCGTGGTGCGGGCAGAGGCTCGGCCGCAGCACGAACGCGTCGTGCTCGCTGAGCGCCATCGGCGGGAACATGTCGTCGGCGAAGTGTGGCAGGTGCCCCGATCTGAGGTACATCTCCTGCTTGGCCAGGGGCGGCGAGTAGACGTGCTGGTAGCCGCTGCGGCGTTCGAGGGCGTGGAGGTAGTCCTCGACGGCGCGGCGGGCGGCGGCGCCGGCCGGCAGCCACAGCGGCAGCCCCGCGCCGACGAGCGGGTCGGAGTGGAAGAGCTCGAGGTCGCGGCCGAGCTTGCGATGGTCCTGCATGGTCTTGACTCCCTTGATGCGACAAGGGGGCGCCGCGCACGAAAAAGCTCCGGAGCGCGGGCGCCCCGGAGCTTTGCTGAGAACAGGTGAGTGTCAGCGCCGCCGGGGAAGGCCCGGCGTCGTCGTGAACAGTGCGCTGTGACTCATGCCGACGAGAATAGCGCGCCGTTCGGAGGGTGCGACGGGTATAAACGTGCGGTGCCTGAAGGTCACACCATCCACCGTCTCGCCGAGCGGCACCGCAAGCTGTTCGCGGGCCGGCCCGTCGCCGTCAGCAGCCCGCAGGGCCGGTTCGCCGCCGGCGCCGCCCAGGTCGACGGGCGGGTGCTGCTCGACACGGCGGCGCACGGCAAGCACCTGCTCCACCAGTACGAGGGCGACGTCACGCTGCACGTCCACCTGGGCCTGTACGGCAAGTTCACCGACGGCGACGGCGACCCCCCGCCCGCGGTCGGGGAGGTGCGGCTGCGGATGGCGAACGGCGAGCACTGGCTCGACCTGCGCGGTCCGACCGCCTGCGAGCTGCTCGACCCCCTCCAGATCGACGCCCTGCACGCCCGGCTCGGCCCCGACCCGCTCGCCGAGGAGGACGACGGCGGCGTCAAGGCGTTCAAGGCCATCAAGAAGTCGGACCGGCCGCTCATGGCGCTGCTCATGGACCAGTCGATCGTGGCCGGTGCCGGGTTGATCTACGTGACCGAGGCCCTCTTCCGGGCCGGTCTGCGCCCGACGGTCGCCGGCCGGCGGCTGACCCGCCCGCGGTGGGACGCGATCTGGCAGGACCTGCGGACCCTGATGCGCACCGGCGTCGCGGACGGCCGCATCGACACCGTCCACAGCATCCACCTGCCCGAGGCGATGGGCCGCGCCCCGCGCGTCGACCGGCACGGCGGCGAGGTCTACGTGTACCGCCGGACGAACCAGCCCTGCCTCGTCTGCGGCACGCCCGTGCAGACGGCGGAGGTCAACGCCCGTAACGCGTACTGGTGCCGGGTCTGCCAGAGGACCCGCTGATGGTCGCCGCCCTGGAGCTGCACCTCGACGAGCGCGCGACCCGCCGCATCCGCGTCCTGTGGGACCTGCTGGAGGATCTCGGTGTACAGACGCTGCGGACGCCGCACGACGGCAAGCACCGGCCGCACGTCTCGCTGATCAGCGCCCGGGCGCTCGACCCCGACGCGGTCGTCGAGGCGCTCAAGCCGGTGCGCGTCGCGACGCCGCTGCGCCTGAACTTCCAGTTCGCCGGGGTGTTCGTCGGGCGGGTCGTGTTCCTGGGCCTGGCGCCGACCCCGGACCTGATGCGGCACCAGGCCGAGGTCTGGCGCCACCTCACCGGCGCCGGGATCGAGGGGCTGCCCCTCTACGACCCCGGCGAGTGGGTCCCGCACTGCACCGTCTCCATGCGGGTGCCCCGCCCGATCCTCACCGACGCGCTGCGCCGCTGCCTGGAGGTCCTCCCGATCGAGGCCACCGTCAAGAAGGCAGCGGTGGTCGACTACGCCCGCGACATCTACCGGGAACTGCCGTGACCTCCCTCAGTCCGCCGCGTGGAGCATGAGCTGGCGGGCGGCCTCGGCAACGGAGCCGGAGATCGACGGGTAGATCGTGATCGTGTGGGCGAGCTGGTCGACGCTCAGATGGTTCTCCACCGCCATGGCGATCGGCATGATCAGCTCGCTGGCCTTGGGGGCGACGACGACGCCGCCGACGACGAGGCCCGACGCGGGGCGGCAGAAGATCTTCACGAACCCGTCGTCGAGGCCGTCCATCTTGGCGCGGGCGTTGCCGGCCAGGGGCAGCATGACCGAGCGGGCCGGGACGCGGCCGCTGTCGATGTCGGACTGGGTGATGCCGACGGAGGCGAGCTCCGGGTCGGTGAACACGTTGGCGGCGACGGTGCGCAGCTTCAGCGGGGCGACCGCCTCGCCGAGGGCGTGCCACATCGCGATCCGGCCCTGCATGGCGGCGACGCTGGCCAGGGGCAGCAGCCCGGTGCAGTCGCCGGCCGCGTAGATGCCCGGCACGTTGGTGCGGGAGACCCGGTCGACGGTGACGTAGCCGCCGGGGGCGACCTCGACGCCGTACTCGGTGAGCCCGAGCCGCGCCGTCTGCGGCACCGAGCCGACCGCCATCAGCACGTGCGAGCCCTCGACGGAGCGGCCGTCGGCGAGCTCGACCACGACGCCACCGTCCACCCGGCGGGCGGCGGCGGCGCGGGAGTTGTTGAGGATCGTCATGCCCCGGGCGCGGAACACCCGCTCGATCGCCATCGCGGCGTCGGGGTCCTCGTGCGGCATGACCCGGTCGCGGCTGGAGACGAGGGTCACGTCGATGCCCATCGCCAGATACGCCGACGCGAACTCCGCGCCGGTCACGCCCGAGCCGACGACGATCAGGTGCTCTGGCAGCTGGGGCAGGTCGTAGACCTGGCGCCAGTCGAGGATGCGCTCGCCGTCCGGCGTCGCGGTCGGCAGCACCCGCGGGGTCGCGCCGGACGCCAGCAGTACCGTTGAGGCCGCGATCACATACGGAGCGTCACCGCCCGCGGGTGTGATCTGCACCGCATGGGTGTGACCCAGCGTGTCCTCACCGAGGCGCGCAGTGCCCGTGACGAACTCGACACCGGCCTTGACGAGCTTCGAGTGGATGTCGCTGGACTGCGCCGCGGCCAGCCGCTTCACCCGCCGGTGCACCGCCGGGCCGTCGACGCGGACGTCGTCGCCGGGCGGCCCCATGACCCCGAACTCCTCGGTGTCCAGGTGCGCGGTGACCACGCTGGAGCTGGCGATGAACGTCTTGGACGGCACGCAGTCGTGCAGCACGCAGGCGCCACCAGCACCTTCGGCCTCGATCACGGTGACCTCGGCGCCGAGCTGCGCGGCGACCAGGGCCGCCTCGTAGCCCGCCGGGCCCCCTCCGATGATCACGATCCGGCCCACGAACGCCACCCCTTCTCCGACTCCTGCCGCACATTGTCGCCCGGCGGCACACGCCGCTGAGCAGCGACCCAGCCGAACGGCCGCAACGCGCCGACGAGTGGATCCGAATCCGACACGCTCCGCAGTATTCTCTCCCGCACCCCGGCGGGTTTATCGTCATCGCCGTGCGTCATTACGCCGCGTATGGCTCGAACCTGGACCCAGCCCGCATGCGGGCCTACTGTCCGTATTCGCCGATGATCGGCACCGGCTGGCTGGAAGGCTGGCGGCTGACGTTCGCCGGTGAGGATGTCCTCGGCTGGGAGGGCTCGGTCACCACGATCGTCGAGTCGCCCGGCGACCGGGTCTTCGTCGCGCTCTACGACGTCCACCCCAACGACGAGAAGCAGCTCGACGAGGTCGAGGGGCAGCTCGCCGGCACGTACCAGAAGCTGCACCTGCGGGTCGCCACGCTCGACGGCGACGCGACCGCGTGGGTGTACGTCTTCAACGGGTACGAGGGTGGCCTGCCGACGGCGTGGTACCTCGCGGAGATCGCCAACGCGGCCGCGAAGGCCGGCGCGCCCGCGGACTACCTCGAAGCGCTGCGGGCCCGACCCACCAAGACCGCGATGCCCTAGACCACGAGCGCCCGCTCGTAGACGTCCGCGGCGAAGACCACCCTCATGCCGACCCCGGTGTAGAGGTGGTAGGCGCCCGTCGGGTTGGTCAGGTCGACGCCGAGCCCGGCGGTGGCCCGCCCCTTCGCCGCGTAGGCCGCGAAGGCGGTGCGCAGCAGCGCGCCGCCGATCCCGGTCTTGCGGTGCCCGCGCAGCACGGCCAGGTTCTTGACCCAGCCCTCGCCGCGCTCGAGGGCCTGGTCGGCGGACTGGAGCACGCCCACGATCTCGCCGCCGGCGAGGGCCACGAACCACTCGTCCCAGCTGATCGACGGCAGGCTGTCCAGCGCCGTCCGCCAGTCCGCGTAGGGCGTCGGCTGGAAGTCGGGCGTGTCGGCGAACGCGGACTCGAGCACCTCGTGGAAGCGCGGCAGCTCGTCGGGGCGCACCGGCCGGATGTCGAACCCTTCGGGAGCCCGCTCGTCGCCGCCGAGCGGGCGGGTCATGCGCGCGTGGCGTTTGACGAACGAGAAGCCGTGCGCCACCAGTACCGCCACCAGCGCCGTCTCCGAGGCGAGCGTCCCGGCGCGCAGCACGCCCCGCTCGAAGCCGTTGCGGCGGGCCCGTTCGGCGGCCCGGACCAGGGCGAGCTCCAGCAGCGGCCCGTAGGCGGGCTCACCGCGGCCGGGCCAGCCGTAGAGCTCCACGTTGTCGCGGGGGCCGCGCTGCGGGTTGTCGACATAGGCCCAGGCGACCGGCTCGCCGTCGGGCCCGGCGGCGAGCCACGTGTCGACCGCGGGGTCCTCCGCGGGGGCCGTGAGCGTCTCCACGATCTCGTCCTCGGACCAGTCCGGCTCGCCGAGCGCGGCGATGTCGCCGGCGCGGGTGATCGCGAGGATCGCCGGCACGTCGCGCAGCGTGCAGCCGCGCACCGTCCAGCCGTCGAGTCCCGGCAGTGTGGTCATACGGGTGTCGCCTCCCGGACGGTGGTCACCGCCGCGTCGAGCAGGTTGACCAGTTCGATGCGCTCCGTGGGTGCGAGCGCGCGGAACGCCTCGCCGGCGATCCGGTCGGTGAGGGCCTCGGCCCAGCTGCGGCGGCGCACCAGCGGCTCGAACGGCGGGAACGGCGGCTGCCAGCCGAACGCCGTCGCGCCCGACTCGCCCTCCGGCCCGGCGATGATCGCCTCCAGGGGGCTCAGCCCGCTGGCGCGGATCGCGAGGAGGTGCGCCGCGCCGCGGTGCTCGCGCAGCAGGTGCGCCAGGACGGCGGCGCGGGCGCCGGGCGAGTCGTCGGGCAGCGGCATCGCCCGCCACGCCGCGAACAGCGGCATGCCCGCCGTCTCGGCGCTGACGACGACCCGCTCGGCGAGCTCGACCAGCTTCGGCAGCGCGTAGAAGCTCTCCAGGTGCTCGCGGCCCCACCGGCAGCACTCGTCGAGGTTGTCCGCGGCGATCTGCTCGGGCGGGGCGACCTTGCGGGCCGCGTCCCAGCCGTCCTGCACCGCGTCGGGTGCGATGAAGCCGAGCGCCGCGGCGACCGTGTCGGCCCGCACGTCGCCGAGGGCGCCGCCGCGTCCGGCGACGTAGAACGCCCAGCCGGTGAGCCCGATCTGCCGAGCCCGGCGCATGGTCTTGGGGTCGTCGCTGAAGGCGCCGCCCAGCATCAGGACGGCCTGCTTCGCCGCCGCTGCCGCCTGCTCGGGAGTCACCCGGCTCATTCTGCCCGCTCGGGTGGATCACAGAGTAGCCACTCGTTCGTGGCGATGCGCCGGGTCGCGTTCAGGACAGGTCCGCGAGGGCGTCCTGTGCGAGCTTCACCCGCTTCTCGGCCGATTTGATGGCTTTCTCCGCGGCGGCGACCGCGCGCTCCGCCTCCGACTTCGCGGTCTCCGCGTCGGTCAGCTGCTGCAGCGCCGTCATCAGCTCGCGGCGGGCCTGCTTGACTACCCGGGCGTGCTCCTCCTCGGCGCGGCGCCGCTCCTCCTCCCGCCGCCGCGCCTCGGCGCGCTGCTCCCGGTCGTCCTGCGTCGGCGTGGAGCGTTTCGCGGTGACGGTGCTCAGGCCGGGCTGCTCGTCGCCGCCCTGGACCAGCCGCAGCTGCGGTCGCGGGGTCTCCCCGAATCCCGTGTATTCGAGCGACTTCGTCAGCCGTCCCTCCTGTACCGACGCGGCGGCGGCCGCATCGGCGAGCGCCGCCGCGAGGGTGCCCTCCACCTCGGCCAGGGCCGTTTCGCCGCGGCCGGCGAGCTGCGCGGCCTGCTTGGCGAGGGCGCTGACGGTCGCCCGGCGGCGGGTGGACAGCTCGCGCAGCTCGGCGCCGCGCAGGTCACGCTGGGCCTCGCGGAGCTGCCCGCCCAGCTCCAGCAGCTCCTCGACCAGGTCGGGCCGCTCGTGGGCGAGCAGGTTGACCAGCCATGCGGCGACGGTCGGCTTGCGCAGCGCCCCGATCTCCTTCGCCAGGCGGGTGTCGCGCGCCTTGCGGGCCGTCGCGATCTCCTCGGACCGGATCGCGACGAAGTCCTCCGGCGGCGCCGAGTACAGCCTGGCCACCACGGCGGCGAGCGCATCGTCCACCATCCGATCGTAGGATCAGCGGATGCGCGCGGACGTCTATTTCTCCCTCGATGTCGAGGCCGACGGCCCGATCCCCGGGCCGTACTCGATGGTGAGCGTCGGCCTGGCCGTCGCCGGGCGGTCCGACGGGGAGTTCAGGGCCGCGGACCCGGCCGCCGAGACCTTCTACCGGGAGCTGCGCCCGATCAGCGACGACTTCGTCCCCGAGGCCCTCGCCGTGTCCGGCCTCGACCGGGCGGCGCTGCTGCGCGACGGCGCCGACCCGGCCGCGGCGATGGGCGAGCTCAGCGACTGGGTGACCCGCACGGCGGGCAACGGGCGGCCGGTGATCGTGGCCTATCCGGCCGTGTTCGACTGGATGTTCCTCTACTGGTACCTGCTGCGCTTCACCGGCAGCAGCGTCTTCGGCCACTCCGGCTGCCTGGACATCAAGACGCTCTACGCGGTCCGCGCGGGCGTCCCGATCGGCGCGGCCGTGAAGAGCCGCATGCCGGCGCACCTGCTGTCGCAGCGCCGGCACACCCACCACGCGCTCGACGACGCGATCGAGCAGGCGGAGCTCTTCGCCAACCTCATGAACTGGGAGCGTTAGATCGACGTGCCGGGTTCCAGCCTGGTGTACCGGGTGCCGGACAGCCTCGTCATGTGCCCGGTGACCATCTGCTGACCGACGTCCACGAGCAGGCTGTCGTGCAGCGCGTAGGCCCGCTCCGGCGCGACCGCCCGGGTGAAGTCGATCGCCTCGGCGAGCTTCAGCCACGGCGCCGACACCGGCACGAAGAGCGTCGCGATCCGCTCGTCGGGCACGTGGAACGCGTCGCCCGGGTGGTACAGCGGGCCGTCGGGCGTGTCGATCACGAAGCCGACGTTGGCGATCCGGGGGATGTCGGGGTGGATGACGGCGTGCCGCCCGCCGTGCGCGCGGACCGTCATCCCGGCCGCGACGAACGTGTCACCCGGCTCGACCGCGTAGATGTCGGCGTCGAGGTCGCTCAGCTGCGCCTCGACGTCGGCGTGGGTGTGCACGGTCAGCTCGGGCCGCTTCAGGGCCCGCAGCGCGTCGATGTCGACGTGGTCCATGTGCTCGTGGGTGATGAGCACGGCGTCGGCGCCGTCGAGGGCCTCCGCCTCGGTGAAGACGCCCGGGTCGATCACCAGCACCCCGCCGTCGTGCTCGATCCGCAGGCAGGCATGGGTGAACTTGGTGATGAGCATCGGTCCGTCTCCCGTCGGTCTCCGTGCTTTTCGTTGCGTCACTGTGTCACAACCGTGACTGTCCGCCCGGGAACCGGCGCGGCGCCCGGCTGCGTCCCAGGGTGCAGTTCGATCGCTCCGATCGACCCTACCCAGGAGGCGTCATGTCAGTCAGGCGCACCAGACTGTTCCTCACGGCGGCGGGTGCCGCGCTGCTCGTCGCGGTGAGCGGCTGCGCGGCCGACAAGAGCGACTCCGCCAGCACGAGCTCGGCGGACCGCGCGGTCGCACCCGCGGCCGGCGGCATGGCGCAGGAGGGCGGCGGGCCCGGTGCCGGCCCCGCGAAGCAGCCCGCCCAGGACCCCAACGCCAACAAGGCCCCCGACAACATCGACGTCGAGGACCGTTCGATCATCTACGCCGGCACGATGACCGTCCGCGTCGACAACGTCGACGACGCGGCCGCGAAGGCGATCGCCCTCGCCACCGCGGCGGGCGGCTTCGTCGGCGGCGACAACCGGCGCAGCGACGACCGCCGCTCCACGGGCACGCTGGTCCTGCGCGTGCCGGCGCCGAAGTTCACCACGACGCTGGAGCAGCTCAAGGAGCTCGGCGACGAGGAGAGCCGCACCGTCAACGCGCAGGACGTGACCGACCAGGTCGTGGACGTCCAGGCGCGGCTGGACAACGCCTCGGCGAGCGTCGACCGCATCCGGGCGCTCCTGGCGAAGGCGACCACGATCGGCGAGATCACGTCGCTGGAGTCGGAGCTGTCGCGCCGCCTGTCCGACCTGGAGTCCCTGCAGGCCCGCAAGCGCAAGCTCGACGGGCTGACCGCGCTGTCCACCATCACGCTGCAGCTGCTCGGGCCCGAGGCGGCGATCACCCGCGACAAGGACGAGATCGGGATCGTGGTGGGCTTCAAGGAGGGCATGAAGGCGTTCCTGGCCTCGCTGCAGGTCGCGCTGACGGTGCTGGGCTGGCTGGCGCCGTGGGTCCTGCTGCTGGGGGTGCCGCTGTACCTGCTGGTGCGGTTGGTCCGCCGGTTCCGCCCGAAGCGGCCGGCGCTCGCGCTCGCCCAGCAGGGTGGTCCGCTGCCGGGCTGGAGCCCGCCGGCGTTCCCGGCCGCGCCGCG
>NZ_JBFANF010000075.1:0-57502 GCF_040674675.1 Dactylosporangium sp. NPDC049742 | reverse complement strand
CCGGCGGCTCGTCGAGGCGGCGTTCCTCGCCAACGTCACCGGCCAGCTCGACCGGGTGCCGCAGCTGCTCAACGACGCCGGGCAGACCCCCCACACCGCCACCGGTCTCGTGTTCGCCGCCACCGCGCACCTGCTGACCAACGGCAGCGGCGACGTCGATGCGGCCCACCGCCTCCTCGCCCGGGCGCTCGACGACCTCGACGGCACGCCGGGCGACGGCTGGGACGCCTACGGCGTGCTCTACGCGCTGCTGTTCGTGTGTGTCTACAGTGGACGTCCCGGGCCGTGGGAGCTGCTGCGGGCTGCACTGAACAGGTTCGACCCGCGGGCCGTCACCGCGCTGCAGCTGTGCTACGACGCGTATGCCGACCCGGTCGGCACCGCCGACCCGCTGCGGCACCGGCTCTCCACCGCGTTCGAGGACCTGTCCAGCGACCCGGCGCCGTGGCAGTTCATCCCGCTCGCGTACGCCGCCATCGAGCTCGACGCGCTCGCCGCCTACCGGCACCTGTGTCACCGCGTCATCGACCGGGAACGCGACGGCGGCATCGTCACCGTGGTCATCGCCGGGCTGCTGATGCTCAGCGTCGACTCGATCGCGCACGGGCAGTGGGACGAGGCCGAGCGGCTGGCGGAGGAGGCCCTCGAGATCGCCCGCGCCGACGGCTACCACCTGCTCGAAGGGCAGCTGCGGTGCCGGCTGGCGCTGATCGGGGCGTACCGCGGCGACACCGCCCGCACGCGGATGCTGACCGACGAGGTGACCCGCTGGGCGGCGCCGCGCGGCGTCGGGCTGACGCAGGCCCTCGCGTGGCAGGCCCGCGCCGTCGCCGCGCTCGGCCGGCGCGACTACGAGGACGCCTACGTGCAGGCGGCCCGGATCGACGGGGCCGGCCACCCTAGCCTCGGCGTACCTGGCCGGTGGATGGTCCTCGACGCCGTCGAGGCGGCCGTCCACATCGGACACCTCGACGAGGCGCGGGCGCACGTCGACGCCGCACAGCAGGCCGGGCTCGCCGCCGTGTCGTCCCGCACCGCGCTGCTCACCGCCGGCGCCGCCGCGCTCGCCGCCCCCGACGACGACGCCGAGCGGCTCTACGCGGCCGCGCTCGCGCTCCCGTGCGCCGACCAGTGGCCGTTCGAGCAGGCGCGGATCCGGCTCGCGTACGGCGAATGGCTGCGGCGCACCCGCGACACCACCGCCGCCAGGCTGCAGCTGCGGGACGCCCTGGAGAGCCTGGACCGGCTCGGCGCCCAGCCGTGGGCGGACCGGGCCCGCAACGAGCTGCGCGCCGCGGGTGTGGCCACCGTCGGGTCCGGACCGGCGGCGCTGACCCCGCAGGAGCGGCAGATCGCCACGCTCGCCGCGACCGGGCTGACCAACAAGCAGATCGGCGAGCGGCTGTTCCTGTCGCACCGCACGGTCGGCGCCCACCTGCACCGGGCCTTCCCGAAGCTCGGCATCACCTCGCGCGCCGCCCTCGCCGGCGCCCTCGATACGCGGGCCGGCGCCTCCGCCCCGGCGCCCTGAGTCGCGGCTCTCCAGGCCGCCGCGCTCACGCGACCGGGTAGTTGCTCCGCAGCACCCCGGCCGGGTCGCGGCGCCGCTTCACCTCGCGTAGCCGGGCGAGGACGCCGGGCGCGAACGCGTCCCCGACGGACTCGCCGCCGCCGAGCGCGGTCAGTGGCTTGCGACCGGCGACGGCCGGGCCGAGCGCGGCGACGATCTCGCGCTGCCGCTCCCGGATCGCCGCCGCGCGCTCCGGCGTGGCCGGGATCCCCAGCGTGTACAGCGAGTACGGCTCCGTCAGCGGGCCGAACGGGCTGTCCGACGGGCCGGCGAACGCGCCGCCGAGCTGCCGCACCTGGATGGCGAGCAGCGGGTCGACGGGCCGGTCCAGCAGCGCGCCGGCCAGGCCGTCGAGGTCGTGCAGCAGCGCGCTGAACGACAGGCCCGGCGACGGGTCGACCGGCTCGGCCGTGATCGAGCCGAGGTCGGCGACCGGCAGCACGGCGCGGCTGTCGCTCATCGGCGGGCCGGCCTCGGCGAACGGTTTGGTCAGGGCCGCGCCGGTCGCCGCGTCGCCGAGGTACGTGACGTCGACGGCGACGAGCGGCGGCCCGCCCGGGAACTGCATCAGCTCGAACCACAGGGTCAGCTCGCGGGGCGCCTCCCAGGCGACGGACCGGAACGCGGCGAGGACCCGCGGCGCCCGGTCCGCCGGCCACAGCATCCGGCCGCCGTACAGGACCGGGGCGGGGTGCAGGCGGAACTCGACGGCCGTGACGACCGCGAGGTCGCCGCCACCGCCGCGCAGCGCCCAGAAGAGCTCGGCGTCGCTGTCCGCGGTGACCTTCGCCGGTACACCGGCGGCATCGACGACGTCGAAGGATGTGACGCTGTCGGCGGCCCATCCGAACGCACGGCCGAACCAGCTCATCCCGCCGCCGAGCGTGTACCCGGTGACGCCGACGACCGGTGAGCTGCCGGCCAGGCCGGTGAGCCCGCGCGGGCCGGCGGCCGCCTGGACCGCGCCCCAGGTCGCGCCCGCGCCGACCCGTGCGGTGCGCGCCGCGGCGTCGACGTGGACCTCGTCGAGCCGGCCGGTCCGCAGCAGGATCGCGTCGCCGGTGTTGCCGGTGGCGCCGTGCCCGGTCGGCTGCGGCGCCACGGCCAGCCCCGCCGCCGCCGCGAACCGCACGACGGCGGCCACGTCCGCGGCGTGAGCGGCCTCGACGACGGCGGCGGCCGGCTGGTCGACCGCGAGGTTCCACGGACGGCGGGCGGCGTCGAACCCGTCGTCGCCGGGCAGCAGGACGCGGCCCTCGACGGCTGTACGCAGTGCGGTGAGCTTCGGCATGCGCTCCAGTCTCGGCCGGACCCGCACGATGATCAACGCACGTTTGTGGCACGATCATGAAGCGGGACTTCACGATCGGGGGCGGCATGCTGGAGCGGCACGAGCTGGACGCCTTCATCGTCCTCGCCGAGGAGCTGCACTTCGGACGGACCGCCGAACGGCTCGGCGTCTCGACGACCCGGGTCAGCCAGACGATCCGGAAGCTGGAGCGGCGGGTCGGGGTGCCGCTGTTCCACCGCACCAGCCGACGGGTGGAGCTGACCGACGCCGGGCGGCGGCTGCACGACGACGTCCAGCCCGCGTGGGCGCAGATCGGGGCGGCGGTGCGGCAGGCCGTCGCCGCCGGGCGGGGCATGACCGGCGAGCTCGTCGTGGGCTTCGTCGGCGCGGCCGCCGGACAGCTGGTCATCCGGGTCGCGGACGGGTTCCGGCGCCGGCACCCCGGCTGCGAGGTGCGGATCCGGGAGGCGCAGATCGCGGAGGTCGTCCCGTGGCTGCACGACGGGTCGGTGGACGTGGCGCTCACCGGGCTCCCCGTGGACGACCCGCTCCTGGACACCGGCCGCGCCCTGGTGCGGGAGGCGCGCATGCTCGCGGTGTCGTCGCAGCACCCGCTCGCCCGCCGCGACACCGTGTCCGTGGAGGACCTCGCCGGCGTGCCGATGCTCCAGCTGCCGCCGACCCTGCCCGCGTCGACCCTGCGCGACCGCAACCCCGGCAGCACCCCGGCGGGCCGCCCGATCCCGACCGGCCCGCCGGCCGCCACGTTCCAGGAGGCGCTGATGCTCGCCGGCTCCGGGCGGGGCGTCCTGCCGGTCGGCGCGCACGTGCGGCGCTACTACGTGCGCCCCGACGTCGCCTACGTGCCCTTCCGCGACGCGCCGCCGGTCGAGTGGGGCCTGGCCTGGCACCGCGACCGGGCCACCGCCAAGGTCCTGGCCTTCGCCCGCGCCGCCGACGACCTGACCACCCACGACCCGTGACCCGCGACGCAGCACTGCGGCGGACCGGCCGGCGCTACCCAGCCGGGCGCAGGACGGCGACGAGGAAGTCGGAGTCCGGCGTGAAGGGGCGGAGGTCCCAGGTGGCCAGCAGCAGGTCCGGGGCCAGGCCGGCGGCGTCGGCGTCGGCGAGGAAGTCCTCGAACCCGTAGCCGCGGCCGGCGCCGAAGCCGATGACGACCCGGCCGGCGCCCCGCAGGTGGGCCCGCATCCGGCGCAGGATCTCGCGGCGGGTGTCCCGCGCGACGAACGTCATCACGTTGCCGGCGCAGACGATGGCGTCGAAGCCGTCGGGGACCTCGCGGGCCGGCAGGTCGAGCTCCGACAGGTCGCCGACGAGCCAGGTCGCGGACGGGTAGGAGTCCCGGGCGGCCGCGATCAGCACCGGGTCGAGGTCGACGCCGATCACGTCGTGGCCCATCCGGGCGAGGTGGCCACCCACCCGGCCCTGGCCGCAGCCCGCGTCGAGGATCCGGGCGCAGCGGGGCAGCATCGCGTCGACGAGGCGAGCCTCGCCGACGAGGTCGGCACCCGCCTCGGCCATCGACCGGAACCGTTCGATGTAGCGCTGCGAGTGCTCCGGGTCGGCCTCGATGAGCTCCCGCCAGGCGTTGCGGTCCGACATCCGCTGTTCCTTTCACTTTCGAAAAACCGAACCGGCGATCCGGCGTCGATGGTTCGGCATGATGAGCCGGTGTCAGCGTCTCATCCGCGCGCCGTGGCGCCGATCGTGTTCGCCTACGCCACCTTCGTCCTCGCCGGCCTGAGCGCCGGGGTCGGCGGTGTGCTGCTGCCCGCGCAGCTGCTGGACTACCGCCTCGACAAGGCGACGATAGGCGTCACGTTCTTCGCGTTCTCGGCCGGGTTCCTGCTCGCCGGGGCGACCGCCGGGACGCTCATCCACCGGCTCGGGGCCAGGACGGCGCTGACCGCGGGCGGCGCCGCGTTCATCGCCGCGGGGCTCTGCACGGCGACCCGCCCGGCGTTCGCGGTGCTCGTCGGGGTGCAGGTCGTCGCCGGGTACGGCACCGGCGTCCTCGAGTCGGTGCTCAACGCGTACCTCGCCGCCCTGCCCGGCTCCACCACGCTGCTCAACTGGCTGCACGCGTTCTTCGGCGTCGGGGCGCTGATCGGCCCGCCCCTCGCCACCTGGATGCTGGGCTTCACCGCGTGGACCTCGGTGTGGCTGGTCCTCGCCCTGGCGTGCGTGCCGCTCGTCGCCGGCTTCCAGCTCACGCTGCGCGCCACCGCGGGCAGCGCCCCGGCCGGCGCTCCGACCGCCGTTCCAGACCCGCCGCCCGCCCGCGGTCTGGTCCGCGCGGCCGGCCGGCGGCCGGCGGTGCTGCTCGGTGCGGTGTTCCTCGCGGTGTACGTGGGGCTGGAGATCAGCGTCGGCAACTGGGGCTTCAGCTACCTCGTCGCCGAACGCGGCCACGGCGACCTCCTCGCCGGCTACACGGTCAGCGGCTACTGGCTCGGCCTGACCGCCGGCCGCTTCGTGCTCAGCCCGGCCGCGGCCCGTCTCGGCTGGACCGCGAACCGGCTCATGACCGCCTGCCTGATCGGCGTCACCCTGGCGGCGGCGCTGCTGTGGCTCGTGCCCGCGACGGCGGTGGCGGCCCTCGCGCTCCTCGGCTTCTGGCTCGGCCCCGTCTTCCCAACCACGATGGCGATCGCGCCCGCCCTCGCCCCGGGCGACCTCGCCCCCACCGCGATCGGCCTGCTCAACGGCGTGTCGGTGCTCGGCGGCGCGCTCTTCCCCTTCCTGGCCGGCGCCATCGCGGACCGGTCCGGGCTGTGGACCCTCGCCCCGTTCGCGCTCGCGCTGGCCGTCGCGGAGCTGCTCATCTGGTGGCCCACCGTCCGGCACATGACCACCGCCGCGCCCGTACAGCCGGGGCGGGTTTGAACGCTCCTACGTAATTACGTAGAATCGTCCTCATGGCGTCGCTGGAGGAGCGGGTGGCCGCGCTCGAGGCCCGAGTGTTCGGCGAGCCGTCCCAGGTGGACGGGTCGGCGTTCTGGGCGCTGGAGCGGCTGCGGGAGCTGGCGCCGGACGAGGGGGCGGTGCTCTTCACCGGCACCGTCGACCTGCCGACCGGCGAGCACTACGACTGGCAGCTCGGCACGCCGGTCGGGCAGCTGCTCGACGAGGACTGGCAGGAGTTCGCGGCGGCGCTGGCGGCGCTCGCGCATCCGATGCGGCTGCGGCTGCTGCGGGAGATCCTCGGCGGCGTGCGGGCGAGCACCGACCTCGCCGGCACCGAGGGCCTCGGCACCAGCGGCCAGCTCTACCACCACCTGCGCCAGCTGACCGCCGCGGGCTGGCTGCGGACCGCCGGCCGCGGGCACTACAGCGTGCCGCCGGAGCGGGTCGTGCCGCTGCTGACCATCCTGGCGGCCGCGCGCCGCTGAAGAAGTCTGTGCCGGAAGGAGCCGGACCATGCCGCACCGTGTCGTCGTGACCGTCGCGACCGCCCTGCTCACCGGGGCGCTCGCCGCGCTCCTGGCCACGCCCCGGCCACCGCACCCGGACCGGGGCACCACCGGGGACGCCGCCCTCGCCGCCGACCTCAGAGCGGCCGCCGGTGACCCCGACGGCTACCGCGGGCTCGCCGTCGCGCTGATCGGGCCGGGCGGGGTCCGGACGGCCGGCATCGGCGACCGCGGCGACGGGACGCCGGTCACCGCGGACACCCCGTTCGAGATCGGCTCCATCGTCAAGACGTTCACCGGCATGCTGCTCGCGGACTCCGGCGTCGGGCCGGACGAGCGGCTGCGGGCGCTCGTGCCGTCGATCGGCGGCCCCGCCGGCGACGTGACCGTCGCGGAGCTCGCCAGCCACCGGGCCGGCCTGCGCAGCGTGCCGATCGGGTCGGCGGGTCAGGCCGCCCGCCTGTGGTCCGCCAGGGTGAGCGGCGCCGACCCGTACCGGCGACAACACCGCGAATGGCTGCTGCACACCGCCGCGGGGCAGCGCCCCGGCGACACGGGCACCATGCACTACTCCAACTTCGGGGTCGCCGTCCTCGGCCAGGCGCTCGCCGAGCGGGCCGGCGTGCCGTATCAGGAGCTGCTGCGCAGCCGGCTGCTCGACCCGCTCGGGATGGCGGCGACGACGGTCAACCCCGACGGCACCGCGCTGCCGGCCGGGCGCGCGACCGGCGGGACCGCGGCCGGGCGGCGGGTGGATCCGTGGCGGGGCGAGGGCTGGGCGCCGGCCGGCATCGGCGTCTGGTCGACCGCCGCCGACCTCGCCCGGCTGGTGACCGCCGTGCAGGCCGGCACCGCGCCCGGCATCGACGCGCTGACCCCGCGGTTCGACACGGGCGAGGGCGGCGAGCGGGTCGGCTACGGGTGGTTCACCACCCGCTACGGCGGCACCGCACTGACGTGGCACAACGGGGGCACCGGCGGGTTCCGCTCGTTCCTGGCCGTGGACCGCGCCACCGGCCGCGGTGTCGTCGTGCTCGGCAACACCGACCGCGACGTCGACCCCGTCGGCCGGCGCCTGCTCGGCGTCACCCCGTCCGGTGCCACCGGCCCGGAGCGGACGCCGCTCGCGGTGCTGCTCGCCGTGGGCCTGAGCTTCCTCGGCGCGGCCGGCCTGCTCATCACGGCCAGAAGCCGCACCGACCGCGTCAGGCTCGCCACGTCGATGGTGTGGGCGGTGGTGATGCCGCTGCTCGCGTACCGGGCCGGCGACTGGCTCGCGGTCCCCGGCCTCGTGTGGGCGCTCGGCGTGGCCGCGACCGCCGCCGTGCTCTGTGTGGCCGTCCCCCGCTGGCGCGACCTGCCGCTCGTCGCGGGCCGCCCGTGGTGGCGCTGGACCGCCGCCGCCTTCTCCGGGGCCGCGGCGGTCGCCGCGGTGCTGCTGGTGATGTGACCTGACCGTGCCGCCGCGTTCCCAGCCGCGGCGGCACGGCTTCGGCCGGTGGAGCCCTTACGCCGCCACGCGTCGGGTCCACTGCTGGTTGGTGCCCGATCCGCAGGTCCACTGGATGCCGCCGGCGCCGTCGGCCGTCGAGGCGCCGTTGATGTCCAGGCACTTGCCGCTGTGCCGCGCGACGAACCGGACGTAGCCACCGCCCGCGTCCTGGACCTGCCACTGCTGGTTGGTGCCGCCGCCGCAGGTGTACTGCACGACGGTCGCACCGTCGGACGTCGAGGCGCTGGTGACGTCCAGGCACTTGCCGCTGTGCCGCGCGACGAGCCGCACGTAGCCGGTGCCCAGGTCCTGCACGGTGAAGCGCTGGTTCAGGCCGCTTCCGCAGATGTACTGGAGGGTCCGGGCGCTGTCCGCGGCGGAGCCGGAGGCCACGTCGAGGCACTTGCCGCTGTGCCGGGCGACCAGCTGCTCGGCGGGCCCGGCGGTGCCCTGCACCACCCCGGTCGCGGTGTCGATGCTGACCGCCGGGGACCAGCTCAGCGACAGGCTGGTGCTCGTCGGGAACTGCAGCGGCAGCCACACGTACTGCGAGTCGTTGACCCGCCCGCTCCACGCCCCGGCCCAGCGGTCGCCGAGGTACAGGTAGGACGTGGTCGTGCTGCCCTGCACCGGCAGGACGTACGCGGTCTGCGAGCCGAACGCCGTGTTGTCGCCGGCGTTCTGCAGCGCGGTCCACGTCCCCGCGACCGAGGTGGCGGTCGCGTACTTCTGCTGGTTCGGCGCCCAGCCGGTCGCGCCGGAGGTGAGCAGGAAGTAGACGCCGTTGCGCTTGAACATCGCGGGCGCCTCGCGCCACGAGCCCTGCCACAGCCGGTGCAGCAGGGTGCCGACGCCGAGGTAGTCGGCGGTCAGCCGGTACACGTGCAGGTCGGCGTTCTCGTTCGCCGCCGAGATCATGTACGCGGTGCCGTCGTCGTCGCGGAACAGGGTGATGTCCCGCGACATGTGCCCGAGCGGGCGGAAGCTGCCCCGGTACGTGTACGCACCGTCCACGGTGGACGAGGTGGCGACGGCGGCGCGGGCCTCCGAGTAGTCGGTGGCGCTCTCCTTGTGCATCCACATCACGAACTGCCCGGTCGAGCTGTTGTAGATCACCTTGGGGCGTTCGATGTTGGCCGACGCCAGCTCCGCGTGCGACGACTGGGTCAGCACGTTGTTGCGGAACTCCCAGGTCCGCAGGTCGGTGGACCGGTAGACGGAGACGCTGCGGAACGTGTTGTCGGCGTTGCGGTTCTCGCCGAACCAGTAGTAGTACTGGCCGACCTTGAGCACACCGCCGCCGTGCGCGTGCACGACGTTGCCGGCGGTGTCGCGGAACTGGCCGCCGCTGGCGACGGTCACGGTGGCGGCCCGCGCGGGCGTCGCCACGCACAGGAGCGCGAGCACGGCAAGAGCGAGGAGTCGTCTCATCGGGGGATCGCCGTCCCGTGCCGGCAGCCGGAGCAGCCGACGGCGCTGAGGCCGGTCCACGTGTCGATGTCGGTGCTGGTCGCCGTCCAGATGCCACCGTTGGTGTACTTGTCGACGTAGATCCGCCAGGAGCCGTTGTCCAGGCGCACCAGCGACGGGCCCTCGTAGCCGGAGCTCCACAGGTTGCCCTTGTTGACCCACCCTTCGGTGAGGTTCTTCGTGGTGGTCCAGTGCTCGATGTATTTCGTGGTCTCGTTCTTCGTGAACGCGTGCCACGTGCTGCCGGACTTCACGACGAACGTGTCGATGTGGTTGGTGCCGAGGCCCCACATCTGCGCCGGCCCGCTCCAGGACGTGAGCGCGGTGTTCTGCGCGGTGTACACGTACGGGCGGAAACAGGCCGAGCAGGTGGTGGCGGCGACGCTGGCGATGATCCGCACCGTGCTGCCCTCGACGTAGAACTCCGGTGCCCAGGTGAACTTCGTGTTGGCGATGCCGGAGTTGACGGTGGCGATGTTCGTCCACGTCGTGAGGTTGGTGCTGCTGGCGATGGCGAAGTACGTGGAGTTCGTGGTCCACGACTGGACGGTGTAGGCGATGTAGTACTTCCCGTTGTATTTCAGGATGCCCGGGTCGCGCAGGACGCCGGTCGGGCCGCGGAAGTTGGTGTCGGACAGCACGCTGTAGCTGGTGCCGCCGTTGGTGGACTGGTAGATCCACAGCTCCTCGTCGGCGGCGGCGTCGCCCTTGAACGTCGCGTAGACGAGCGTGGTGGCCGCGGCCGCGGGAGCCGGCGCCACCATGACCCCGGCCAGCAGCGCGATGCCGGCGGTAATCCACCGGATGATGGATTGCATCGTCAGCCTCCCAGGGTCCAGCGCTGGTTGGCGCCGTTGTTGCAGCTGTAGATGGTCACCTGGGTGCCGTCGGCGCTGTTGGACGCCGGGACGTCGAGGCAGGTGCCGGACTTGCCGTTGCGCAGCTGGTTGCCGACGAGGATCCACTGCTGGTTCGCCGCGCCGCTGCACGCGTACGTGATGATGCGAGTGCCGTCGGCGGTCGCCCCGCCGGTCGCGTCGGCGCAGCGGCCGCCGGACTTCAGCGCCCCGCCGTCGAGCGTCCAGCTCTGGCTCGCGCCGCCGGTGCAGGTGGCGATGACGACCTTCGGGCTGGCGGTGCCGTTGGCCACGGTGTCGAGGCACTTGCCGGCGAGCCCCTTGACGGTGCCGGTCCGCGCGGCGCTGACACCCCAGCTGGCCAGCAGCAGGTGCCGGCCGGAGGAGTTGGTGTTGAGCAGTGTCGTGTTCGGGTAGGTGCCGACGAGCGTCTCCATCGAGTAGGGGTCGCCGTTGCGCAGCCCGGGCCAGTAGACGGTGCCCATCGCGTTCTCCCGCGCGAAGTCCGACGACGCCTGCAGGTAGGTGACGAACGGGTTGGTGCTGCCGGCCGCGTGGTAGTTGGTGCCGTCGGTCATCGGCGCGCCCCACTCGTCGAGGATGGTGCGGCTCGCGTAGGCGCCGACCTCGTTGGCGAGCTGCGCCTTGAACTGGGCGTAGGTGGTGTTGCTGGAGAAGAACTTGTACAGGTGGACCGACAGCAGCGTGCCGGTGAAGCGGCCGTCGGCGCCGAGCTGCTTGACGTCCTGGTTGTAGCCGGTCCCCGACAGGATCACCCGCCCCCTGGGCACGGACGCGTAGTTGGCCAGCCAGGTGGCGCAGATGGCGCTCCAGTCGGTGAAGCTGTAGCCGTGCGGCTCGTTCATCGGCTCGAAGTAGACGCGGGCGTTGCCGGCGTACTTGCCGACCGCGGTCTGCCACATCGACCAGAACGCGGTCGCGTTGTCGACCTTGCCGTCGCGGGACGAGTCGCCTTCCCAGTAGCTGAGGATGACGTTCATCCCGCGCTCGGTGGCGGCGTCGATCGCGCCGGTGTACGAGTTCCACCAGGCGGTCCCGACGCTGGCGGCGTTGACGGGCAGCCGGACGGTGTTGGCGCCGAGGTCGGTGCGGAAGCCGTCGAGGATCCGGCCGGCCTTGGCCTTCGTGGTGGCGTAGCTGTCGGCGGTGGACAGTCCGCTGGGGACGACGGCGTCGTCGGTGAAGTTGTCCCGCGGGTCGGCCCAGTTGACGCCGTGGAAGCCCGAGGTCGCCGCGTGGCCGGTGGCGGCCGGCAGCACGGCGGCGACGGTGCTGGCGGCGAGGACGGCGGCGGTGAGGACCAGCCGGCGCCATCGTGGATGGGGTGCGGACATCGGCACTCCTTGTGGGGTGTGGGAGGGGTTGGCGGCCCCGCCCCTGACGGAATGGGTGCGTCAGGTCGTGAGCGCGACCCGACTGTTGTGCCAGGCGACGAGCAGGGCGCAGCCGGGCACGGTCGCGAGACCGGCCACGGGCGCCTGGTTGACGGCGGCCGCGGCGGCGGCCAGGACGGTGAGGCTGAGCAGGCTGAGCGGCCACCGCCGCACCGCGACCCACAGCGCCCCGCGGGCGCCGCCGGGATGGTGCAGCGGCAGCATCGCCAGCCAGAGGACCCCGGCGGCGAGCAGCAGCACGGCGAGGACGGCGAGCATCGGCACGAGCAGCGCGCCCGGGTCGGCGTCGTGCAGCGCGACGACGTCGGCGGCGAGCACGCCGAGCCCGGCGACGACCACCGACCAGCGCAGCGCGGCCCCGGCGAAGTGGCGGCGGTAGGACCGCACGAACGGGTCGCCGTGCAGGTGCGCGAACGCGGCCGCCAGGGACGGGCCGAGGCCGAGCGACAGCACGGCGAAGAACACCGGGGAGCGCCAGGGCCGGTCCACCACGGACAGCGCGAGCAGCAGCGGCAGGTTGGTGACGGCGATGCCCAGATTCACGACGAGGACCCGGGCGGTCCACGACCAGATCAGGTCCCAGGTGCGGGCGGACATCACTTCATCCCGGTGGTGGCGACGCCCTGCACGAAGTACCGCTGGCCGAGCAGGAACACGGCGAGGATCGGCAGGACGGAGATGACGGAGCCGGTCATGATCATGGCGTACTCCGAGTCGTAGACCCCGACGAACGAGCGCAGGCCGATCTGCACGGTCCACAGGTCGTTGCTCGTCAGGTAGATGAACGGGCCCATGTAGTCGTTCCAGGTGTTGACGAACGTGAGCAGCGCGAGGCTGGCGAGGGCCGGCTTGGACAGCGGCAGCGCGACCCGCGCCCAGATGCCGAACTCGGTGAGCCCGTCGAGCCGCGCCGCCTCGATCAGCTCGTCGGGGATGCTGAGGTAGAACTGCCGCATCAGGAAGACGCCGAACGCGCCGAACGCCTGCAGCAGGATCAGCGCCGTGCGGGTGTTCACCAGCCCGGCCTTCTCCATGAGGATGTACTGCGGCACCATGTACGCCTGCCACGGCACCGCGATGGTGGCGACGTAGGCGAGGAAGAGCGCGTCCCGGCCGGGCCAGCGCACCTTCGCGAAGCCGTAGGCGGCGAAGCTGCCGGTGAGCACCTGCAGGACGGTGATGCTGACCGCGAGGATCAGCGAGTTGCCCAGGTACGTGCCGAGCGGGATCTCCTGCCAGATCCGGGCGTAGTTGCCCCACTGGAGCTCCTCGGGGATCCACTGGATCGGCACGGTGAACACCTCGTTGTCGCGCTTCAGCGACGAGACGAGCATCCACAGGAACGGGATCAGCACGGCGGCGCCGAGGCCGGCCAGCAGGGCGTGGAGCGCGATCCGTCTCACCGCTCGCTCCTGCGCTGGAGCCGGAACTGCACGACGGTGACGGTCAGCACGACGACGAACAGCACCATCGCGATCGCCGAGGAGTAGCCGAAGCGGCCCTCGGTGATGCCTTCGCGGAAGATGAGCTGCGACAGCACCAGCGTGGAGCGGCCGGGCCCGCCCTCGGTCATGACCTGCACCAGGTCGAAGACCTTGAAGCTGGCGATGGTGAGCATGATGACCACGAAGAACGTGGTCGGGCGCAGCGCCGGCACCGTGATGTGGCGGAAGCGCTGCCACGGGCCGGCGCCGTCCATCTCGGCCGCCTCGTACAGGTACGCCGGGATCCCCTGCAGCCCGGCCAGGTAGATGATCATGTAGTAGCCCATGTCCCGCCAGACGCTGGTCAGGATCACCGCCGGCATCGCCCAGGTGGTCGACGTCGTCCAGCCCGGCGGGCCGTCGACGCCGACCGCCCGCAGCAGCTGGTTCACCGGCCCGAACTCGGGGCTGAACAGCATGTTCCAGACGACCGCCACGGCGACCAGCGACGTGATGTAGGGGAAGAAGAGCACGGTGCGGAAGAACCGCACCCCGCGCAGCTTCCGGTTGAGCAGGACCGCGAACCCGAGCGACGCGGCCAGGGTGAGCGGGATGTGGCCCGCCGCGTAGTACGTGGTGTTGGTCAGCGCGGTCCAGAACGTGTCGCTGCCGGCCATGCGGCGGAAGTTGTCCAGCCCGGCCCACTCGGGGTCGGAGTAGGAGTCCCACCGCATGAACGACAGCGCGAGGGCGATCACCACCGGCACCAGCGTGAGCGCGGCGAACCCGAGGAAGTTGGGCAGGATGAACGCCCAGCCGACGAGCGTCCGGCTGCGGCGCCTCGCGGCGTGGGTCGTCATGCTCAGTGGACCTCGGACTTGACCCGCTTGCCCATCTCGGCGATGCCGGCGCTCACCGTCTTGCTGCCGGTCATGATGAGCTGGTGCTCCTCGGTGAGGATCGCGTCGACGTCGGAGGACTTGTCGCTGACCGGCATCTCCAGCACCACCTTGTCGGGCTGGAACGCCTTCTTGGCGAGGGCGTCGCCCGGCATGCCGGCGACCGCGAAGTACGCGTCGGTGATGGCGGCGCTGTGGTAGGCCGGGGTGACGCCGATCTTCGCGATCGTGGCCGCGCCCTTCTCACCGGACGCCCACAGCACGAACCGCTTCGCCGCGTCCGCGTGCTTGGCCTTCTTGTTGACGGCGAACGCGGTCGGCGAGCCGAAGGTGGTCACCGTGCCGCCGCTCACCTGCGGCAGCGGCGCGATGCCCCAGTCCACATCGGACTTCTTGTCGGCCTTGGCCTGCAGCAGCGCCGCCGCGTACCAGGTGCCCATCGGCAGCATCGCGGCCTTGCCGGTGGAGAACATCGTGTTGTAGGAGACCTTCTGCGTGGAGGCGGTGCCCCACGGCAGGGTCGCCCCGGCTTTCTCCAGATCCAGCGCCATCGTGTACTGGGCGCTCATGAAGCCGTAGTCGCCGCCGAGCAGGTCGCCGCCGGTCTGCGCGGCCGCGACGGCCTGCACCACGGACCGCCACACGTGCTGGTAGGTGCCGTAGACCTTGTCGGCGCCGCTGCCGGTCGTGGACGCCTTCGCCAGCTGCGCGTAGTCCTGCCAGGTCAGCTTCGCCAGGTCGGCGTCCTTCACCAGCTTCTTGTTGTAGTACAGGACCCAGAAGTCCGAGCGGTAGGGCAGCGCGAAGTACTTCCCGTCGAGGTTGAACGGCTCCAGGCCCAGGTAGGCGCTCTTGTCGAGCTTGTTCGCCTCGTCGGTCAGCGGGGCGAGCTGGCCGCGGGTGCCGTAGCGGGCGTAGTCGGTGACGTTCTTCATCGTGATGACGTCGGTGGTGTCGCCGCCGGCCAGCATGGTCGTGACCTTCTTGGCGTAGTCGTCGGCGAGGATGTCGACCGGCTGCACGTCGATGTCCGGGTGCTCGGCCTCGAAGCCTTCGACGAGCGCCTTGAACTCCGGGGTGCTGGCGTAGTTCCACAGCGACACGGTCAGCACGGTCTTGCCGCCGGCCGTGCCGGGGTCGTCGCCGCTGCCGCAGCCGGTGAGCGTCAACGCGAGGGCGACTGCGGCGGCTATACCGAACCGGGAACGGTGCATGGCGGTCTCCTTGATGGGGGGTGTGGTCAGGCGTTGAGGGCGAACGCCTGCGGGGTGATCTCGGCGCGCAGCGGCTCGCCCGCGATCCAGCGGGCGAGCTCGTCGAGGGTGTGGTCGGTCAGGCGGAGGATCTCGGTGCCGAGCGAGCCGGCCAGGTGCGGGGTGATCAGGACGTTCGGCGTCGAACGGAGCGGGTCGCCGGGCGGCAGCGGCTCGGGCTCGGTGACGTCGAGGATCGCGAAGAGCCGCCCCGACCGGCACTCGGCGGCGAGGGCCGCGGAGTCGATGAGGCTGCCCCGCGCGGTGTTGACGACCGTGGCGTGGTCGGGCAGGAGCGCGAGCTCGGCCGCGCCGATCATGTGGTGGGTGCTGGGCAGCGCCGGCGCGTGCAGCGTCAGAGTCTCGCTGCGGGCCAGCAGCTCCGGCAGGTCGACCAGGACGCCGCCGGCCGCGGCGACCTCGGCCGGGTCGGCGTGCGGGTCGGCGACGAGGCACACCGTGGCGTCGAGCTGGTCGAGCAGGCCGACGACCCGCCGCCCGATCCGGGAGAAGCCGACGACGCCGACGGTGCGCCGGTAGTTGGACAGGTTGCCGTAGCCGCCGAGGTGGCTCCAGCCCCGGTAGGCCGCCTCGGGGTCGGCGGCGATGAACGGCACCTTCTTGCCGGCGAAGATGATCGCGGCGAGGGTGTATTCGGCGACCGGGATCGCGTTGGCGTCCGCGGCGCTCGTCATGCGGATGCCGCGCCGCCACACCTCGCTCGTGACGAGGGGCCGGACGCTGCCCGCGCCGTGGAACACCGCCCGCAGCGCCGGCGCGTCCCGCAGCCGCTCCGCGGTGAGTGCCGGGGCGCCCCACGACGTCAGCAGCACGTCGGCGCCGCGGAGGCGGTGGCGGGCGGCCGGCGAGTCGAGCTCGTGCAGGCACACCGGGCCACCGTCGGCGCCGAGGTCGGCGAGCGCGGCCAGGCGGGCGGTGCGTGCGTCGTCGAAGTGGGCCCGGAACGACTCCGGATTCATCACCACCAACGCCTTCGGCTTCGGCAACGCGGCTCCTGTTGTTTCCGTTGAAATTCGTGTAGGAACAGGGATAGCCGCGTTCGAACATGTCCGGAAGAGCGCGATCTCGTTTGATCCGAAACGAACAGAGTCGAACAACCAGGAGCGCGGATGTTCAACGTGCAGCGCCAGGAGCGGCTCATGGACGAGCTGCGCCGGCTCGGCGCGGTGCGGGTCAAGGACCTCGCGCCGGTGCTCGGCGTCAGCGAGCTGACCGTGCGCCGCGACATAGCCGCGCTCGCCGAGCGCAACCTGCTGACGAAGGTCCACGGCGGCGCCACCCTGCCGACCCAGCTGCTGCCCTCGCCACGCCGCCCGCGGCCGCCGAAGACCCGGTTCACGGTCGGCATGGTGGTGCCGTCGCTGGACTACTACTGGCCGCCGATCGTCACCGGCGCCCGCGCCGCCGCGGCCGCCCTGGGGGTGCACATCCAGCTGCGCGGCTCCAGCTACGACCCGGAGGAGGACCGCCGCCAGATCGGCCGGCTCGTCGACGCCCAGCAGGTGCAGGGCCTGCTGCTCGCCCCGAGCCTGGACGGCGGCGGGGTGGCGGAGATGGTCGACTGGATCAGCGGGCTGCCGGTGCCGACGATCCTCGTCGAGCGGCAGGCGCCGCGCTGGACGCCGACGCGCCGGCAGCTGGAGTGGGTCCGCAGCGACCACTCGCTCGGCCTGGAGATGGCGGTGCGGCACCTGCATCAGCACGGCCACCGCCGGATCGGCCTCGTGCTGTCGCGGGGGTCACCGACGTCGGCGCACCTCGCCGTCGGCTGGGGCCTCGCCTGCGCGGACCTCGGCATCCCCGACGACCTGGTGGTGCGGGAGTCGGTGGGCCTGGACGTGCCGGGCCACCGCGACATCATCGCCGGGATCATGCGCCGCTGCCGGGAGTCGGGCACGACGGCGCTGATCGTGCACGGCGACCCCGACGCGATCTCGATCGCGCAGTTCTGCATCGAGCTGGGTGTGTCCATTCCCGACGACCTCGCGCTGGTGTCCTACGACGATGAGGTGGCCCACCTGACCGAGCCGGCGATGACGGCGGTGCGGCCGCCGAAGGGGCACGTCGGCCGGGTCGCGGTCGAGCTGATGGTGGCCCGGCTGACGGAGCCGCGCCGGCCGGTGCAGCGTGTCCTCGTCACCCCGGAGCTGGTCATCCGGGACTCCTCCGTGCCACGGCAGGGAGGGTGACCGTCCCCGTGGAGCCGTCCGGCCAGTGGACCGTGACCGTCCCCGCGGCGGCGGTCACGGTCGGCAGCCCGCCGGACGGGGCCCGGCTGAGCCTCACCGCGACCGCGTAGACCCGCCCCGCGCGCGGGGGCTCGGCGGCCCGCAGCACCGGCACCCGCACCTCGTCGCCGAGCGGTGACGCGACAGTGCGCTCCGACAGCGCCGCGCCCTCGAACCCGTGCAGCGGCACGAGCAGCGACGTGAGCCCGCGGGTGATGGGCCAGCCGCTGAACTCGAGCACCGTGCCGGGGGCCAGATCCTCGTCGTCGACCTCATCGTCGATCCGGGCGACCCGCACCTCGACGGCGCCGCGGATCAGCGACGCCATCGTCATGTGCGGACCCCACGTGACGGTGCCGGTGCGGCCGGAGCCGTGGTCGGGTGCCGCCGTGTCGGGCGTGCCGACCCAGTGCAGCCGGGCGACGCTGACCGCGCCGTCCGTGGTGCACTCCACGGTCCGGAACCCGCTGCGGTGGCTGGGCTCGCCGTCGCGGACCACCGCGATCGCGTTGTCGTCGCCGGCCGGGAACGTCGCCGTGGAGTAGCCGAGCCGCGCGTACAGCGGCGCGTCGGTGCCGCCGTCGCCCTCCAGGGCGTGGTCGGTGCCGTGGTTGGCGACGCGGACCACACCGTCGGCGCGGGTGCCCGCGGCCAGCCAGCCCGGCGGGCCGATCGCCCGGGTGAAGTCGGACCGCTCGACCGGCAGCGGCTCCTCGACGTCCGTCCACACGGGATGCTCCGCCGGCAGCAGCAGGCCGAGCATGCCTTTCACTGCCCAGTACGGCGAGCCGGGCCCCGAGTAGGACTGCGCCATCGCCGGCCACTCCCGGTGCCAGCCGAGCGTCAGCAGCCCGCGCCGGCCGGGCACGCCGTGCTGGTGGAAGTGGCGGAGGATGCCGCTGCACGCCCGACGGGTGGCGCCCGGGGACAGCGGCGTCGCGCCGGTGACGGCGCCCATCCAGAACGGCGCCGCGGCACCGAACCGGTAGATGAGGCTGCGGCCCTGCAGCAGCGGGGAGCCGTCGGCGCCGACGAGGTGCACGGCGTCGCCGAGGAACCGCCGCAACCGGTCGCGCCACGCCTGCCGCAGGCGCTCCGGGCACAGGTCGCCGGCGAGGTCCGCCCACAGCAGCGGGAACGTGTGCAGCGCCCACCCGTTGTAGTGGTCGTAGGAGCGTTCGGGGCCGTCGGCGTACCAGCCGTCGCCGCGGTACAGCGACTCGTGCACCGCCAGTCCACTGTGGATGTCCGCTTCGGACCAGTCGCCGCCGGCCCCGCGGAGGAACGCCTCGACGGTGAGCTGGAACCAGACCCAGTTGATCGGCGGGTACGCCTGGCCGACGACGGTGCCGAGCCAGCCGGCGATCCGCTCCCGGCCGGCGTCGTCGAGGCGGTCCCAGATCCAGGGCCGGCTCAGGTGCAGCCCGAGCGCGATCGAGGCGGCCTCGACCTTCGCCTGGTCGAGCCGGTCGGGCCGCGGCCACACGTCCGGGCCGGCGCGCAGCCCGTCGGCGTACCAGCCGGCGAGCCCGTGCGGGTCGGCGCCGCCCTCGCCGCGCAGCCGGATCGCGGCGAGCAGGAAGGTGCGGGCGAACCCTTCGAGCGCGTCGCTGTCCCGCCCGTACCTGCTGGTGCGGCCGGGCAGGTCGATGCGTGCGTGGTCGGGCGACGCGTACGGGCGCACCGCGGCGAGCAGGCGGTCGGCGGCGGCCGTCCAGTGTTCGCGGGTGTAGCCGGTGTACGGGGAGCGCTCGGCAGCGTCCATCAGGGGTCTCCACTGGTGACGGTCAGTTCGAAGGTGGCGGTGGCGGCGATGACGAGGCGGTGGACGGCGTCGCCCCACACGCCGCGCAGGAGCGGGTCGTCGACCGGGCGCCGCTCCAGGTGGCCGGCGCCGAGGGCGGGGTCCCACGACAGGCGTACGGGCGAGCGGAACCGCATGACGAGCTCGCCCGCGCGGTGCGTCACGGGCTCGCCGGACAGGACGTGGTGCAGCACGGCCGGCACCGCGGGGTCCCACGTGTCCGACACGACGACGGCGCCGCGCGCCCGGTCGAGGCGCGCCGTGCGCCGCCACAACCGGCAGCCGGCCTCCGGCGGGTAGGCGCGGCTCAGGTCCAGGTGTAGCGCGTCGCCGTCGGCGCGGACGTCCGTGGCCCGGAACGCGCGGCCGGGCTCCTGGCCGGCGCCGCCGATCACCGGGAGGTTGTGCCACTCGCTGCGGGTCACCCACTGCTCGTAGCGGCGCTGCGTGAAGGAGATCGCGGTGTACGTCGGCTGCCCGAGGTCGATGACGGCCGGGACACCGCCGACGGCGACGAGGTAGGAGCCGGCGTCGTTGTGGTTGTGGTTCTCGTCGTTGTGGCCGCCCTTGACGGCGAGCGCGATCCCGGGCGCGCGGCAGACGAGCAGCTGCACGTCCGGCAGCCAGGACCGCTCCGGCAGCGGCGCGGGCGCGGGGACGGCCGCCCGCCAGGCGGGGTCGTGCAGCTCGACCAGCGCCCGGCCGAGCCCCGCGCCGCCCGGCCGGCCCTTGCGTGCGACCGCGTAGGCGACCACGTCGGCCGCGCCGCAGGCGGCGCCCCAGCGGTGCAGCACGTGCCACGGCTGCGCCGGATCGGGGCGGGCGGGGCCGTCGCCGACGCTGACCGCCCATCCGCCGCCGAGGTCGGTGCGCTGCGGGTACCGCGACATCTCCGCCAGCGGAGCGATCGTCCACGGGTCGAGGCGGCCGCCGGTGGCCCAGTCGAGCAGCTGCAGCGCCTCGGCGAGCCGGGCCGGCCCGTTCCACCAGTACCCGTACCCCTCGTCGCAGCCGCCGTCCGCGGGCTGGGCGGCCAGGTACCGGTCGAGGCCGTCCACGACCAGGTCCACCGCCGCCGGGTCGGGGTCCAGGAACAGCGTGGCGGCGAGCACATGCCCGTGGATCCACGGGTTCCAGTTGTGCTGGCGGCCGTCGAGGCCGAGCCAGTGCCACTCCCGCTCCTCGCCGAACGGCCGCAGGACCCGCCGCCGCACCTCCCACCTGATCCGTTCCCGTAGTCCGGGCACGCGCCGGTCGAGTGCGGGCGCGAGGGCCAGGTCGGCCCACGCGAGCAGGCCGGCGGTCTCGGCGGCGCCGAGGTCGAGGTACGGGCGGTCGGGGTCCGGCACCACGTGCCCGCGCGCCGCGGCGAAGGTCTCGTGCGCGGCCCAGCACCAGGTGCTCTGCTCGCACAGCAGCTGCAGCCCGTCCGCGGCGACGTCCAGGTCGCGGGCGTCGCCGGTGACCGCGGCGGCGAGGACGGCCGTCGCGGCACGGTCGCGCAGCGCGGCGGCCGGGCCCTCGTAGCCGGTGCGGTTGCCGTCCCGCCAGTACCGCCCGTACTGCGACAGCAGCGGCTGCGGCCACGGCGCGGCGCGGTCGACCGGCGGCGCGGGCAGCCCCGCCCACGCGTCCCGCACGTCGATCGGCGGCACGGGCACCCGCTCCCGGGCGAGGCTCACGGCGTCGGCGCGGACCCCGGCCGGCAGCGCGGCCCACCGCTCGCGGAGGCTCATGCGCCGGCCAGATCGCGCAGGGTCGCGGCCTCGGTGGCGACCGCGGCCGGGTCGTCGCCGGGGACGAACTCGAGCAGCGCGTCGAGGTCGCGACCGCGCAGCAGCGTGAAAGTCTCACGCCACAGCGCCTCCCGGGCGGTCAGCGGGAGCCGTTCGGTGCGCGGCCACCACGAGAAGACGTGCACGGCCGCGAGACGGTCCAGCACCGCCGCGAGCCCGGCGAGCGCCTCGGCATCCGGGGCGCCGACCGGCGGCTGCCAGTACGTGGCGGCGCCGGGGACCTCGTCGAGCAGGGCGAGCGTCGAGGCGACGGTGTCGGTGAGCGTGCCCCCGTGGAACTCGAACGCGACCAGGATCCCGGCGCCGGCGGCGCGCCCGACGGCGGCCCGGGCGCCCGCGACCACCGCCCGGCGCTCGCCGGCGGAGACCTCTGATGACCCCGCCGCGCCGGCCCAGATCCGCACCCGAGGCGCGCCGAGAGCGACCGCCGCCGCCAGTACAGGGGCGAAATCCGCGACGTCGTCGACGCCGGCCCGGAAGTAGGAGCCGTATGCGGCGACCGCCACGCCCAGGTCGAGCCCGCGCTGCCGCAGCGCCGCGGCGGCCCGCGGGTCGCCGGGCGGGACGTGCCGGTCGGCGCCCCACTCGACGCACGCCAGCCCGGCGGCCGCCGCCACGTCGAGCACCCGGCCCGCCGACAGGTGCCGCAATGTGACCGAGCACATGCCGGTTCGTAACGTCATGAAGCCTCCTTCCGTGGCGGTCGAATGTTATCGCTCACATGGCGATCCCGCAGCTGCCGGCAGGTGGTGAGCGCCTGATGCAGCGCGCCCTCGACCGCGGCCAGGTCGTGCCGCTCGGCGGCCCGCCGGGCCTGCACCAGGCAGGCCACCAGGACGCGTTCCTGACCCGACGGCCCGGCCGGCGGCGGGGCCGCCCTGGTCGCGCCGCCGCGGATGCGGGTCAGCGCACCCGCGGCGGCGAGCACCGACAGGTCCCGGTTCGCGGTGGCGGCCGACGCGCCGGTCGCCGCCCGGACCTCGGTGACGGTGACGAACTCCCGCGCCGCGAGCAGCGCCAGGATCCGCCGGTGCCGCACCGCGGCGAGCACCTCCGTGCTCATGTGCCCCTCCTCAGCGAGACCTCAGTACTACGTGGACCCCGTGCGGCTCCAGGGTCGAGGGCATCCCGGTGACGGCGCTGATGTCGACGGGCGCGCCGGTCCGGTTGATGAGGAACCAGTGCCCGCCCCGGACCGCGAGCTCCACGCGCCCGCGCAGCGGCTCCGGCAGCTCGCTGGTGACGCCGGCCCGCCCGGCCAGGTCGGCGAGGACCGTGGCCAGGCCCGCCGGGCCGAGGCGGGTGGACACATAGGCGGCGGAGCCGGCGCCGGCCTGCCGCCGGGTGACCGCCGCCCGGCCCGCCTGGTCCCCGGTCTTGTACCAGGCGAGCACCTCCGTCGCCGGGTCGGTCACGTCGATCCGGTCGGTCCACAGCGTGCCGGTCGTGCCGTTGTCGAGCTCGACGCGCTGCTCGTCGAGCAGCGGCGCGAACTCCTCGATGCGGATGCCGAGCAGGTCCCGCAGCGCGCCCGGGTAGCCGCCGAGCCACACCCGGTCGTGCTCGTCGACGATGCCGGAGAAGTAGGTGGTGACGAGGTGCCCGCCGCCGGCGACGTACCGGCGCAGGCGCGCGGCGAGCCCGGCGGGGACGACGTGCAGGATCGGCGCGACCAGCAGGTCGTAGCGTTCCAGCGGCGCGCCGGTCGGCACGACGTCGGCGCGGATGCCGAGGTCCAGCAGCGCCGTGTACCAGTCGAGCGCCTCCTGCCGGTAGCGGAGCCGGTCGGTGGGGTGCGAGTCGAGCTCCGCCGCCCACCACGACTCCCAGTCGAAGACGACGGCGGCGCGGGCCGGGGTGCGGCGGCTGCCGGCGACCCCGTCGAGCGCCCGCAGCCGAGTGCCGAGGTCGACGACGGCCCGGAAGACGGCGCTGTCCTCGCCGGCGTGCGGCACCATCGCCGAGTGGTACTTCTCGGCGCCCGCCGCCGACTGCCGCCACTGGAAGAAGCAGACGGCGTCGGCGCCGTGCGCGACGTGCGTGAGGGAGTCGCGGGCCAGCTCACCGGGGGCCTTCGCGACGTTGACCGGCTGCCAGTTCACCGCGCTGGTCGAGTGTTCCATGAGGTACCACGCCCGCCCGCCGGCCAGGTTGCCGGTGAGGTTCGCGGAGAACGACAGCTCGTCGCGGGACTGCGGGCCGGGCAGCGTGTAGTGGTCGTTGGCGACGAAGTCGACCTCCGCCGCCCAGTCGGCGTAGTTCATGCCCTTGGTCTCGCCCATGAGCAGGAAGTTGGTGGTGACCGGCACCCCGGGGGTCAGCTCGCGCAGCACCGCCCGCTCGGCCCGCAGGTGCTCCTTGAGCGCGTCGGAGGAGAAACGCTTGAAGTCCAGCTGCTGCGCGGGGTTCGGGTGCGACGTCACGATCCGCGGCGGGATGATCTGCTCCCAGTCGCTGTAGCCCTGCGACCAGAACGTGGTCGCCCAGGCCTCGTTCAGCGCCTCCAGGGTGGTGTACCGGTCGCGCAGCCATCGCCGGAACGCCGCCGCCGCGTCGTCGGAGTAGTCGTAGACGTTGTGGCAGCCGAGCTCGTTGCTGACGTGCCACGCGGCGAGCCCGGGGTGCCCGCCGTAACGGGTGGCGAGGGCGCGGGTCAGCCGCAGGGCGTGCTCCCGGAAGACCGGTGACGTGGGCCGCCAGTGCTGCCGCGCCCCGGGCCAGACGGTGCGCCCCTCGCGGTCCACCGGCAGGATCTGCGGGTGCAGGGTGGTCAGCCACGGCGGCGGCGACGCCGTCGCCGTGGCCAGATCGACCGCGATGCCGTTGCTGTGCAACAGGTCCATGGCCTCGTCGAGCCAGGCGAAGTCCCACCTGTCCTCGGCCGGCTGGATCCTGGCCCAGGAGAAGATGGCGAGGGACACGATGTTCACCCCGGCGGTGCGCATCGCGCGCATGTCCTCGTCCCACACGTGCCGGGGCCACTGCTCGGGGTTGTAGTCGGCCCCGAACCCGAGGCGGGCCCGCGTGGGATCCGTCGGCCAGCGCAGCCAGTCGTTGTGCACGGCAACTCCCTTACTGGATGGTGAAGCCCTGTTCCTTGCCGTACTTCACCGACGAGTCCTGCCACGCCTTGAGGCCGTTCTGCAGGGTGCCGCCGCCGAGGTACGCCTTGCCGGCGGTGTCGTTGAAGACGCTGTTGGCGTAGACCTGGAACGGCAGGTAGGTCCAGCCGGGCACGACCTGGCCGGCGGCCTGGGCGAGGACCTCGTTGACCTTCTGCCCGCCGAAGTACGCGAACTCCTTGTTCTTGAACGCCGCCGCGTCCAGCTGCGCGGTGGTGGCGGGGAAGGCGCCGTTGTCGGCCCGGGACTGCGCGCCGTCGCCGACCGTGGCGTACCTGCTGAACGCGTAGGCGAGGGTCTTGTTGCCGCCGGCGGCGGGCAGCGCGAGGGAGCTGCCGCCGTTCTCCGCCGTGGCCTTCCCGCCGGCCTCCCACTGCGGCATCGGCGCGACCCGCCACTTGCCGGCGGCGGCCTTCACCCCCGACTCCAGGTTCGCGGGCATCCACGCGCCGATGACGAGCGAGGCGATGGTGCCGTCGCCGAGGCCCTTGTACCAGGCGTCGCTCCAGCCGTTCACCGGCGACAGCAGCTTGCCGTCGATGAGCTTCTGCCACATGGCGGTGAACTTCTGCGTGCCCGCGTCGGCGAAGTTCACGCCGACCTTCGTGCCGTCCACTGTGTACGGTCTGCCGCCGGCCTGCCAGATCATGCTGGTGGTGAAGCCGGCGTCGCCGGTGTCGCTGGTGATGTACACGCTCGGATCGGCGGTGTGCAGTTTCTGGGCGGCGGCGACGTACTCGTCCCAGGTGGCGGGGACCGCGACGCCGTGCTTGTCGAAGACCTCCTTGTTGTAGAACAGCGCCATCGGGCCGGAGTCCATCGGCAGCCCGTACGCGGCGGCCCCGGCGTGCACGGAGCTCCACGGGCCGGGCGTGAACGTGCTCTGCAGCGCGCCGAAACCGTAGGGGTTGAGGTCGGTCAGCGACTTCGCGAGGGCGAACTGCGGCAGCGCGTAGTACTCGACCTGCGCGACGTCCGGGACGCCGGAGCCGGCCTTGATGGCGTTCTGCAGCGCCGTGTACTGGTCGTTGCCGGTGCCCGCGTTGACCAGGTTAACCTTCACCTTCGGGTACTTCGTCTGGAAGTCGGCGACGACCTTCTTCAGCGTCGGCTCCCAGGCCCAGACGGTGAGCTCGCCGCCCTTGTCGAGGGCGGCCGTGAGGTCGGCGTCGGACACGTTGCCTTGGGCTTGTTCAGCGGTGTCGTCGCCGGTACAGCCGGAGGTGAGCAGCGACGCGGTCAGCGCCGCTGCGCCGAGCAGGAGTGTGCGGCGGGATGCCGGCATGGCGGATTCCCTTCTCATTGGGGTGGGGTGTCATTCCTTGACGCCTCCGGCGTTGAGGCCCGACTGCCAGAACCGTTGCAGCAGCAGGAACGCGGCGATGAGCGGCACGATGGTGAGCAGCGAGCCGGTGATGACGAGGTTGAAGACGGCCTCGCCGCCGGCGGTCGTCGCCTGCTGGTTCCAGGACTTGAGCCCGAGGGTGAGCGGATACCAGTCAGGGTCTTTCAGCATGATCAGCGGCAGGAAGTAGTTGTTCCAGGTCGCGACGACGTTGAACAGCAGGACGGTGACGGCGCCGGGCGCCATGAGCGGGCACCCGATGGAGAAGAACGTGCGCAGCTCCCCCGCGCCGTCGACGCGGGCCGACTCGAGCAGCTCGTCGGGCACCGAGTCGCCGGCGAAGTTCCACATCAGGTACAGGCCGAACGGGGAGACCAGCGACGGCACGATGATCGCCCACGGGGTGTCGGTGAGGCCGAGCTTGGAGAACATCAGGAACGTCGGCACGGCGAGGGCGGTGCCCGGCACCGCGACGGCGCCGATGACGACCGCGAACACGGCCTTGCGCCCGGGGAAGTCGAACTTCGCCAGCCCGTAGCCGGCCAGGGCCGCGAGCAGGGTGGCGCCGCCCGCGCCGGCGACCACGTAGAGCAGGGTGTTGAGCAGCCAGCGGGTGAAGATGCCGCCGTCGTAGGTGAACGTGTCGGCGACGTTGCCGAAGAAGGCGAAGTCGTCGGCGAACCACAGGCCGAACGAGCTGAGCAGCCCCTCCTGCGTCTTCGTCGCGTTGATGAGCAGCCACACCAGCGGGAGCAGGCTGTAGACGAGCATCAGGGAGCTGACGGCGGTCAGCGTGACGCTGCGGCGGCGCCTCACGACGCCCTCCGCAGGCCGCGCAGCTGCACCAGGTAGGCGACGACCATCGTGATGACGCCCATGACGACGGCGATCGTGGCGGAGTAGTTGTACTGCTGCCCGGAGAACGACAGCGAGTAGGCGTACAGGTTGGGCGTGTAGAACGTGCTGATCGAGTTGGGCGCCAGGGTCTTGAGGATGCTCGGCTCGTTGAACAGCTGGAAGCTGCCGATGATCGAGAAGATGGTCGCGATGAGCAGCGGCCCGCGCAGCGCGGGCAGTTTGATCACCCGCACGATCCGGATCTGCCCGGCGCCGTCGATCTCCGCCGCCTCGTACAGC
This sequence comes from Dactylosporangium sp. NPDC049742, assembly GCF_040674675.1. Taxonomy (NCBI): domain Bacteria; kingdom Bacillati; phylum Actinomycetota; class Actinomycetes; order Micromonosporales; family Micromonosporaceae; genus Dactylosporangium; species Dactylosporangium sp. NPDC049742. The sequence goes on along the minus strand of NZ_JBFANF010000075.1, from coordinate 30,941 downwards.
GACGGGTTCACCACCCGCAGCGCCGAGTACAGGATCAGCATGTTGTAGCCGACGAACTCCCAGGTCACGATGTTGCCGATGGACGCGAGGACGACGTCGGGCGAGAGCAGGTCGGGCAGGGTGACGTGCAGGGCCCGTTCGAGGTTGCCGACCAGGCCGAAGCGGTCGCCGTACATGAAGCCCCACATGAGCGCGGCGACGACCGCCGGCACCGCGTAGGGCAGGAACACCGAGATCCGGAAGAACGCGGCGCCGTGCAGCCGGCCGCTGTCGATGGCCAGCGCGAGCAGCAGCGCCAGGAACAGCATGACCGGCACCTGGACGGCGAGGAACAGCGCCACCCGGCCGAACGAGGACCAGAACTGCGGGTCGCTGAGCGCCTTGGCGTAGTTGGCGGCGCCGGCGAACGTGGTGCCGCCGATCAGCTTGGTGTCGTACAGGCTCAGGTAGACGCCGTAGCCGATCGGGGCGAGGAACACGAGCGCGAAGACCGCCAGGAACGGGGCCGTGAACAGCCAGCCGACCCGCGCCACGATGACCTCCTCTACCTTGGTGTTTACGTAAACATCGAGCACCGCGGTGGACGATGTTTACGTAAACGTGGGTGCCGGTATAGTGGCACCCCTCACCAGGACCGTCAAGGAGCAAGCGATGGACGTCGACGCGATCCGCCCGGCCGCAGGGGTGCAGCGCGGCGGCTCGGACGTGCCCGGCGGCCGCCGCAAGCAGCGCGTCTCGATGGCCGACGTCGCCGCCCTCGCCGGCGTGTCGTCGCAGACCGTCTCGCGCGTCTCCAACGGCCACCCGGGCGTCATCGAGGCGACCCGCGAGCAGGTCCTCGCCGCGATGCGGGAGCTCGGCTACCGGCCCAACAGCGCGGCCCGCTCGCTGCGCTACGGGCAGTTCAACACCATCGGCGTCATCCTGTTCGGGCTCTCCTCTACCGGCAACAGCCGCACCGTGGAGGCGATCGCCACCCACGCCGCCGCCGAGGGCTACGCCATCACGCTGATCCCCGTCGACATGCCGACCCAGGACAACGTGCTGGGCGCGTTCACGCGCATGGGCGAGCTCGCCGTCGACGGCGTCATCGTCATCCTCGAGATCCACCTGCTCGACGCCAGCACCGTCTCCCTCCCGCCCGGCGTCCACGTGGTCGTCGTCGACTCCGACGCCGGCGACCGCTACCCGGTCGTGGACACCGACCAGGCCGACGGCGCCCGCCAGGCCGTCCGGCACCTCCTCGATCTGGGCCACCGCACCGTCTGGCACGTCGCCGGCCCGGCCGAGTCCTTCGCCAGCGACCGCCGCGCGAAGGCCTGGCGCGCCGAGCTGGAGGCGGCCGGCCGCCCCGTGCCGCCGGTCGAGCGCGGCGACTGGTCCGCCGAGTCCGGCTACCGGGCCGGCCTGCGGCTCGCCGCCCGCCCCGACTGCACCGCCGTCTTCGCCGCCAACGACCAGATGGCCCTCGGCGTCCTGCGCGCCCTGCACGAGCGCGGCCGCCCGGTCCCCGGGCACGTCAGCGTCGTCGGCTTCGACGACATCGCCGACGCCTCGTCCTACCTGCCGCCGCTGACCACCGTGCACCAGGACTTCGCCGAGGTCGGCCGCCGCTGCGTCCAGGCCCTGCTCCGCCAGCTCCGCAACGAGCCCGCCGACCCCGGCACCGACCTCGTCCCCACCCGCCTCATCCCCCGCGCCAGCACCGCCCCGCCGCCGGACATCGGCCGTTGACGGGCTGACCGAACGGCTGTAGGCCGCGGGGGCGTCTCGCCCGTAGGGTCGCTTGCTGTGACTGTCGATGTCCAGCGGCCGGCGCGGCCGGCGCAGGTGACCGTGGCGTTCTGGTTGCAGCTGGCCGCCGCGGTGGTGTTGCTGACCGTGGTGGGGATGGTCGTCGCGTACGCGGTGCACTACGACGCGGAGATCTCGCGGGCGGCCGGGATGGTGCCGGGCGTGGACCCGCGGGAGGTCGACACCGAACGCTCCGGAAACCTGTTCTCCGCGCTGTTCGTGGGGGTGCCCGCCCTGGTCCTGGCGCTGTGGCTCGGGATCACGGCGCTGCCGGTGCTGCGCGGCAGCAACGTCGCCCGGATCTTCGTCTTCGTCGCCGCCGGCGGCCAGTTGCTGCTGATCACGCTGCAGATGTGCGGCGGGATCCTGATGCTGCCGCTGCTCGCCACCGCCGACTGGGACTCCGACGTGGTCGTCGACGACGGGGCGTCGTGGGACTCGCCGGAGTCGTCGCAGTTCCAGTCGATCCTCTGGGACCGGGTCGAGGACTTCTCCGACCTCGCGTTCCTGGGCGGCGCCCTCGGCCTGTTCGTCGTCGTGACGCTCAGCGTGGCGGTCGTCCTGCTGATCGCGCTGCCGCCGGCGCACCGCTACTTCGTGCCGCGGGCCGCCGTGCCGGTGCCGCCCGCGTGGCCGGCCTACCCCGGCCCGTACTTCATCTGCCCGGACCCGTCCGCGCACGTCGCACCCGCCGCACAGCTCGCGTACGCCGCACCGGCCGTGCCGGTCGCGCACGCCGCACCGGCCGGGTCGTCGGCGCAGGTCGTACAGCCGCCGCAACCGCCTCAGGAGCAGCCGGCGGCACAGGAGCGGCCCGCATCGCAGGAGCAGCCCGCACCGGTCGAGCCGGCGGCGCCAGCCGTACAGACGCCGCAACCGCCACAGGAGTAGCTGGGGCGTCAGGAGTTGGCAGCGCGGGCGGCCAGCAGCGCGGGAAGGTGCTCGGCGCTCCAGGCCCGCACCGCCTCGATGAGCGTCAGCAGCGTGCGGCCGAGATCGGTCAGCGCATATTCAACGCGCGGTGGATTTTCCGCGTACGCGGTGCGCACCACGAGCCCGTCGCGCTCCATCGCCCGCAGCGTCTCGGTGAGCACCTTCGGCGTCACGGCGCGCAGCGGGACCCGCAGCTCGGTGAAGCGGCGCGGGCCGTGTTCCAGGCACAGCACCACCATGGCCGTCCACTTGTCGCCGATCTGGAACGGCAGCGCGCCGGACGGGCACACCGGGTCGAACATCCGCGGGTCCAGGTCCATCCCGGTATGTTTGCAGTAACCGGGGCCGGCGCGGTTACCGTCCGGCCCATGAGCGGCATCGTCATCTTCGGAGCGGGCGGCAGGGCCGGGCGGGCGGTCACCGCCGAGGCGCGCGCCCGCGGTCATCAGGTCACCGCGGTGGTCCGCGACCCGTCCAGGCACCCGGACATCGCGGCAGAAGGCGTGCACGTGGTGCGGGGCGACGTGCGCGACGGGCCGGCGACGGCGTCGATCGCGCGCGGGCACTCGGCCGCGGTCAGCGTGGTCACCCCGGCGTCGGGCCCGGAGGCGCTCGCCGCGCTCGGCCCGCTCGACGCCGGGTTCTTCGCCGACGCCGCCGACGCCCTCCTCGACGGGCTGCCGCGGGCCGGGGTGCGGCGGCTCGTGGTCATCGGCCTGTTCGCGAACCTGCTGGGTGCCGGCGGGCGGCCGGTCCACGACGACCCGGCGGCGTTCCCCGCGCACCTGCGACCGTTCGCGCTGTCGCACGCCGCGGGCCTGGATCGCCTGCGCACGGCCGGCGCCGGCATCGACTGGCTGATGCTCACCCCGCCAGCCGGGCTGGACCCGGCGGGACCGCGGCTCGGCCGGTACCGGATCGGCGGCGAGCACCTGCCCGCGTCGGGGCTGTCCTACGCGGACCTGGCCGTCGCCGTGCTCGACGAGGTCGAGACGCCGACCCTGCACCGCCGCCGGGTGTCGGTCTTCCACTGAACTGAAGGCGTGCCCCGGCCGTAGACACGCACCGCTCCGGGATAGATACTGCACAAGCAGTGCACAATTATGCTTGCCTATCTCGTCGAGGGGACGCCAGCATGATCCGCCGGACTTTCGCGCTTCTCGTCGTCGCGGTGCTGGTCGCCGCCGCGGCGAGCCCGGCCGCGGCGCACACCGGGCACCGCCACCGGCCGGTCGTCTTCGTGCACGGCTCGGCCGGGTCGGCGCAGCAGTACCAGCTGCAGGCCAAGCGCTTCGCGAGCAACGGCTACCCGGCGGCACTGGTCGAGGCGCACGAATACGACTCCACGTTCGCGGGCAACACGCTCGACCAGGTCTGGGCCGGCCTCGACGAGCGCATCGAGCGGCTGCTGCGCGCCTCGGGCGCCGACCGCGTCGACCTGGTCGCGCACTCGCTTGGCACGTTCGTCGTGCAGGGGTACCTCAACAGCGGCCCCGCCCGCGCCGCCCGCGTCGCGCACTACGTCAACCTCGACGGGCGCACCGCCACCGCCCCGCCCGGCGGCGTGCCGACCCTGGCCATCTGGGGCGAGGGCGACCCGGCCCGCACCATCGCCGGCGCGACCAACGTGTCGCTGCCGGAGCAGTCCCACACGCAGACCGTCACGTCGGTGGAGAGCTTCGGTCACGTGTACCGCTTCCTCACCGGCCGCGAGCCGTGGACCACCCGGGTGGTGCCGCAGCGGCGGATCACGCTGTCCGGCCGGGCCGTGCTGTTCCCGGTCAACGCCGGCGTGCCGGCGGGCAACCTGCGGGTCTACGCCCTCGACCGGCTCGGCAACCGCACCCGGCTCGTCGCCACCGCCGCGCTGTCGGGCGACGGCGCGTTCGGGCCGATCGAGGCGGACGGCGGCAGCCGGTACGAGTTCGCGGTGCTGCGGGAGGGCGCCGCGACGCACCACTTCTACTTCACGCCGTTCCAGCGCACCGACCGGCTCGTCCGCCTGCTCACCAGCACGCCCGGCGAAGGGCTCGGCGCGCTGGTCGAGGCGGGCGACCGGCACGCGGCGATCGTCGTCAACCGCAACAAGGAGTGGTGGGCGGGCAGCGACCGCCTGCGCATCAACGGCCTGGACGTGCTCAACGAGGCCAACAGCCCGCGGGTGAAGCGGGTCATCGGCATCTTCGCGTTCGACAAGGGCAGCGACGGCGTCACCGACCTGTCGGCGCCGCTGCCGGAGTTCTACGCGCAGACGTTCATCACCGGCATGGACGTCTACATCCCGGCCCGCGGCCACACCGTCGTCACCATCGTCGAACGCGGCACCGGCACCGTCACCGTCCTGCCGATCCCGGCCTGGCCGTCCACCGGCCACCGCAGCACCGTGAACCTCTGAGCAGCTGCCGGTGAGCCGTCCACGCGCGTGCGTCTTTGGACGCAGACCGGGCGGCCGCACCGGCGGGGCGTCCCGCAGGGCCGTCACGTGCACGGGCTGCTGCCGCAGGGGCCGCGGGTCGTGGAGGAGCTGCTCCTCCTCGGCGACGCGGCCTGCGCGTTCAACCCGGGTCTACGGCCAGGGCATGTCCGTCGCCGCCGTGCGCGCCACCGCCCTGCGCACGGAGGCCGAGCCGCGGACGTTCTTCGCGATGCAGGCCCGGCCGCTGGACGCACCGTGGACCCTCGCGGCCGGCGCCGACTCGCCGCAGCCGTCGGAGCCGCTGCGGCGCCTGCAAACTGGCCGCCGTCCACGACCCCGACCTGGCCGCGGCGTTCATCCGGGTGACCGCCCTGGTCGACCCGCCGTCGGCCCTGTTCGCCCCGGTGGATCGCCGAGCGCCTCGCCTCCGCCGCCTAGGACCTGTTCCATAAGGGATGGCCGGGCCGCGACGGGCCCAGAGCCTCGCCCAGGCCGGGCCGGCGGGCTGCGCCGGACCGGCTCAGCCCGGGCGCTGGAACCACGCCGGTCACACCCGGATACAAGACCGGTGTCCGGGCGCGCCCGTCGCGGCCCCAGATCGACGCCTGAACCTCGCCTCGCCTCGACCCCCTTCATGAAACGGGCCCTAGCCTCCCGCGACACCGTGCACCTGCGCGGTGCGGACGAAGACGCCGACGCGGGCGGCCGCGGCAGCCGCCCCGGCGGCCCGGTCGGCGGCGGCCTCGTCGAGCGGGTCGCCGCTGGCCAGCAGCCGGTAGTACAGCGGCGCCGACACCGCACGGATCACCTCGTGCGCGTCGGTGCCCGGGGGGACCTCGCCGCGCCGCACCGCGAGGTCCACGCACGGCGCCCACTCGCGGATCCGAGTGTCGTAGAAGCCGTGCAGCGCCGCGGCGGTCCGCGGGTCCGAGGTGGCCGCGGCGATGACGGCCTTGAAGAGCGGACCCTGCCGCGGGTCGGCCAGCGTGCGCTGGACCAGCCTGGCGTTGGCGCGCAGGTCGCCCTCGAGCGTGCCGGTGTCCGAGCGGGGCAGCGACTGCTCCGCCATGTCCAGCAGCAGGTCGGCGACGAGCCCGGTGACGGTGCCCCAGCGGCGGTACACGGTCGTCTTGCCCACCTCCGCCCGACGGGCCACGTCGGCCAGGTCGAGGCCGGCCAGGCCGCGCTCGGCGAGGGCGTCGCCGGCGGCCCCCAGCACCGCGGCCCGCACCCTCGCGGTGCGCCCGCCGGGCCGCGTGTTGCTCGTCATAACGGTGCTCCAGTTCCGTTTAGCCAACCCCGGTGCTAGCGTAGCGGAAGCATTAACGGAACCACAGACCCGTTAGGAGTACCGTCATGGAGTACCGCAGGCTGGGTGCGTCAGGGCTGCAGGTGCCCGCGCTGAGCTTCGGGGCCGGGACGTTCGGCGGCAGCGGGCCACTCTTCGGCGCGTGGGGCAGCACCGACGCCCGCGAGGCCCGCCGGCTCGTCGACATCTGCCTCGACGCCGGCGTCACGATGTTCGACACCGCCGACGTCTATTCCGGTGGCGCTTCGGAGGAGGTGCTCGGGCAGGCCGTGAAGGGCCGCCGCGACCGGGTCCTGCTGTCGACGAAGACCAGCCTGCCGACCGGCGACGGTCCCGGCGACGCCGGCTCGTCGCGGTCCCGGCTGATCCGTGCCTGCGACGCGGCGCTGCGCCGCCTCGGCACCGACCACATCGACCTGTTCCAGCTGCACGCGTTCGACGCCGGCACGCCGGTCGAGGAGGTGCTGTCGACGCTGGACGGCCTGGTCCGCGCGGGCAAGGTCCGCTACCTCGGCGTGTCCAACTTCGCCGGCTGGCAGATCATGAAGTCCCTGGCGGCCGCCGACCGGCACGGCCACCCGCGCTACGTCGCCCACCAGGTCTACTACTCGCTGGTCGGCCGGGACTACGAGTGGGACCTGCTCCCGCTCGCCCTCGACCAGGGCCTCGGCGCCGTCGTGTGGAGCCCGCTCGGCTGGGGCCGCCTCACCGGCCGGATCCGGCGCGGCACCCCGCCACCGGCCGGCAGCCGCCTGCACGAGACCGCCGCCTTCGGCCCGCCCGTCGACGACGAGCACCTCTACACCGTGGTCGACGCCCTCGACGAGGTCGCCGCCGAGACCGGCAAGGCGGTGCCGCAGATCGCCATCAACTGGCTGTTGCACCGCCCGACCGTCGCCACCGTCGTCGTCGGCGCCCGCGACGAGACTCAGCTGCGGCAGAACCTGGGCGCCGTGGGCTGGTCGCTCACGCCGGAGCAGGTGGCCCGCCTCGACGCCGCGAGCGCCCGCACCGCGCCGTACCCGCACTTTCCGTACCAGCGCCAGGAGGCCTTCGCCCGGCTCAACCCCGCACCCGTCTGACCGTGCATGGGGACCGGGCCCGGGTGGGTAAGAGGGCCGGCATGACGGTCTTCGGGTTGCACAACTCGCACGAGCAGGTCCACCCCTCCGAGCTGCTGGCGGCGGTCCAGAAGGCCGAGGCCGCCGGCTTCGGGGCGGCCATGTGCTCCGACCACTTCTCGCCGTGGAGCGCCCGGCAGGGGCAGTCGGCGTTCGCGTGGTCGTGGCTCGGCGCGGCGCTGCAGGCGACGTCGCTGCCGTTCGGGATCGTCAACGCGCCCGGCCAGCGGTACCACCCGGCGATCATCGCGCAGGCGATCGGGACGCTCGCGGCGATGTACCCGGGAAGGTTCTGGGCGGCGCTCGGCACCGGCGAGGCCAGCAACGAGCACATCACCGGCGACGGCTGGCCGCGCAAGGACGTCCGCGCCGCGCGGCTGCGGGAGTGCGTCGACGTGATCCGGGCGCTGCTCGCCGGCGAGGAGGTCAGCCACGACGGGCTCGTCACCGTGGACCGGGCGCGGCTGTGGACGCGCCCCGACGAGCCGGTCAGGCTGGTCGGCGCGGCCGTCAGCGTGGAGACCGCCGGCTGGGCCGGGGCGTGGGCCGACGGCCTGATCACCGTGAACCAGCCGGTCGAGCACCTGCGCCGCATGATCGACGCGTACCGGGCCGCGGGCGGGCGCGGTGACCTCTGCCTCCAGGTGCACCTGAGCTGGGCGCCGACGGACGAGGAGGCCCTCGCCGTCGCGCACGAGCAGTGGCGCAGCAACGTTTTCGCGCCGCCCGTCTGCTGGGACCTGGAGACCGCCGGGCACTTCGACGTGGTGTCCGAGCACGTGACCCCGGAGCAGGTCGCCGGCACCGTGCACGTCGGCGCCGACCTGGGCCGGCACGCCGAGATCCTGCACGGGTACGCCGAGCTCGGCTTCGACCAGATCTACCTGCACCACGTCGGGCAGCGGCAGGACGAGTTCATCGACGCGTTCGGTGCGAAGGTCCTGCCACAACTGCGGTAGAAAGTCCGAAGGTCGGGGCGGCGCGCTCCGATAACCGGGTGTGTGGTCCGTCCTGCGGCGGGCCGGGCGGGCGATGTCGCGCGCCGGGGCCCTCGCCAGCCTCGTCGCGGTCCTCACCGCGGCGATGGCGGTCAGCGCCGGGGTGGTGCTGGACCGCGCGCAGCACCGGGCGATGACGCAGGCCCTGGACCGCAAGGTCGGCTCGGTCGCGGCGGCCGTCGCCCACGAGACCGGCCGGTACGTCGACACCCTGCGCACCGTGGCGGCCGCGACCGGCGCGTTCGAGCCGCTGACCGCGGCGAAGTTCGCCCGGGCCGTCGACCCGCTGCGGCACATGGGGCTCGCGGGCGCCACGTCGATCGCGTTCATGGTGCCCGCCGACGACGGCGAGATCGGCCGCGTGCAGGCGCTGTGGCGCGAGCGCGGGGTGCCGGGCCTGACGCTCACGCCGGTCGGGTCGGGGGCCGGCCACATCTTCTCCATCTTCAGCGAGCCGTTCGACGGCTCCACGGCCGGCGGGCTGGGCGTCGACGTCACGCAGGCGGCGGCGCCGACGCGGGCCCTCGCCGAGGCCCGGCGGTCCGGCCGGATCACGGTGTCCGACACGTACCTGCTGATCCGCGACCGGAACCTGCCGGAGCAGCAGCGGCAGAAGTCATTCGTGCTGACGGCCCCGGTCTACGGCACACCCGGCCCGCCGGCGGCGTCGGGCGCCGCCGGGGAGCAACCGTTCCTCGGCTGGGTGCTGATGGGGCTGCGGGGGCAGGACTTCATGGCCGCCGCGGTGCGGCGCAGCGCCCAGAACAGCGCGGACGTGACGCTGACGGCGCGCGACGCCGACGGCACCGAGGGCACCGTGGCCGCGGTCCGCGCCGAGTCCGACCGGCACCGGACCGAGCACCGGACCGTCGACGTCGCGGTGGCGCAGGCCCGGTGGCGGCTGCGGATCAGCGCCGTCGCCGCGGACCTGCCGGGCGCGGGCCCGTTCCCGGTGGCGATGACGGCCGCGGGTCTCGGCCTCGGCGGCCTGCTGGCCGTGTTGACGTTCGTGCTCGGCACCGGGCGGGCCAGGGCGGACGCCCGGGTCGCGGCCGCGACGGCGCGGCTGCGCCGCACCGAGGCGGATGCCCGCGACCACGCGGCCCTGCTCACCGCCGTGGTCGACAGCGTCAGCGACGGGGTCGGGGTGGTCGACGAGCACGGCCGGTTCCTGCTGCACAACCCGGCCGCCAAGGCGCTGCTCGGGGTGGCGGAGGACAGCCAGGACGGCGCGGACACGTGGCAGGCGCACTACGGGATCTTCCGGCCCGACGGCGTCACCCCGTTCCCCACCGGGGAGCTGCCGCTCGCCCGGGCCCTGGCCGGGGAGGCCAGCGACCAGGTGCCGATGGTGATCCGCAACGACGGCAACCGGGACGGGGTCGTCATCACCGTGTCGGCGCGGCCGCTGCACGGCAGCGCCGGCCGGCCGGGCGCGGTCGCGGTGTTCCACGACGTCACGGCGCGCGCCGCCGCGGACCGGGCGATCGCCGAGGCGAACACCGCGATGCGCGAGGAGCTGGCGCTGCGGGAGGCGGCGGAGGCCGGGCTGCGCGCCGCGCGGGACGAGCTCGCCACCGAGCGGGCGTACCTGCGGCAGGTCCTCGACGCGCTGGACGTCACCGTCATCACCTGCGACGCCGACGGCATGCTGGTGCACACCAACCGCGCGGCGCGGGTCGCGATCCCGGGCCTCAACGCCGGCGCCGACGCCGGCGGGCCGCTGCCGGCGGTCGAGAGCAGCCGCCGGGTCCGGATGGCGCACCCGGACGGCACCCCGTTCGCCGAGCACGACCTGCCGCTGCTCGTGGCGCTGCACGGCCGGCGGGTCGACGGGGTCGAGGCGCACGTGACCCAGGCCGACGGGCACCAGCAGGTGGTGATGATGCACGCCCGGCCGCTGCGGGACCGGGAGGGGCGGATCATGGGGGCGGTCGCGTCGTCGTACACGATCACCGCGCTGCGGCAGCGGGAGGCCGAGCTGACCGCGTTCGCCGGCATCGTCGCCCACGACCTGCGCAGCCCGCTGACGGCGATCGGCGGGTTCACCGAGTTCGTCCGCGACTCGCTCGGCGATGGGCTGTGCGGGCAGGAGCACCGCGAGGAGCGGGCGGTGCTGGACCGGGCCCTGGCGACGACGGCCCGGATGCGCCGGCTCATCGACGACCTGCTCGGCTACGCCGCGGCCCGCGACGCCGTGCTGGACGCGCGGGACCTCGACCTGCGCGCCGTCGTCGACGACGTGGTCACCGAGCGGCTCGCGGCGCAGGCCGCCGACCCGACCAGCCCGCCGCCGCAGATCTTCGTCGGCGCCATGCCGTCGGTACACGCGGATCCGGCGCTGCTGCGGCAACTGCTCGACAACCTGATCGGCAACGCGCTGAAGTACACGCCGCCGGGGCAGCCCGCGCGGGTCGACGTCTGCGCGACGCCGCACGGCACCGGGTGGGTCCGGGTCGACGTCGCCGACCGCGGCATCGGCATCCCGGAGGGCGAGCACGACGCGATCTTCACCGGTTTCCACCGCGCGCACCGCACCGCGAACTACGCCGGCACCGGCCTCGGGCTCGCCATCTGCCAGCGGGTCGTGGAGCGGCACGGCGGCACGATCACCGCGAACGACAACCCGGGCGGCGGGGCCAGGCTGTCCTTCACACTGCCGGTCGCGCAGTCCGCCCGCTTCACGGCGCGGTCCCGCGTCCCCTCCGACCAGACGTTCGGCTGAAACGAGCCGCTCACGGCCGGACGGGCAGGGTGATGACGAAGCACGCGCCCGGGTGGGCGGGCTCGTAGGTGAGGTCGCCGCCGTGCGCCCGGGCCAGCTCGCGCACGATCCACAGACCGAGGCCGACGGAATGAGGCGCGGCTCCCCCGCCGTACCGGCTGAACAACGCGCTCACGGCGTCCCGCGGCACCCCGGGGCCGTGGTCGCGGACGGCGATCGTCGTGGTCCCGCCGGATGCCGACGCGCTCACGCAGATCGGGGCGGCGCCGTGCCGCATGGCGTTGCCGATCAGGTTGACCAGCATCTGCTCCAGGCGGTCGGGGTCCGCGACCACCGTCAGGCCGGGTTCGACATCGACGACGGCGTCCGCCTGCGGGGTGAGCAGGACCGCGTCCGCGACCGCCGCACGCACCGGGACGGGGCGCAGGTCCAGCTTGAGCCTGCCGTCCTCGACCCGGCCGACGTCGAGCAGCCCGCTGGCCAGCCGCGCGATCCGGGCGACCTGGCGCAGCGCGGCGGCGGTCAGCCGGGCCCGGCGCTCCGGCGGCAGGTCCGCGTCCTCGTCGAGCAGCTCCAGGGCACCCTGCACGGCGGTCAGCGGCGACCGTACGTCGTGCGCCAGGGTCAGCATCAGCGACGCCCGCCACCGCTCGGCCGCGGCGACCTCGTCCTGGGCCCGCCGCCACTGCCGGACCCACCCCGCGATGAGCACCGCGACGGCGGTCACGACCGGCACGAACACCACGGCGCTGCCGACGATCTCGGGCGGCTGGCGCGTGGCGACCAGCGGCGCGATGTAGGCGGCGGTCAGCGGCGACAGCGCGTACGCGATCCAGGCCGGGTGGTGCAGCCCTACCCACGCGAACAGCAGGACGAAGAACGGCCCGGTGCCGGCGGCGGTCCCGCCGAACGCCCACGTCGAGAACGCCAGCACCAGCAGCCCCGCGAGCGCGAGCGCCACGGTCGCTCTCGGGTGCAGCCGCTGCCACGGCGTCCACCACGCGGCCGCCGCGATGCAGAAGTCGGCGACGGCGACGACGAGCAGGTCGCGGCCGCGGCTGTGCGGCTGGGCGACGCCGAGAACGGCGAGCACGCCGGCGAGCAGGAACAGGCCGGCGGCGGCACGGGCCGCTCCGACGCTCCCGTCAACACCGATTCTCCGCCACATTACGCAACGATTGTATGGCGCTACACTCCGTGCCCGTCCCGCATCAGTGCACGGCCAGCGCCTCCGGTTCGCCCGCGGCGTCCAGGTCGTCGGCGGCCGCCGACTCGCGGGGCAGCGTGAACACGAAGCGGGCACCGTCGCGGTACGTGTCGTCGAGGCGGATCTCGCCGCCGTGGAACTCGACCACCTTCTTGCACACCGCCAGCCCGATCCCCGTGCCGGTGTAGGTCTCCCGCGAGTGCAGCCGCTGGAAGATGACGAAGATCTTGTCCGCGTACTTCGGGTCGATGCCGATGCCGTTGTCCTCGACGCTGAACTGCCACAGGTCGCCGGCCTCGCCGACCGCCACCCGCACCACCGGGTCCCGGTCCGGGTGGCGGAACTTGATGGCGTTGCTGATGAGGTTCTGCCACAGCATCGTCAGCAGGGTCACGTCGCCCGGCACGGTCGGCAGCGGCGGCCGCTCGATCCGGGCGCCGCGGTCCGCGATCGCGCCCGCGAGGTTCGCCTCCGCCTGCGCGACCACGTCGTCGAGGTCGACGGAGCGGCTGTCGTCGTACACCCGGCCGATGCGCGAGAAGGTCAGCAGGTCCGTGATCAGCCGCTGCATCCGGGTCGCGCCGTCGACGGCGAAGGCGATGTACTGCCGGGCCTTGTCGTCGAGCTGGTCGCTGTAGCGGCGCTGCAGCATCTGGCAGAACGAGGCGACCTTGCGCAGCGGCTCCTGCAGGTCGTGCGAGGCGACGTAGGCGAACTGCTCCAGGTCGGCGTTGGAGCGGTGCAGCTCGAGCTGCTGCTGCTCCAGCTTCGCCCGGGCCCGCTGGCTGTCCACGAGCGCGTCGACGACCCGCTGGCGCATCGTCTCGACGTCGCCCGTCAGCCGGGCCAGGTCCGCCGGACCGGCCGCGGCGAGCCGGTGGTCGAAGTCGCCGCCGGCGACCCGCCGCACCCCGGCGCTGAGCCTGTCGAGGGGCCGCAGCACCACCACCCGCAGCAGCACCGCGATCGCGACGATGAACAGCAGCAGGAACCCGATCATCCCGATGAACACGCCGTCGCGCAGCCGGCGGGCCGCGTCGAGGTCCGCGCGCGCCTGCTCCCGGATGGCGGCGAGGTCCCTGTCGAGGATCGCGACCCGGCCCCGGACCTCGTCGAAGGCGGCCTTGCCGGCGAGCACGGTGTCGACCGCGGCCGCCGGGTCGCTGCCGCGGCGGCGGGTCTCGATCGCCGGGTCCGCGACGGTGGTCCGCCACTCGCGGGCCTGCGTCTCGGCGCGGTCGAGGTCGGCGAGGGCGACGGGCTCACCGGCGAGCAGCTGCCGGATGCGGGTCAGCAGGATCCGCTCGCCGGCGACGCCCCGCGCGTACGGCTCCAGGAACCGCTCGTCGCCGCTGAGCAGGAAGCCGCGGACCCCGGTCTCCTGGTCGACGAGAGCGGCGGTCAACTCGACGACCGCGGTGCGGGCCGGGGAGATCCGGTCGCTGAGCCGGTTGGACACCCCCGCGGTGTGACTCAGCACCCCCGCGCCGACGGCCGCGCCGCACATGACGAGCACCACCATCGCGATCAGCACCGACGCGAACCACCGGGTGCTGCTCCACCGGTCCCACACCCTGGTGGCCGGGTATCCATCCGAGCCGATCACAGCAGCACGGTACGCGATCCGGTGCGGCGGCGCCTGTTCAGCGACCCCGCGGGTCGTACGCCGACACCTTCCCGAGCTCCTCGAACAGGTGACGCTCCCGCGTGCTCAGCGTCGCCGGCACCATGATCCGCACCTCGGCGTACAGGTCACCGGGGCGGCCGCGCGGGTTGGGCAGCCCCTGCCCGCGCAGCCGCAGCCGCCGCCCGGACGACGTGCCGGCCGGCACGTCCACCCGCACCGGACCGCCGGGGGCGTCCAGCGGCACCCGCGCGCCGAGGGCCGCCTCCCACGGCGCGACCGGCAGGTCGAGCACCACGTCCCGGCCCTGGACCCGGAACCGGGGGTGCGGCGCGAGCGAGACGACGAGGTACAGGTCCCCAGGCGGGCCACCGGCGACGCCGGGGGCGCCCTGACCGGCGAGCCGGATCCGCTGGCCGTCGACGACGCCGGCGGGGATGTTCACGTCGTAGCGGCGGGGGCGGCCGTCGGCGTCCGGCAGGGTCACCGTGCGGCGCCCTCCGCGGAACGCATCCTCGACGCCCACCGTGATGTGCGCCTCGGTGTCGGTGCCCGTGCCGTACCTCCCGCCGAACATGCTGCTGAAGAGGTCGTCGATGTCGACGGTCTGCACCCCCCGCGGGCGCGCCCGCTCCCGCCCTGCCTTGTCGTGGCGGGCGCGGCGCTCCGGGTCGGACAGCACGTGGTACGCCTCGTTGATCTCCTTGAAGCGGTCCTCGGCGCCCGGATCCTTGTTGATGTCGGGGTGCTGCCGGCGGGCCAGGGTCCGGTACGCGCGCTGGATCTCCTCCGGTGTCGCGGTCCTGGCCACGCCGAGCACCTGGTACGGGTCGCGCCGCTCACTCACCGTCGGGCCCGTTCTCCCTGCCGCCCAGCTGGACCGGCGCGCTCACCGCGACGACCGCCGGGCGCAGGAGCCGCTCGCTGTCCCCGTACCCCGGCCGCAGCACCCGCACGACCGTCCCGGGCGGCGCGTCGCTGTCGCGCACGACCTCGGCCGCCTCGTGCCGCACCGGGTCGAACGGCTCGCCGACCTCGCCGAACGGCGTGAACCCGAAGCCGGCGAGCACGGCGAGGGCCTGCTCGCGGACGCCTTCCACGCCTTCGACGATCGTGCGGGGGTCGGCGTCGCCGTGCCGCAGCGCCAGGTCGAGGTTGTCCAGGACGGGCAGCCACGCGGTGGAGATCGCGATCCGCTCCTCCTGCCGCTGCCGCGCCGACTGCCGCTCGGCCCACTTGCGGGTGTTCTCCACGTCCGCCGCGGCCCGCTGCCACCGTTCGGTGAGCTCCGCGACCTCGTGCTCCTGGGTCATGACCCGACCTCCGCCGCGCTCCGGCGCCGCCCTGACCTGGAGCTCCGCGCCGGCCCGCTCATGACCCGGTGTTGAAGTCGGCGTCGATGACGTCGTCGGCGTCCTGTGGTGCCGCGGCGCCGGCCTGGGACGGCCTGGCGGCGCGGCTGCCCAGCGCCAGGGTCATCTGCCGCAGGTCCTCGGTGAGCTGCCGCATGCGGGGCGCCGGCGCCTGCTCCTCCACCGCCCGGCGGGCGTCCGCAACGAGCATCGTGGCGCGGGCCCGCTCGTGCTCCGGCACGTCGCCGTGCTCCTGCAGGGCGCGTTCCAGCTGGTACGCCACGCTGTCGAGCTCGTTGGAGGCGTCGATCCGCTCCCGGACCTGCCGGTCCTCGGCCCGGTGCTCCTCGGCCTCGCGGACCATCCGCTCGACCTCGGCGGTGTCGAGGGTCCCGCTCTCGGTGATGGTGATCTTCTGCTCGGCGCCGGTGTCCTTGTCCTTCGCCGACACGTTGAGGATGCCGTTGGCGTCGACGTCGAACGTGACCTCGATCTGCGGGGTGCCGCGCGGCGCGGGCCGGATGTTCTCCAGCCGCATCCGGCCGAGGACCCGGTTGTCGGCGGCGCGTTCCCGCTCGCCCTGCAGCGCGACCACGTCGACGGCCGGCTGGTTGTCGTCGGCGGTGGAGAACGTCTCGGCGCGCCGGGCCGGGATCGTCGTGTTGCGCTCGATGACCCTCGTCATGAGCCCGCCGAGGGTCTCCACGCCCAGCGACAGCGGCGTCACGTCGAGCAGGACCACGTCCTGCACCTCGCCCTTGAGCACGCCCGCCTGGATGGCGGCGCCGAGGGCGACGACCTCGTCCGGGTTCACGGACATGTTGGGGTCCTTGCCGCCGGTGAGCCGGCGGACGAGGGCCTGCACGGCCGGCATGCGGGTCGCCCCGCCGACGAGGATCACCTCGTCGAGGTCGCCGGCGCCCGCCTTCGCGTCCTGCATCGCCTGCCGGACCGGCTCCATGGTGCGTTCGAGCAGGTCGTGGGTCAGCTCCTCGAACGTGGCCCGGGTGAGCGTCATCGTCAGGTGCTTCGGGCCGGTCGCGTCGGCGGTGATGAACGGCAGGTTCACCTGGGTCTGCGTCACCGACGACAGCTCGATCTTCGCGCGCTCGGCGGCCTCGGTGAGCCGTTGCAGCGCCTGCGGGTCGGTGCGCACGTCGATGCCCTGTTCCCGCTGGAACTGGTCGGCGATGTGCTCGACGAGCCGGTGGTCGAAGTTGTCGCCGCCGAGGTGCGTGTCGCCGGACGTCGCCCGGACCTCCACGACGCCGTCGCCGACGTCGAGGATGCTGACGTCGAACGTGCCGCCGCCGAGGTCGAACACGAGGACCGTCTCGTGGCCCTGCTTGTCCAGCCCGTACGCGAGCGCGGCCGCCGTCGGCTCGTTGATGATCCGCAGCACGTTCAGCCCGGCGATCTTCCCCGCGTCCTTGGTGGCCTGCCGCTGCGCGTCGTTGAAGTACGCCGGGACCGTGACGACCGCCTCGGTCACCTTCTCGCCGAGGTGCTTGGCGGCGTCGTCGGCGAGCTTGCGCAGGATCTGCGCGGACACCTCCTCGGGCGACAGCTGCTTGTCGCGCACGTCGAAGCGCACCATGCCGTCGGGGCCCTGCACCACGTCGTAGGTGACGCTGCGCGCCTCCTCGCTGACCTCGTCGAAGCGGCGGCCGATGAAGCGTTTCGCGGAGTAGATCGTGCCCTTGGGGTTGAGCACCGCCTGCCGGCGGGCGAGCTGCCCGACGAGTCGCTCGCCGGTGCCGGTGTACGCGACGACGGACGGCGTCGTCCTGCTGCCCTCCTCGCTGGGCAGGACGGTGGGGCGGCCACCCTCGAACGCGGCGATCACGGAGTTGGTCGTGCCGAGGTCGATTCCCACAGCGCGTGCCATGTGTGCATCCCTCCTGAGCCTCCGGCTGCTGCAGCCGATTCAAGGCTCGCCGGGGTGCACATGCCGCGTCTCACCCACCGGTGGTGAGCGCCCCGTCGCGCAGGACGGCGTGCGCGCCGACGACCTGGTTGACGATCTGCGTCACCCGCAGGTCGACCGCGACGCTGGCCAGCGCGACGGCGTCGGCGCGCCGCACCCCGTGCAGCCGCTCCAGCAGCGCGAACATCGCGTCCAGCGCGGCGTAGGCGGCGTCGTCCAGGGTGTCGCCGAGGCCCATCGTCAGCCATGCGTCGCCGGTACGGGCGACGGGGCCCGACACGGGGAAGTCGTCGCGCAGCCCGAACGTGAGCGTCACCCGGTCCATCGGGCACTCGATCGCGGTGCCGCTGACCTCGCCGTCGCCCTGCGCGGCGTGCCCGTCGCCGATGGAGAACAGTGCGCCGCCGACGGAGACCGGCAGCAGCAGTGTGGTGCCGGCGACGAGCTCCTTGCAGTCGATGTTGCCGCCGTGCGCCCGCGGTGGGATCGTCGAGTGCTCCCCCGGCTCGGCCGGCGGCATACCCATCACGCCCATGAACGGGCGCAGCGGCACGGTGTGGCCGTGCTGGTTGCGGCCGGTCATCGCGACCGGGTCGAGGTCCCAGGCGTGCACGACGCCGTCGTGTTCCAGGTGGTACCGGCGGTTCGGGCCGCTCGGCCAGCCGCCGGCGACGGTGGTGCCCCACGCCGCCGGCACCACCTCGTCGATGCGGACCTCGAGGGTCTGCCCGGGCGTGGCGCCTTCGATCTCGACCGGCCCGGTGAGCGCGTGCCCGTACCCGTCGCGGTACTGCGGCACCCGCGGCCGGTCCGGCACCGGTTCGCCGGCGTAGCGGCCGGCGGACCACCAGCAGTCCAGGGTCCGGAAGGTCACGGTGTCGCCGGGCCGCACGGTCAGCGCCGGTGGGCGGTCCCGCGAGAAGTAGCCGTGCAGCGTCCGGTCGTCGGGGTCCAGCACGTGTTCCACGGATACGAGTGAAGCAGGCCCGGTCACGTCGCGGCGCCCCCGCTTCCTCTCGGCGGGTCGGGCGGTCGGCTGATGCCCTGCCGGCCGGTCTCGGGTGCCATGATGGTTGCCGGGTCGGTGGCGAGGGGGTGCTGAGGTCGATGGCACAGTTCGATGCGACGACGTCCGTGGTGGACGGCCGGGCCGTCGTGGCCCTGGCCGGTGAGTGCGACCTGGCCTGCCGCGAGGAGCTCACGGCGGCGCTGCTGGCGGCCGTCGACCTCGCGCCGGTCGTCGTCGTCGACCTGGCCGCCCTGCGGTTCATCGACTCCAGCGGCATACACGCGCTGGTCGCCGGCCATCACGCCGCCCAGCGGCAGGGCCGCAGGCTGGAGGTGGTCAACGCCGCCGGCGTGGTCGCCCACGTCCTGGACATGACCGGCGTCGGCGACCTGCTGGCCCCGCCCACGGAGACGGACATGGCGGCATGAGCGCCCCGTCGGTCGGCTACAGCGTGCCCGGCGACCTCGGGGCGGTGCGGTCGTTCGTGCGGACCCAGGCCCTCGCGTCGGGCATGTCGCCGACCCGCACGGAGCTGCTGATGCTCGCCGTCAACGAGCTGGCGACCAACACGCTGCAGCACACGACCGGCGGCGGCCGGGTCAGCCTCTGGGCCGACGACGGGCAGATCGTCTGCGACGTCGTGGATCAGGGTCCGCCGCGCGCGTTCCCGCGGCCGATGCCGGCGGTGGACGCGGTCCGCGGCCGGGGGCTGGCGATCGTCGAGCGGATCTGCGACCAGGTCGAGACGGTCAGCGGGCCCGACGGCACCACGGTCCGCCTCCGCCTGCACCTGTAGCGGGCCTGTAGAGCGGGCCTGTGGCGGGCCTGTAGCGGGCACCGTCAGGGTTGTACGCACACCGCCAGGGTGCAGGTGTCGTCGTCGGGGCTGGCGTAGTGGAGCAGGCCGCGGAGCCGGGTCAGCTGCTCGGGCCCCGCCTCGGCGGAGACGGCCGACAGGGTCTGCTTGACGCGGCCGAGCATCACGTCGCTGTCGGTGGACCGGCGCTCGATCAGGCCGTCGGTGTAGAAGAGCACGAGGTCGTCGTCGCGCAGTGCCGCCGTGACGACCGGATAGGCGGAGTCGCCGGCGGCGCCGAGCAGCAGGCCCGCGGGCCGGTCCAGCTCCGTGGTCACCCCGGCCCGGGCCAGCAGCGGCGGCATGTGCCCGGCCCGCGCCCACGCCAGGGTGCGGGTGGCGGGGTCGTACACCCCGATCGCCGCCGTGCCGGTGATGCCGAGCTGCAGGGACAGCTGGTTCATGTGGGCGAGCAGCGTGCCGGGGTCACGGATGCCGATGGACAGCCACGCCACCAGCGAGAACCGCAGGTGCGCCATGCCGTTGGCGGCGTCCAGCCCGTGCCCGGCGACGTCGCCGACCGCGAGCACCACGCGCCCGTCCGGCAGGGTCTGCGCGTGGTACCAGTCGCCGCCGACCTGCACGGCGCTCTCCGCGGGCAGGTAGCTGACCACGGCCCGCAGCCCGGCCAGGGGGAACGGCTCCGGCGGCACCGGCTGGATCAGGTTCTGCAGCTGCGCGGCGAGCCGGTGCTCGGCGAGCGCCGTCATCTCCCGGGAGCGCAGCTGGTCGCTGAGCCGCTCCATCGCGGTGCGGGCGTCCTCGCGGGCGGTGACGTCCTGCACGACGGCGTAGATCTTCAGCGGTCTGCCGTCGGCGTCGCGGGCGACGTCGGACAGGATCCGCAGGTACTTCACCGTGTCCGCGGTCCGGAACCGGACGGTCACGTCGGACGCGGCGCCGCTGTCCAGGGTCTGCCAGGCGGTCTCGCTCACCCCACGGTCGTCGGGCAGCAGCGCCGCGGCCTGCTCCGACCGTGTCATCGGCCCCAGCGCCGGATCCCGCCCGAAGATCCGGAACATCCCCGGCGACCAGTCGCTGCACCCGGTGACCAGGTCGTGCTCGGCCCAGCCGAGGCTGCCGAGCTGCTCGGTGCGCTCCAGCCGGCGGCGGGCCTCGTCGGTGCGCTGCCACCACACCAGCAGCCCGCCGAGGACCGGCTGGACGCTCACCTCGAACAGCGAGTCGGCCACGATCCCGGCCCGCTGCTCGGCATACCGGAAGGCGGGCAGCTCGGCGGGCACCCCGTCGGCGAGCACCCGCAGGTACAGGTCCCACAACGGTCCGCCGACCATGCTCGGGTACAGGTCGCCGACCCGCTCCCCGACCCGCTCGAGACCGCGGCCGTAGATGTCCGCGCCCTGGCCGCTCACCGCGGCGACGAGGAAGTCGGCGACCTCGCCGTCCTCGCCGGTCAGCGGCAGCAGCCACGTGCACCCGACCGGCACCGCCGCCAGCAGCGCCCGCACGACGGAGGGCACGGTGCCGCCCGCCGTGGCCGGCGGGGTCCCACGCCGCGCACCGTCGTGTGCCATCACCGAAGCTTAGTGCCGGGCACGTACCGTGGCCGCCCGACGCGGCGGGTGCCGCCGCTTCCGACGTTCACCCCGGTTTCCCGCCTTCCGCACCCGGTCACGGCGTTACGGTGCTTGTGTGACGCTGCCTCCCGCCGGGTACCGCGACCTCGTCGCCGACCACCTGCGCCGCCCCGGCCGCCCGGCCGGGGTCGCCGAGCCGATCCGGGGCGTCGGCGACCGCCTCGCGTACAACCCCTGCCTGATCCGGCAGGGCGGCCGGGCGCTGCTCGCGGTGCGGGTCGAGTCGCCCGGCAGCTACTGGCGCGACCGGTCGTCGTGGGATCCCGAGGTCCGCTTCTACGAGCGCACCGGTGACGGCTGGCAGGAGGCGCCCGGCACGCCGGCGTTCACGGCGGCGGAGGACCCTTTCGCCGCCTGGGTCCTGGGCCCCGACGGCTCGCCGGTCCTGGTCCTCGGCGTGGTCTCGCTGGACTTCGGCACCGACCCGCCGGGCGTCGTCACCCGCTTCTACGCCGCACCCGACGTCGAGCGGCTCGACCCGGCCCGGCCGTTCGCCGAGGTGCCGGGCATGAAGGACATCCGGCTGCTGCAGCGCCGCGACGGCCTCGCCGTGTGCGGCCGGCCGCAGGGCGGCACCGCCGGGCGCGGCCGGGTGAGCCTCATCCTCACCGACGACTACACGCAACTGTCCGCGGAGCTCATCGCCAAGGCGCACATCTTCCACGACCAGGTCGCCGAGGACACCAAGCTCGGCGTCAACGAGCTGTACGACCTCGGCGACCGCATCGGCGTCCTCGGTCACGTCGCCGTCGGCGAGGAGGGCGGCCCGCAGGAGTACGCCGGCGCCTGGTGGACCATCGACCCCGCCGCCTGCACCACGACCGCGCCGGCGGTCATCGCGATGCGCGCCGACTTCCCGCCCGCGCCGCCGAAGCGCGCCGACCTCACCGACGTCGTCTTCCCCGGCTCGATGGAGGTCCTCGACGGCGGCGCCGTCCGCCTGTACTGCGGCCTCAGCGACGCCTCCATCGGCTCGATCGTCGTGCCGTCGCCGCTGCCGTAGCCCGCACGCGTGGGGTGGCGGTCGATGGTCCCCGGGCCTGCGGCACAGCGCGGCCGCGGGAGCGTCAGCCATGCTCGTCGCCCCCGGTGAGGCCGGTCAGGGCGTCGAGCATGTCGGCGAGGCCGGCGGCCGCGGCGAACAGGGTGTCGCTGCGGCTGCGGTCGCCGTCGAGGTGGGTCAGCATCTCCAGGCCCAGGTAGAAGGCCAGCGCCGCCATGGCGGCCTCGCGGCCGGGGATGAGGGCGGCGAGGGGGCTGTCGCCGAGCAGTCGGCCGATCAGCGCCTCGGTGAAGTCCTCCCAGCGCCGGATCTCGGCGCGGACCCCTTCGGCAAGGCGGGTGGCGCCGACCGCCCCGGCGACCAGCTGCTGCACCGCGGCGATGTGACCGGTGGCGACGTCCTCCTCGTACAGCTCCCGCAGCACCGGCAGCAGCTCCCGGGCACCGCGGACGCCGTTCGTGCGGGCGGTGTAGCGCTCCATCCGGCTGTCGCTGCTGTGCCGCATCGCCGCGAGCAGCAGGTCCTCGAGGTCCTCGAAGTGGTAGTAGATGACGCCGGGCGCGAAGCCGCCGGTGGCCGCGATGGCCCTCGCGGTGCTGGTCGAGAAGCCCTGGGTGGCGAGGGTGTCGACGGCGGCGCGCAGGATGCGCTCGCGGGTCTCGGTTCGGCGCGGCATCACCGGCAACGGTAGGCGATGTCAGATCACCCGGTGCGGCCGGACTCCGGACGCGGCGAGGAACGGGTCGAGCCGCCGCCCCAGCTCCGCGAGCCGGTGGCTGGGCACCTGCGGGTACAGGTGGTGCTCCAGGTGGTAGGTCAGCTCCAGGAACACGGCCGGGATCACCCGCCCGCGCAGGGTCCGGGTCTGCGTCAGGGGCGTGTCCCCGAAGTCGTGATGCGGCAGGTACACCGTCAGCACCGGATAGACCCAGCTGCCGACGACCGCCATCACCGCATACCAGAGCAGCATCGGCGTGACCGGCAGCAGGGCGACCCCGCCGGCGATGACGAGGACCGGCGCGGCGGCCTCCGCGACCAGCCACCCGCGGTCCCGGCGGCTGCGACGGTACGCCCACCGCCACAACCGCACCAGAAACACCGGCCCGTAGCAGGCGGCGCCGAGCAGGCTGATGTGCGCCGGGTAGCCCTCCGGATCGCGGTCCGGGTCGTCGTCCGGCGCGGGGAACGCCCGGTGGTGCTGCAGGTGGGTCGCCCGGTAGGCGTGCCCGCTCTCCAGCAGGACGAGGCCGCACAGGAACAGCGCCCACTCGGTCGCCCGCGGCCCGAGCCCGATCGACCGGTGCACCACGTCGTGGGTGACGGTGACGACCGCGACGAAGATCCCGAACATGACGACGGGGGTCACCCACCACCATCCGAGGGCCGCGACCACCACGTAGACGGCGACGCCGAGCGCCGGTCGGGCGAGGGCCAGCCGCCGCTGCCCCGGCCGGGTGGCGAGCAGGTCCGTGCCGAGGTCGTCCAGCGCCGGTTTCATGCCCGCACCAGGCCGTCCGTGACGGGCACGCCGCGCTCCGCGCCGGGGCCCGCGCTGGGACCACGGAGCACGCCTTCGGCGACGATGCGGCTGCCCAGGACACAGGCGACGGTGCCGAGGCCGGGCCAGGTGGAGTCGCCGACGAGCCAGAGGCCGGGCACGGCCGAGCGGTGCGGGACGGCGTGCTGGTTGGCGTTGGAGGTGCGCTGCCGGACGCCGCCGACGGCGCCGAGGGGGCGGGACGTGAACCGCGCATAGGTCCGCGGCGTGCCCACCTCCCGCACCACGGCCCGCTCGCCGAGCCGCGGGAAGACCCGCTGGGCCTCGGCCACGAGCCGGTCGCCGAGGGCGGCGCGGCGGCGGGCGTGCCCGGCGTCGTCCAGGTCCTCCCAGCCGGCGAGGCCGGTGTGGGTGGACAGCATCACGGCGCGGTGCCCCGGCGGGGCGCTGTCGTGGTCGCCGGGCGCCGACACGGAGACGAACATGTTGTTGCCGTCGCCGAGCGGCTCGGCGTAGGAGCGCAGCAGCTGGTGGTGGGTGAACTCCTGCCCGGCCACCTCCTCCTCGGGCACGCCGAGGCACACCATGGCCGCGCCGCCGAGGTCGCCGGCGTCGCGGCGCAGGAAGCGCTCCAGGGCGGGCCGGGCGGCGGGGGCGAGCGACGCGGTCGTGGCCACCGGCACCGCACTGACGACCTGCGCCGCCCGAACGGTGCCGCGCGGCCCGTCGACGGTGAAGTGCGGGGCGGCGCCGGTCACGCCGGTGACCCGCCAGCCGCAGCGCAGGTCGCCGCCGAGCGACCGGTAGTGCGCCACGGCGGCCCGCCAGAAGCCGCGCATGCCGCCGGTCGCGCGGGTCAGCCCGGCGCCGCGGATGGTGATGCCGAGTGCCGCGTTGACCAGCGGGGCGTCGTCGACGGTGCTGTGCACGGTGTCCTCGACGAGCATCGACAGCAAGCCGACCAGGGCGGCGTCGTCGCGCAGCCCGTGCCGCCGCAGCGCCCCGCCGAGCGTGCCGGTGACGTGCCGGGCCAGGTGCAGGTCGGTGAGGCGCATCGCCCGCGCGTTGTGCACCAGGTCGGCCGGGCCGCGCACGGGCATCCTCG
The DNA here is from genome assembly GCF_040674675.1 of Dactylosporangium sp. NPDC049742. Classification (NCBI taxonomy): domain Bacteria; kingdom Bacillati; phylum Actinomycetota; class Actinomycetes; order Micromonosporales; family Micromonosporaceae; genus Dactylosporangium; species Dactylosporangium sp. NPDC049742. The sequence continues at coordinate 6,466 of NZ_JBFANF010000075.1, read as the reverse complement.
CGCCCGCGCGGCTGGCCTGCCAGAACGCGTCGGCGAGCCGGTCGAGCAGCGCCCAAAACCGGCGGTGCCGGTCGGTGTCGCCGAGCGCCCGCAGTCGCTCCCGGTGCCAGGCGCCGGCGTCGCGGTGCAGCACGACGGTGCGGTCGGGCAGCCACGCCACATACCCGGGCAGCGCCTCACCGGGCAGCGGCGGCATGCCGACGGCGTCGAACAGCTCGGCGCCCACGCCGCCGGGCTCGAAATCGACGAGCGTGGTGGCGCCGACGTCGAAGGAGAAGCCGCGACGGCGGTAGTAGCCGGCGCAGCCGCCCGCGTGGCCGTGCGCCTCGAGCACCACCGTCGTGCGGCCGGCCGCCTGCAGCCGCAGCGCCGTGGCCAGGCCCGCCAGCCCCGCCCCGACCACCGCGACGTCGAACCAATCGTCCTGAACAGAAGTTCTGAACATACGTTCAACGTAGGACCGCCCCACCGCCGTGTCAACAGCGGTCGATATCTGGCGGCGCGGATCGCCCGCCTTCGCTACGGTGGCTGCCGCACCACCACACATGGGGGACCACATGATCCGACGCATCGTCACGAGCGCGGCCGTCGTGGCCGCGACGCTGCTCACGGGTGGCTGCCTGGGCCTGCCGGACGCCGAGCCGGAGCCCGCCACCGCCACCACCACGAAGGCGGCGAGCCCGTCGCCGACCGGGACACCGGCGCAGGCCCTGCTGGTCGAGGCGCTGCGGCGCGTCCAGCAGGTGGCGTACCGCTTCTCGGTGCAGGGGGACCTCCCCGACGACGGCGGCACCATCACCGCCAACGGCGCCTACGACCCGGCGGCGAAGCTGTTCGAGTCGACCATCCAGACCGCGGCGACCAAGGGCCCCGTGCACCGCATCGTCGTCGGCACCGACAACTACCTGCAGCAGCCCGGCGGCGGCAAGTGGGTGCACCTGGACCTGAAGCGGGTGAAGACCGACAGCCTCGTGTACTTCGACATGACCGACCCGACCGGCCTGGTGCAGTTCACCACGAAGGTCGGGCAGGCGACGCTGAAGAGCGCGGGCACCTACACGGGCACGTTCAACGCCAGCGGCGCCAAGCCCGAGTTCCTGCCCGTCGGCGCGCCGAGCATCTGGTCGATCGGCGGGGAGAACAGCCCGTTCACCATCAGCGTCGACGAGCAGGGCTGGGTCACGTCGATCGCGGTCGAGCTGACCGGCAAGGACAAGACGCTGAAGCTGGTCACGACGCTGAGCGGGCACAACACGCCGACGCAGATCAAGGCCCCGGCGAAGAAGAGCGTCGTCGAGGCCGACGACATGTACTACGGCTGAGCCCGGTTGCGGACCTCGACGACGGCACCCGAGTCGAGGTCCACCCGGAAGCTGCGGCCGGGCGGCAGCGGCTGGTCCAGCGCGCGGACCCGCAGGCGCATGCCCTCCGGGGCGACGGCACGGGCGGCGGTGAGGGCGGGGATCCGCACCACGTGCTCGCCGATGACGTACGCCTGGCACGCCGGCGTCACCGAGTGGTCGAGGATGTTGTCCGCGCTGGCATCGACGCCGGCGATGAGGTCCATGGCGGCCAAGGTAGGCAGTGGCGGGCGTCGATCACAGCGACGCTGCCGGAAACTGGACACCGCCGGGGGCATGACAGGATGTGAACGCACCGCCGGATGATCGAGGGAGCAGTCGTGGCCGCACGTGTCGTCAGTCCCACCGGGCGAGGGTTCCTGCTGCTCGACGCGCACCCCGCCGGCTGCTTCCGCAACGTCACCGACATGGTCGCGCAGATCCCGGCGCCGCGGCGGCAGCCGTCGAAGCTCACCGCGCTCATCATCGGCTCCAGCGCGGGCTACGGCCTCGCCGCCACCCTGGCGGGCCTGGTCCGGCACGGCGTGCAGGGCGTCGGCGTCGCGTTCGAGCGCCCGCCGGGCCGGCGCACCGCGACCGCCGGCTGGTATCGCACGATCGCCACCGACGCGGTCGCCGCGGAGGTGGGCAGCGACTTCACCTTCGTCAACGCCGACGCGTTCGCCGACACCACCAAGGACGAGGTCCTCGACCTGCTGCAGAAGCGGTTCGGTCAGGTGGATGTCCTGGTGTACAGCGTCGCCGCGCCGCGACGGACGGACCCGCGGACCGGCACCACGTTCCAGTCGGTCATCAAGCCGCTCGGCGAGGCGCACACGACGCGGACGCTCGAGTTCGACGCCGACGGCACGCCGGCCCTGCGGGACGTGACCGCCGCCCCCGCCGGCGAGCAGGAGGCGGCCGACACGGTCCAGGTGATGGGCGGCGAGGACTGGTCCCGCTGGGTCACCGCGCTGCAGGACCGGGGGATGCTGCGCGACGGGTTCCGCACGGTCGCCCTGTCCTACATCGGATCCGGCCTCACCTCGGCGATCTACCGCGACGGCACGATCGGCGCGGCGAAGCTGCACCTGGAGCGGACCGCCAAGGAGCTCGACGAGCGGCTCGCCGGGCACGGCGGCCGGGCGCTGACGTCGGTCAACGGCGCGGCCGTCACGCAGGCGTCGACCGCGATCCCGGGCATCGCCCTGTACGTCAGCGTCCTGCGCGCCGTGCTCGGCGACGCGCTCCAGTCGCCGGTCGAGCAGTCGGTGCAGCTGTGGGACCAGCTGACCGGCGCGGCCCCGCTCGACCTGGACGAGCAGGGCCGGCTGCGGCTGGACCGGTGGGAGCTGGACCCCGCCGTGCAGGCCGCGGTCGCGGAGCGCTGGCACGCGATCACCCCGGAGACGATCGCCGAGGTCGCCGACGTCGACTGGTTCCGCGCCCAGTTCCGCGGCCTGTACGGCTTCGACGTCCCCGGCGTCGACTACACGACGCCCGTCGACCCCGACCTGGAGTGGCCCGCGCCCAGGTGAGCGCCCGGCTACCCCCGCCCGGAGCGGGCCGCGCCCAGGTGAGCGCCCGGCTGCCCCCGCCCGGAGCGGGCCGCGCCCGGGTAAGAGCCCGGCGCCGGGCGGGTGGCGGCGAACCAGCACGCCACCCCGAGGGCCAGCTCGACGACCCCGCCGACGACTAGGCCGCTCGCCGGCGCCCCGTCCAGCGCCGCCGACAGCGCGCGCGACACCGCGTACGCCAGGTAGAACACGGCACCGGCGACCGCCGCCGGGAACGCCAGCCGCGCCACGAACGCGCCGGCCAGCAGCAGCACCCCGACGGCGAGCACCGCCCCACCGGCCGACCTGGTCTCGCTGAGGAGGTTGGGGTCGGCGCCGATGCTGATGCCGTACTGGCGGCGGAAGGCCACGGGCGCGAACAGGCTGGCGCCCCCGACCGCGACGGCCACGACCCCCGAGACGAGCAGCAGGATCCGCCGGATCACCGCCAGGCCCCAGCCGCCGCGGCGGCGCGGCAGTAGTCGGCGAAGTCCCGCGGCGGCCGGCCGAGGGCGTCCTGGACGCCGGTGCCGAGGCCGGCGTTGCGCCCGTCGAACACCTCGCCGCACAGGTCGGCGAACAGGTCGCCCTGCGGGTGCCCGGCGAGCGCCGCCCGCAGCTCCTCGACGCTGACCGGCACGTACGTGACCGGCCGGCCGGCCGCCAGCGCGATCTCCGCGGCCGCCTCGGCGAAGGTGAGCAGGCGGGGGCCGGTGACCTCGTACACGCGGCCGTCGTGCCGCTCGTCGAGCAGCGCCGCGACCGCCACGTCGGCGATGTCCTCGACGTCCACGAACGGCTCGGCGACGTCCCCGGCGGCCAGGACGACGGCGCCGTCCATGACCCCCTGCCGCAGCTCGCCCTCGCCGAAGTTCTGCGCGAACCACGAGGCCCGCACGAGCGTGTAGCCGAGCCCGGACTCCCGGACGATGTCCTCGCAGCTCTCGGCGTGGTGCTCGCCGCGGCCGGACAGCAGCACGAGCCGCCGGACGCCGGCCGCCGCGGCCGCCTTCGTGAACGCCTCCACGGCGGCGGGCGCCTCGGGGGCCGCGAGGTCGGAGTAGTAGGAGACGTACGCGGCGTCGACGCCGTCCAGGACGGCCGGCCAGGTCTCCCTCCGTTCCCAGTCGAACGGCGGGTCGCTGCGGCGGGAGGCACCGCGCACGGGGTGCCCCAGGTCGGTGAGGCGGCGGAGGATCCGGCGGCCGGTCTTGCCGGTCGAGCCGATGACAAGGTTGCTCATGTGGTCAAGCTTCGCCGGTACCGGCGAGATCCTGAATCACAGGGACACCGGAAGTCTTTGCAGATCGTCCAGCATCATGGACGATGATGAGGTGACGACGACGATCCTCCCGCCGGCCGCGGACCCGCTCGGTGAGGCGCTGCACCTCCTGCGGCTCACCGGCACGCTGTACTGCCGCTCGGAGCTGACCGCGCCGTGGGACATCGCCGTGCCCGCGCTGGACGGGCTCATGGCGCTGCTCGTCGTCACCGCCGGCGAGGCCGTCCTCGAGGTCGACGGCGAGCCGCCGCGGACGCTGCGGCCGCGCGGGCTGACCCTGATCCCGCACGGCACCCCGCACCGCGTCCACAGTGGACACGGTGGGTCCCGCGCCACGCCGCTGTTCGACATCCCGGTCGAGCGGGTCAGCGAGCGGTATGAGCTGCTGCGCCACGGCGGCGGCGGAGCGCTGACCCGGGTCACCTACTGCGTGCTGCGCTGCGACCACGTCCCGGCCCGGCGGCTGGTCGCACAGCTGCCGCCGGTGCTGCACGTCGACGGGTGGGACGACGACGGCGGCTGGCTGCACAGCACCCTGCAGCTCATCGCCGCCGAGGCGACCGCGCTGCGGCCCGGCGGCGAGACGGTGCTGACCCGCCTCGCCGATGTCCTGGTGGTGCAGGCGATCCGCGGCTGGCTCGACACCGCGCCCGAGGCGCACCAGGGTTGGCTCGCGGCGCTGCGCGACGAGCACCTCGGCCGGGCACTCGCCGCGATGCACCGGGCCCCGCAGGCGCCGTGGAGCGTGGAGTCCCTGGCCCGCGAGGCGGCGATGTCCCGTTCGGCGTTCTCCGCCCGGTTCACGGCGCTGCTCGGCGAGCCCGTCATGCAGTACGTGACCCAGTGGCGGATGCAACTCGCCCACACCCACCTGCAGCAGTCGCCGGAGCCGCTCTCGCAGGTGGCGCACCGCTTCGGCTACGCGTCGGAGGCCGCCTTCTCCCGGGCCTTCAGCCGGACCTTCGGCGTGTCGCCGGGCGCGGTCCGCGCCGCCACGGGCACCACCGGTCGCTGACCAGCTCCCGATCGCCGCATTTCGGGCCGGACCGGGCGGCTGGCCTGCGTTCGAGGCTTTCTGACCTGGCTCCGGACGAACTGACCAAGGGGCGACTGGCGTCGCGAGGGGTGCTCACGGCAGGATACGCCCTGCACGGTGGGCATCGATGCGTGGAGGCAGCCAGACGCCCGCCGGAGGACGGCTACCGGATCGGAGGGACGGCGCGAGGTGCAGGGGCGGGTGCTGGGCGGTCGCTACCGTCTGGAGGAGCAGCTCGGCAGCGGCGGGATGGCGGTGGTGTGGGCGGCGACCGACGAGGTGCTGGGGCGGGCGGTCGCGGTCAAGATGCTCAACGGGGCACACATCACGAAGCCCGACTCGCTGCGGCGGATACGTGCCGAGGCCAGGGCCGCGGCGAACCTGTCGCACCCCAACATCGCCCAGGTCCACGACTACGGTGAGGCGACCGACGACGGCGAGCTCGTCCCGTACGTCGTGATGGAGCTGGTCCCGGGCCCGACCCTGGCGCAGCGGATCGCCGCGGGGCCGATCGAGCCGAGGGCCGCCTTCCGCATCTGCGCGGAGATCGCCGCCGCGCTGACCGCCGCGCACGCCGCGTCGCTCGTGCACCGGGACATCAAGCCCGCCAACGTGATCGTGACCCCGGGCGGCGCGAAGGTCGTCGACTTCGGCATCGCGGCCTCCGCCAGCCCCGGCGGCGACGGCGACCTGTCCGGCCAGGTGCTGGGCACGCCGTCGTACCTGGCGCCGGAGCGGCTCACCGACGACGCGATCGAGCCGGCCTCCGACGTCTACGCGCTCGGCGTGATCCTCTACAAGCTGCTCGCCGGGCACCTGCCCTGGACCGTGGACAGCACGACGCAGGTGCTCACCGCGCACGTGTACCTCCCGCCCGCGCCGCTGCCGGAGACGCCGGGGGTCCCGCCGGAGATCGCCGACCTGTGCCAGCGCTGCCTGCGCAAGGACCCGGCGGAGCGCCCCGACGCGCCGGAGGTCGCGGCGGCGCTCGCCGCGGCCGCCGGGCTGCAGGTCGTCCCGTCCACCCCGGCGCTGCTGGCCCTGACGGCCCTGGGGACGGCGGCCGGGCCCTCGGCGGACGGCGAACCGTCGGCGCTGGTCATCCCGCCCACCCCGGCCCGGCGGTCGCGCGCCCGGGTGACGGCGGCGGCGGGCGTGGGCGCTGTGTCGGCCGCCGCGGTCCTGGCCTGGGTGGCGCTGGGCTCCCCGCCGGTCGCCTCCGGCCGGCCCGGCGACGGCGTGTCGTCGTCGT
>NZ_JBFANF010000074.1:0-58539 GCF_040674675.1 Dactylosporangium sp. NPDC049742 | reverse complement strand
TGGTCCGTCAACCGCGACCGCCCCTGCCCCGGCGGCGGCGTCGTGTCCAACTGCAGCGGCATCGCCCAGAACAACTGGCAGTTCACCCAGATCACGGCCACGTTCACCGGCTAACCGCACGACCTGAACGCAGCGAGGGCTGGCCCTACAGGGCCAGCCCTCTTCTGTCGGGGTGGCGCCCCAGCCAGGCCGTGTAGCGGTCGTTCTTGCGCACGGCGTCGGCGTAGGCCTCGATCGCATACGCCCAGACCTGCCCCGCCACGTCGGCGGCGGGCCCGTCGGGCAGCCAGCCGAGCATCTGCCGCCAGTGCAGCGGCGCGCCCGCGATCGGCACCGCGGCCAGGCCCGCCATCGGCCGCAGCGTCGCCTGGCACAGGCCGACCGCGTCGCCGGACTCGATGAGGTCGATCGCGCCGCGGACCTCCGTCTCGAACAGGACCCGGGGCGTGAACCCGGCCCTGGCGCAGGCCGCCGCGTGGCAGGAGGAGAAGCAGCCGTCGCCGGGCGCGGCGACCCACTGGGCGTCGGCGAGCTCGGCCAGGTCGACCTCGTCACGGTCGGCGAGCCGGTGCCCCTCCGGCAGCAGCAGGAACACCGGGTCGGCGGCCACGGCCCGCCAGGCGAGCCCGTTGTCGGTCGCCGGGGGCGCGTCGCCGCAGGCGCCGACCAGGACGAAGTCCAGCTTGCCGGCGAGCACCTGGTCGCCCAGCTCGGCGGCGGACCACGACGCGTGCGTGCTGACCTGGGCACCCGGATGGTTGCTGCTGATGCGGTGCACCAGGCCGCCGAGGATCGGGCCGTTGACCGCGCCGATCCGGTACCGCCCGGCCCGGTCCGTCCTGCTGGCCAGCCGGGTCGCCTCGTCCTGGAGCCCCTTGACGGCCGGCAGCAGCACCCTGGCCCGCGCCAGCACCAGCTCACCCAGCGGTGTCGCGCGGGCGCCGCGCCGGTCACGCTCGAACAGCAGCCCGCCGAGCGCCCGCTCGATGCGCTGCAACTGCGCGGTCAACGCCGGCTGGGCGAGACCCAGCACGGAGGCGGCCTTCGTGACACTGCCGGCATCCGCGATCGCGCACACGACCCGCAGGTGCCGCAGCTCCAGATCCATATGCAGACGGTAGGACCTCCGCCGGATGGGGAGAAGACCCCGGAGCCATCGAGCCTCACCGTTTTCGCAGATCGACACATCTATGAAACGTGCCGGCGGATCACCGTATACCGGGGGCGGGTATGCGGCGATGCTATGGAACCGGGCCGCCTGGGTACCCTGGACGGGTGCTCTCCCCCCGCCGCTGGTGCGCCGGTGCCGCCACCGCGACCGCGGCGACCGGCGCGATCGGGCTCGCCTTCGCCGTGGCCGGCTCGGCGCCGTGGCACTACGTGAGCGAGTCCGGCGTCGCCGGCGCGCCCCACCCGACGCTCTACCGGGTCAGCATGCTGCTCCTGGCGGCGGCGCTGGCGTTCCTGGCGGTGCCGGCCCGGCACACCGCCCGCCACGCCCTCGTCGCGCTCCCGTTCGTGCCCGGGCGCGTCGCCGCGCTGGTGCCGGCGGGGCTCGCCGCGGCGGCGATCGCCCTGGCCGCTCCCCTGGCCGCCGTCGCCGGCGCGGTGACCTGCTCCCCGGGGTGCCCGCTGCCGCCGTATGAGTCGCCCGAGCCGCAGGACCTGGTCCACGCCGCCGGCGCGATCGGCGCGCTGCTGCTCCTTGCGCTGGCGATTCTGGTGTACGCCACCCAGCCCGACCATTCGACGCTGCGCCGCGCGGGGCGGCTCGGGGTGCTCCTGGCGTTCCCGCCGCTGATCCTGTCCGCGATCGGCATCCTGTTCCTGGGCCGGGGCCTCTTCACCGGCCTGATGGAGCGGGCCGCCCTGGTCGCCGTCTCGGCGTGGCTGGTGCAGACCGCCGCCGTCCACGTCCGGGCCAAGCCGTGACGCCGTGACCCGCACCGTCGTCGTCACGGGGGCGAGCGCGGGGATCGGCCTCGCCGCCGCGAAGGGGTTCGCCGCCGCCGGCGACCGCCTGATCCTCCTCGGCCGGCACGAGCAGCGCCTGGCCGCCGCCCTCGACGCCGTTCGCGACGCCGGCGCGGCCGACCCGGTGGCGGTGCGGGCGGACTTCGCCGACCCGGCCCAGGTGCGGTCCGCGGCCGCCGAGGTCCGCGCCGCGTGCGACCGCATCGACGTCCTGGTGAACAACGCCGGCGGCCTCTTCCGCGGCCCCATCTGCCTGCAGGTCAACCACCTGGCCGGGTTCGAGCTGACCCACCTGCTGCTCGACCGGCTCCAGGACCCCGCCCGGCTGATCACGACCGCGTCCCTCGCCGAGGCCTGGGGCGTGCTGGACGTCGACCGGCCGCTGCGCGCGTCGCTCCGGCACCGCAGCCGGTGGCTCGCCTACGGCTCCTCGAAGCAGGCGAACATCCTGTTCACCCTGGAGGCGGCCCGGCGCTGGACCGCGCGCGGCGTCCTGCCCGTGGCGTTCTTCCCGGGTCTTGTGCGGAGCCGGTTCGCCACCACCAGCCCGCTCTTCATGCTCGGCAAGCTGATCCCGGTCCTGTTCAGCTCCCCGCAGAAGGCCGCCGACACCCTGCTGTGGCTGGCCGGCGCGCCCGCGGAGGCGCTCGTGCCCGGCGGCTACTACTTCCTGCGGCGGCCCTTCGCCGCGATGCCCCGCTCCACCTCGCCGGCGCGGGCCGCCCGCCTCTGGGAGTCCTCCCTGGAGGCCGTCAAGCGCCGGTGACCGCAAGCAGGAGGCCGTCAACCGGCGCTGACCGCGAGCCGGCGGCCGTCAGGCGTCGGTGACCGCGAGCCGGCGGCGGGCGCCGCGGCCGGGGCGGGGCACGACGTCGCGCGGCGGGACCTGGGCGTGGCCGGACTCGCAGACCAGCACGGCGTGCACGGGCGCGCCGCAGCCGCGGTGGACCGTCTCCAGCGGCGGCCCCTCCGGCCCGGCCAGGTACCGGTCGCCCCACTCCAGCACGGCGACGAGCAGCGGATACAGGTCGAAGCCCTTCTCGGTGAGCCGGTACTCGTCGCGGACCCGCGAGCCGGGCTCCCGGTACGGCACCCGGCGCAGCACGCCGTTGTCGACGAGCATGCCGAGACGGTTGGTCAGCACCTGCCGCGGGATGCCGGTGCGCTCCCGCATGTCGTCGAAGCGGTGGATGCCGTTGAAGACCTCGCGCAGCACGACGACGGTCCACTTCTCGCCGAGGATCGCCATCGCCGCGCCGATGGTGCAGTTGTCGACCGACCAGTCCAGTGCCGCAGGTCTCATCCCGTCAGGCTAACCCGCACCTGAGTCTGGTTGACAGATCCAGCCATCGCCCGACAGGCTGCATCCATGACGCAGACTCAGGACGAGGTCCGTAGCCGCACGTTCACGTGGTCCGACCCGATGCTCAACGCCGCCGAGCTGGGCCGGCGCAGCGGCCTGGAGCTGCTGCAGGCGATGGCCCGAGGCGAGCTGCCGGCGCCGCCGATCACGCACCTCATGGGTGCCGGGCGGATCGAGGCCGAGCTGGGCCGGGTCGTCGTGACCCTCGAGCCGCAGGAGTTCCACTACAACCCGCTCGGCAGCATCCACGGCGGGGTCCTCGCGACGCTGCTCGACACGGCCGCCGCCTGCGCCGTGCACTCGACGCTGCCGGCCGGCGTCGGGTACACCTCCCTCGACCTCAGCACGAAGTTCCTGCGCCCCGCGTCGATCGCGTCCGGGACCCTGACCTGCGAGGGCACCGTGCTGTCGAAGGGCCGGCGGACCGCCCTCGCCCAGGCGGTGATCACCGACGCCCGCGGCGGCATGGTCGCCCACGCCACGTCGAGCTGCATGCTCTTCGACCTGGCCTGAAGGCCGCACCTGAAGGTCGCACCTGGAGGAGCGTGACCGACACCACGCTGCGTAAGGCTTACTCAGCGAAGAGTGTCCAACCTGGTGACAACGCCGCACTACCGGCTGCTCAACCATGGATCACGGCGAGTCGTCGACCCATGGAAGGGGACCGAATGCCAAGCAGAAACCGGAGCGCACTGGGTGCCGCCGCGGCAGCGATCATCACGATCGCCGGCGTGGCCGCACCGGGCGTGCCGGCGGCCGCGGCACCACCGGCGGCATCGACCGCCGACCAGCTGACCCGGGTGATCGTCGCCTACGACGACGCCGACGCGGCAGCCCGGGCGGTCGACCGCGCCGGCGGGAAGGTCGGCCGGGCGCTGTCGATCGTGGAGAGCTTCGCGGCCGAGATACCGGACACGCAACTGTCCGCCCTGAGGGCCGCCCCCGGCGTGCGGTCCGTGACCCTCGACGGTGAGGTGGCACTCCAGGCCGAACGATGGCGCGCCGACGGCGACGCCAACTCGATGTTCAGCGTCGTGCGCGCGACCGGCGCGCTGGACGTGTGGAAGAAGACCGACTCCAGCGGCCGGCCGATCGGCGGCGCCGGTGTCGGCATCGCCCTGATCGACTCCGGCGTCTCGCAGGTCACCGGGCTCAACGACCCGGGCCGGATCGTCAACGGGCCGGACCTGTCGTTCGAGTCGCAGTCGCCCAACCTGCGCTACGCCGACACGTTCGGGCACGGCACCCACATGGCCGGCCTGATCGCCGGCCGCGACCCCGGCACCAACTTCCTGACCGTCGACTCGCCGACCAACTTCACCGGCATGGCGCCCACCTCGACGCTGATCAGTGTCAAGGTCGCCACCGCCGACGGTGCCACCGACGTCTCGCAGGTCATCGCCGGGATCGACTGGGTCGTGACGCACCGCAACGACCCCGGCCTGAACATCAAGGTGCTGAACCTGTCGTTCGGCACCGACAGCTACCAGGACGAGAAGCTCGACCCGCTGTCGCACGCGGTCGAGGCGGCGTGGAAGAAGGGCATCACGGTCGTGGTCTCCGCCGGCAACGACGGCAAGACCCGCACCGCGCTGTCGATGCCGGCGGCCAACCCGTACGTGATCGCGGTCGGCGCCGCCGACTCGAAGGGCACCGAGTCCCGCTCCGACGACGTCCTCGCGGACTTCAGCACCCGCGGCAACGCCACCCGCTCCGCGGACCTGACCGCGCCCGGCCGCTCGATCGTCGGTCTGCGCGACCCGGGCTCCTACGTCGACGTCAACTACCCGACGGGGCTCGTGCCGGGCGACACGACCGGACGGTACTTCCGGGGCAGCGGCAGCTCGCAGGCCGCGGCCATCACGTCCGGCGCCGCGGCGCTGCTGCTGCAGCAGCGCCCGAACCTCACGCCCGACCAGGTCAAGAAGCTGCTCGTCGGCACCACGGACGCGATGACCGCCGGTGACGTGCTGGGCCGCGGCTCCGGCCAGCTCAACGTCAAGAGGGCGATCGAGGCGCCGACGCCCACCTCCACGCAGACGTGGACGGCGTCGACCGGCACCGGCACGCTGGAGGCCTCCCGGGGCTCCGCGCACGTGGCGGACCCGGTCACCGGCACCGAGCTGACCGGCGAGACGGACATCATGGGCCGGGCCTGGACGCCGTCGACGTGGGCGAAGGCATCGACCGCCGGCACCGCGTGGACCGGCGGCACCTGGAACGGCGCGACCTGGACCGGCACGTCGCTGAGCGGCACGGCCACGACCGGCCGCAGCTGGGTCGCGGTCGGCTGGTCCGGCACCAGCTGGTCCGGGCGCACCTGGAGCGGCCGCACCTGGAGCAGCGCCGTGTGGGACGGCCGCACATGGAGTGGCCGAACTTGGTCAGGTAGCACCTGGAGCGGCCGAACTTGGAGTGGAAGCTACTGGTCAAGCTCCATCTGGCAGTAACCCTCATGAAAAGGGCGATTCCGGGACGGTCATGAAGAAAGCACGCGCGTGGACGCGCCCGGACGCACGGGTGGCGGCGCTCAGCCTGTGGCTGGGCGTCGCCACCATCGTGGCCCACGGCCTGCGCGTCCACCACGGCGGGCTGCCGGCGTCCCCCGAGGCGCTGCCGCTGATCCTGCTCGCCGTCGCGTTCGCGGTCACCGAGGGGTTCGCGGTGCACATCCGGGTCCGCCGCGGCGGCCACGCGATGAGCCTCAGCGAGATCCCGATGGTCCTCGGGCTGCTCTCGGTCGACCCGACCCTGCTGCTCGCCGTCCGGCTCCTCGGCGGCGGCCTCGGCCTGGTGGTCCTGCGCGGCCAGCGCGGCGTCAAGCTCGGCTTCAACGTCGCCCTCCTCGGCGTGCAGACCACAGCGGCGTCCGTGATGCTGCGCGCCCTCACCGGCCCCACCCTGCCCGACGTCGGCCCGCTGCAGTGGCTGTACGTGCTGCTCGTCATGCTCGTCGCCGACGTCGTCGCCGCGGTGCTGGTCACCGCCGTGATCGCGCTGCACGACGACCCCAGCGAGTGGAAGCGCCTGCCGAGCGCCCTGCAGGGCCTGCCGCTCGTCGCGATCACCACCAGCATCGGCCTGATCAGCACCCTCGCCATCGACCGCGACCCGAGGGCGATCGCCCTGATCGCGATCGTCTCCGCGGTCACGTACCGGGCCTACCGCTCCTACGTGAGCCAGAGCCAGGGCCACGAGCAGGTCGAGGAGCTCTACGCCTTCACCCGCGCCATCGACGGCGTCCTGGACACCGGCGGCGTCGCCCGCATCGTGCTCGAGCAGGCCCGCGACCAGCTCCGCGCCGAGCGGGCCGAACTGATCATCCCGGGCGCCGACGGCTCCCAGATCCGGATGCGCATGCACGGCCGGCACCAGCTCGACACGACCGTCATCGACACCCTGCCGGAGACCGCGTGGTGGCAGCCCGCCCGCGCCGGCACCCCCGTCCTGGTCGCCAAGGGCAGCCGCGTCGTCGGCTCCATCGTCGACGGCATCGCGGTGCCCGTGCCGCTCAACGACGGCGCGACCGGCGTGCTGTTCGTCGCCGACAGCCTCCCCGACATCCCGACCTTCGGCGAGCATCACGTCCGCCTCTTCCAGGCGCTCGCCAACCACGCCAGCCTCTCGCTCGCCAAGGCCCGCCTCCTCGACGAGCTGCGCCGGGAGGTCGCGGAGAAGGAGCACCTGGCGCTGTACGACCCGCTCACCGGCCTGCCCAACCGGCAACGCTTCCAGTCGCTCACCGACGCGCTGCGCGCCCAGGGCACCCCGGTCGCGATGCTGCTCATGGATCTCGACCGCTTCAAGGACGTCAACGACGCGCTCGGCCACGACATCGGCGACACGCTCCTGCGGCAGGTCGGCGACCGCCTGCAGGGCCGCCTCGGCGACCGCGGCACCGTCGCCCGCTTCGGCGGCGACGAGTTCGCCGTCCTGCTGCCCGGCATCCGCACCCGCGAGGTCGCCGTCGCGATCGGCGACGACCTCGCCGCCGCCATGGAGCAGCCGATCGCGATCGGCCACCTGCGCCTCAACGCCCGCGTCAGCATCGGCATCGCGCTCGCCCCCGAGCACGGCCACGACGCGAAGACCCTCATCCAGCGCGCCGACGTCGCCATGTACGTCGCGAAGACCACCCGCACCGGGGTCCGCGTCTACCAGCCCGACGACGACCGCAACAGCCCCCGGCGCCTCGCCATGGTCGCCGACCTGCGCGAGGCCATCCAGCGGCACGACCTCGTCGTCGTCTTCCAGCCGAAGCTGGAGACCGCCACCGGCGTCGTCCGCGGCGCCGAGGCCCTCGCCCGCTGGCACCATCCCGCGCACGGCTTCGTCCCGCCCGACGAGTTCATCCCCCTCGCCGAGACGTCCGGCCTGATCCGGCCCCTGACCCTGCACGTGCTGGAGGTCGCGCTGCGCCGCTGCGCCTCGTGGCGGCGGATGGGCCACGACATGCACGTCGCGGTCAACCTGTCGCCCAACAGCCTGCAGGAGGCCGACCTGCCCGACATCGCCGCCCGGCTGCTGGGTCAGGCGGGTGTACCGGCGAGCGCCCTGACCCTGGAGATCACCGAGAGCAGCATCATGGACGACCCGGCCGGCAGCCTCGTCACGCTCGACCGCCTGCACGCCCTCGGCGTCAAGCTCGCCATCGACGACTTCGGCACCGGCTACTCCTCCCTCGGCCGCCTCCGCGAGCTCCCCATCCACGAGATGAAGATCGACAAGTCCTTCGTGCAGCGCATCGCCGTCGACCACCGCGACCGTGCCGTCGTCCGCTCCGCCGTCCAGCTCGGGCACGCCCTGGACCTGGAGGTCGTCGCCGAGGGCGTCGAGGACGAGCAGACCCTCAACCACCTGCGCACGGAGAGCTGCAACCTGGTCCAGGGGTACTTCATCTCCAAGCCCCTGCCCGCCGACGAGTTCGCCGACTGGCTGGCCGCACGGGTGCCGCAACTCGGACAGGCATAACCTTTTCCCGCATGTGCACCGTGCTCCTCCGCTTCGACCCCGCCGCCACCTTCCCCGTCCTGCTGGCCGCGGTCCGCGACGAGTACCTCGCCCGACCCTGGGAGCCGCCCGCCGAGCACTGGCCCGGCTTCTGGGGAGGCCGCGACAGCACCGCCGGCGGCACCTGGCTCGCGGTCGACCCCGCCGCCCCGGCCGTCACCGCGCTGCTGAACGGCTTCCCGCCCCTGCCACCCCTCGGCGACCGCCCGACCCGCGGCGCCCTCCCGCTGACCCCCCTGCCGCAGGACCTCTCCGGTTTCGACGCCTTCCACCTGGTGCGGGCGACGCCGGCCGAGGTCACCGTCCTGTCCTGGAACGGCACCGACCTCACCACGCACACCCTGCCCCCGGGCGACCACGTGATCGTCAACCAGGGCGTCGACGTCAACGACTTCGCCCCGCTCCACGCCGCCGCCACCCCTCCCCTCGCCCCGGACACCCCGACCCGCGAGGCCTGGGGCGACTGGGTGCCGCTGCTCGCGGGCGGCACGTTCACCGGTGTCGCCCCGCGCACGCTGCTGGTGCGCCACGAGGTGGACGGCCTGGAGTACGGCTCCGGCTCCGCCAGCCTGGTCGCCCTCGGCCGCGACACCGTCCGGTACGACTTCGCCACCACCCCGGGCCCCTCCGCCACCTGGACCCGGATCCCCGTTCCCCCGTCCCGCTGACCGGTCCGTCCCGCTGACCGGTCCGTCGCGGTGGGCCGGTCCGTCGCGGTGGACCGGTCCGTCGCGGGTGGACCGGTCCGTCCCGGGTGGGCCGGACTCACAGGTGGCGCACAGGTGGGGCCCAAGGTGCTGGCAGGGGCGGACCGCAGTCTCGGGAGCATGACGACGACGCTGGTCCGCCCCGCTGACATTGCCGACACGCCCCCGCATACGCCGCCGCCCCGGGATCCGGTCTGGGTCCGGCCGGCGTTGGGGGTGCTCCTGGTCGGCACGCTGGTGGCGTACGTGTGGAACCTCAGCGCATCCGGTTGGGGCAACGCCTTCTACGCGGCGGCGGCGCAGGCGGGCGGCGAGAGCTGGAAGGCGTGGTTCTTCGGCTCGTCCGACGCGTCGAACTTCATCACCGTCGACAAGACGCCCGGCGCGCTGTGGGTGACGGGACTGTCGGTGCGCGTCTTCGGGCTCAGCTCCTGGAGCATCCTCGTGCCGCAGACGCTGATCGGGGTGGCGACGGTCTGGCTGCTGTACGCGACGGTGCGGCGCTGGCACGGCCCGGCGGCCGGGCTGCTGGCCGGGGCGGTGCTCGCCACGACGCCGATCGCGGCGCTGATGTTCCGGTTCAACAACCCTGACGCCCTGCTCATGCTGCTGCTCGTCGCCGGCGTGTACGGCATGGTCCGCGCCCTGGAGCGGGGCAGCACCTGGTGGCTGGTGTTCGCCGGCGCCGGCGTCGGCCTCGGCTTCCTGACCAAGATGCTCCAGGCGCTGCTGGTGGTGCCGGCGTTCGCGCTGGCGTACCTGCTGTTCGCGCCGACCGGCTGGGGACGGCGCATCGTGCAGCTGCTCATCGCGGGCGCGGCGGTGGTCGTGTCCGCCGGCTGGTGGGTGGCGACCGTCGAGCTGATCCCGGTGTCGTGGCGACCGTACGTCGGCGGGTCGCAGAACAACTCGATCCTGGAGCTGACCCTCGGGTACAACGGCCTCGGCCGCATCACGGGCAACGAGACCGGCAGCGTCGGCGGGGGCGGGGGCGGCGCCAACGGTGGCCGCTGGGGCGAGACGGGCTGGTCGCGGCTCTTCGACGGGCAGACCGGCGGGCAGGCGTCGTGGCTGCTGCCGGCGGCGCTGATCTTCCTGGTCGCGGGCCTGGTCTGGTCGACACGGAAGGCCGCCTACGTGCTGTGGGGCGGCTGGCTGGTGGTGACCGCCGTCGTCTTCAGCACCATGCAGGGCATCTTCCACGACTACTACACCGTGGCCCTGGCGCCGGCGATCGGCGCGCTGGTCGCGATGGGCACGGCCACGCTGTGGCGCCGCCGCGGCAACGTGTACGCCCTGCCCACCCTCTCGTCGGCGGTCGCGGTCAGCGCGATCTGGTCCTACGTGCTGCTCACCCGCGCCACCGGCTTCCAGCCGTGGCTGAAGGTCGCGGTCCTGCTGGCCGGGGCGGCCGGCGCGGTGGGACTGCTGGTCAGCCAGCAGCTCGGCCGCGGGTTCGGGCGGCGGGTCTCGCTCGCGGCGGCCGCGGTGGCGCTCTTCGCGATGCTCGGCGGGCCGGTCGCCTACTCGTTGAACACGATCGCCACCCCGCACTCCGGCTCCATCGTCACGGCGGGTCCGGCGGTCGCCGGAGGCTCCTTCCCTGGTGGCGGCGGCCGCGGCGGTACGGGCGGCGGCCCTTCCCGGAACGGCGGCTTCCCCGGCGGCTTCCCGGGCGGCACGGGCACCGGCACTGGCACTGGCGGTTTCCCCGGTCCCGCCGGCACCGCCGGCGGCTTCCCCGGCGGCGGCGGTGCGGGGCAGCGTGGTGGCGGGGGCGGCATGGGCGGGCTGCTCAACGCCACGACGCCCAGCGCGGAGCTGGTCGCGCTGCTGCGGGAGGACGCGGCCAAGTACACGTGGGTCGGTGCGGCCGTCGGGTCCAACAGCGCCTCCGGGTACCAGCTGGCGACCGAGCTTCCCGTGATGGCCATCGGCGGGTTCAACGGCAGCGACCCGGCGCCGAGCCTCGCACAGTTCCGGCAGTACGTCGCCGACGGCCGGATCCACTACTTCATCGGCGGTGCCGGCGTCGGCGGGCGCAGCAACGGCGGCAGCAGCGTCAGCGCGGAGATCGCCGCGTGGGTGGCCGCCAACTACACCGCGCAGACGGTCGGCGGCGTCACGGTGTACGACCTGTCCTGACCACGCCTCCCGTCCAAGAGGGCCGTCCCGATTCCGGGGCGGCCCTCCTTTCTTCCGGGACGGCGCTCTTTCTTCCGGGACGGCCCTCTTTCACAGGTGGGGTACAGGATCGCCACAACCTGCCGGAAGCAACGGAGCCGAACTTGGTTGGCATGACGACAACGACGCTCCCGCGCGCAGCAACCACCGACGTCACCGCCGCCAGCGCGGTCCTCGACGTCGTCGTCCCCGTGTACAACGAGGAGCGCGACCTCGGCCCGTGCGTGCGTCGGCTGCACGCCCACCTCAGCGCGACGTTCCCGTACCCCTTCCGGATCACCGTCGCCGACAACGCCAGCACCGACGGGACGCTCGCGGTCGCCACCGCCCTGGCCGGCGAGCTGGCCGGCGAGCTGGCCGGCGTCGAGGTGCTGCACCTGACCGAGAAGGGTCGCGGGCGGGCCCTGCGGGCCGCGTGGGACGCCTCCGACGCGCCGGTCCTCGCGTACATGGACGTGGACCTGAGCACCGACCTCAACGCGGTCCTGCCGCTGGTCGCCCCGCTGCTGTCGGGCCACTCCGACGTCTCGATCGGCACGCGGCTGGCCCGCGGCTCCCGGGTGGTGCGCGGCGCGAAGCGGCAGTTCATCTCCCGCTCGTACAACATCCTCCTCCGCGGCACGTTGCAGGTCGGCTTCTCCGACGCGCAGTGCGGGTTCAAGGCGATCCGCAAGGACGTCGCCGAACAGCTCCTGCCGCTGGTGGAGGACACCGGCTGGTTCTTCGACACCGAGCTGCTCGTGCTCGCGCAGCGGGCCGGGCTGCGCATCCACGAGGTGCCGGTCGACTGGATCGACGACCCCGACAGCCGCGTCGACATCGTCGCCACCGCGCTCGCCGACCTCCGCGGCATCGCCCGCCTCGCCCGCGGCCTGATCGACGGCTCGCTGCCGCTCCAGTCGTTACGCTCCCGGTTCGGCCGGGAGCCGCTCGCCGCCGCGGGCGTGCCGGCGTCGATGCCGTCGCAGCTGCTGCGCTTCGCCGGCGTCGGGGTGCTGTCGACGGTCGCGTACCTGCTGCTGTTCGCGCTCCTGCGCCCCGCGGCGGGCGCGCAGGCGGCCAACTTCGCGGCCCTGCTGGTCACCGCGGTCGGCAACACCGCGCTCAACCGCCGGCTGACCTTCGCCGTGCGGGGCACCGCCCACGCCGGCCGGCACCAGGCGCAGGGCCTGCTGCTGTTCGCCCTCGGCCTAGCGCTGACGTCGGGCTCACTGGTCGCGCTGGACACGGCGGCACCGGCGCACCCGCACCTGCTGGAGGTGGCCGTCCTCGTGCTCGCCAACCTGACCGCAACCGTGCTCAGGTTCGTGCTGATGCGGGTCTGGGTGTTCCGCAAGGCCTGATACCGTCAATTACGGTGAAATCGAATTTTTTACGTATAAATCTGTTTCGTATGGGTTCTTCGCGTTCGAACCTTTGGCGTTCGAACCTTTGGCGTTCGGGCCTTTGGCGTTCGGATTTCGTACGCGAGGTGCGCGACGGCGTCACGCCGCGGGCCGGGCTGCTGGTCCTCGCGGTCCTCGCGGTGCAACTGGCCTTCATCGCCAGCTACATCGGCGCCTTCCACAAGCCGTCCCCGCACCGGATCCCGATCGCCGTCACGGCGCCCGCCGAGCGGCTCGACGCGCTCGCCCGGCAGCTCGACACCCTGCCGGGCGCCCCGCTGGACGCCCGGCCCGTCGCCGACGAGGCCACCGCCCGCCGCATGATCGACGACCGCGAGGTCTACGGCGCGTTCGTCGTCTCGGCAACGAACGCCACCGACCGCCTGATCATCGCCAGCGGCGCCGGGGCAAGCGTCGGCCAGGCCCTGGAGCAGGTCTTCACGCCGCTCGAGGACGCACAGGACCGCGCGTTCACCGTCGAGGACGTGAAGCCTGCCCTGCTCGGCGACGCCCGCGGCCTGTCCGGCTTCTACCTGGCGCTCGGTTGGGTCGTCGGCGGCTACCTCGTGGCGATCGCGCTCAGCGCCAGCAAGGGCGCCCGCCCCGCCAACCCCCACCGCGCCGCGATCCGCCTGCTGTCCCTGCTCGCCTACGCCCTGCTGTCCGGCCTCGGCGGCGCCCTCGTCGCCACGACCGTCACCGGCGCCGGCGCGGGCCATCTGGCCCGGCTCACCTGCTTCGGCGCGCTGCTGGTCCTCGCCTCCGGCGCCGTCACGATGGCCCTGCAGGCCGCGCTCGGCTTCGCGGGCACGGGCGTCGCCGTCGTGCTGTTCGTGGTCCTGGGCAACCCGAGCGCCGGCGGCGCGTACCCGGCCCCGCTGCTGCCCGCCTTCTGGCGCACCATCGGTCCCTGGCTGCCGCCCGGCCTGGGTACCGACGCCATCCGCGGCATCGTCTACTTCGACGGCGCCGGCGTGGGGCGCCCGGCCGTCGTCCTGTCCTCCTACGCTCTGCTCGGCGTCCTCGGCACGCTGGCCGCCTCCGGCGGCGTCCCACGGATCGCCGCCTTCGTCCCCCGGCGCCGATGACCGCGCGGGCCGCGCGTCTCGCGTGCGCCCCGTGCGGTGCGGCGACGCTCAGCCACAGCCTCGCGTGCACCCCGTGCGGTGCGGCGACGCTCAGCCACAGCCTCGCGTGCACCCTCCGCGCGGTGCGGGCGACGTTCAGCCGCAGTCCCGCGTGGACCCCGCGCGGTGCGGGCGACGCTCGGCCACGGGAGGGCACCCAGGTGTGGGAGTCGTACTCGTTCATTGCCGCATCGGCGAAGTTTCGGGGGCGGTGACTGCCGGGGCGACAAAGGAAGTCGTGTGCCCTGGGTTCCGCTTCCTCCAGGACCATAGCCCACGGCAGGAAATTGATCTCCGGCGTCGTCGCTGTCCGTAGTTTAGCCTGCCCGCAACACGAATTCGTGGGGCACTGACAGGTGCGGAGAAGCTACGTCGGGTAGTTGGAGGGCCAGGTTGGGGGGCGGCGGTCTCTGAAGGCGGCCAAGCCCTCCGCCACCTCGGCGGGGTCCTGCTGGGCGGGGCCCTCCCGGCCGTCGATGAACGCCTTGGCCGCGCGGACGCTCAGCTGGGAGCGGGTGGTGATGGTGGCGGCGGTGTCCCGTACCGACGCCGCCAACGCGGCTGGAGCGACGACGGTGTCGACGAGGCCGATGGCGAGGGCGGCCGGGGCGTCGATCAGCTCGGCGGTGAAGAGGAGCAGCTTCGCGCGGGAAGGGCCGACGAGGGCGGCCAGGCGGCGGGTCGTCGAGCGGGGGTAGACGATGCCGAGCTTGGCGGGTGTGATGCCGAAGCGGCTGTCGGCGGCGGCGAAGCGCAGGTCGCAGGCGACGGCGAGCTGGCAGCCGCCGCCGACGCAGAAGCCGTCGATGCGGGCGATGGTCGGCTTCGGGAAGGCGGCGAGGGCGAGCTCGGCCTGGACGGCGACGCTGTCCTCGCCGGCGGCGGCGATCGCCGCGGCGTCGTCGATGTCGGCGCCAGCGCAGAAGGTGCCGCCGGCGCCCTCGACGACGAGGACCTTGACGGCCGGGTCCGCCTCCAGGTCCTTCAGCAGGACCGGCACGGCGCGCCACATGGCGGCGGTCATCGCGTTGCGCTTGCCGGGGTTGTCGATGGTCAGCGTCGCCACTGGGCCGTCGACCGAAACCCGGACCGCCGCGGCGCCGTGACCGGCACCAGCACCGGCGCCAATCACCACTCGTGGACGGGGACGTTGGAGTGCATCCGTGGAAGGTACTCCTCGATCAGCTTGCGCATGGTGTCGTCGCGGTCGATCTGGCCGGCGCCGGTGATGCGGTGGACGGTGTCGACCTGCCAGGAGGCGCCGTTGCGGGCGGTGAGGCAGCGCTGCTCGATGATGCCGAGGAGCCGGTCGCGGTGGGCGGGGTCGACGCCCCAGCCGTCGAGGCCTTCGCGGGCCATCGGCAGGAGGCGGCGCAGGACGAGCTCGGTGACGGGGACGGAGCCGAGGCCGGGCCAGAAGAGGGAGGCGTCGATGCCGTGGCGGGCGCCGTTGTGGAAGTTCTCCTCGGCGGCGCCGAAGGACATCTGGGTCCAGACGGGCCGGTCCTGCTCGGCGAGCCGGCGGACGAGGCCGAAGTAGAAGGCGGCGTTGGCCATGCTGTCCACGACGGTCGGGCCGGCCGGGAGGACGCGGTTCTCGACGCGGACGTGCGGCCTGCCGTCGACGACGTCGTAGATGGGGCGGTTCCAGCGGTACACGGTGCCGTTGTGCAGGCGCAGCTCGCCGAGCTTCGGGACGCCGCCGTCGTCGAGGGTGGCGATCGGGTCCTCGTCCTCGCAGATGGGCAGCAGGGAGGGGAAGTAGCGGACGTTCTCCTCGAAGAGGTCGAAGATCGAGGTGATCCAGCGCTCGCCGAACCAGACGCGGGGGCGCACGCCCTGGGACTTCAGCTCCTCGGCGCGGGTGTCGGTGGCCTGCTCGAAGAGCGGGATGCGGGTCTCCCGCCACAGCTCGCTGCCGAAGAGGAAGGGCGCGTTGGCGCCGAGGGCGACCTGGACGCCGGCGATGGCCTGGGCGGCGTTCCAGTGCGCGGCGAACTGCTGCGGGCTGACCTGCAGGTGAAACTGGACGCTGGTGCAGGCGGCCTCGGGCGCGATCGAGTCGCAGCGGACGTGGAGCCGCTCGACGCCGTCGATCGCGATGAGCAGGTCCTCGCCGCGGGCCGCGAAGATCTGCTCGTTGAGCAGCGCGTAGCGCGGGTTCGCCGACAGGACGTCGGGGGTGAGCTGGTCCCGGCGCAGGGTGGGCAGGATGCCGATCATCGCGAGCCGGGTGTCCACGCCGGCGGCGTGCTCCTCGGCGGCGTTGAGGCTGGCGCGGACCTGCTCCTCGAACCCGGCGAGCCCGTCGCCGGCGAGCCGGCGTGGCGGCACGTTGATCTCGATGTTGAACTGGCCGAGCTCGGTGACGAACGCCGGGTCGGCGAGGGCGTCGAGCACGCGCTGGTTGCGCAGGGCCGGGTCGTGGTGCTCGTCGACGAGGTTGAGCTCGATCTCGAGCCCGCTCATGCCGTCGCCGTCCTCGAAGTGCGCGTCCGAGAGCATGCGCGCGAACGCGTCGAGGCATTGACGGACCTTGTCGCGGTACCGCATCCGGTCTTCGCGGCTGAACTCGGTCGTTTCGACGTCCTTGCCCATGGGCCGTCCACCTCCGAAGCCGTCGGTTCATCTGGCATACCACGAGTCGCGGTTTTTTACTCACGCGTCCCAGTACCGAGGAGGTGGCGTGGAAGGGCGGACCGGCTAGGCGACGTGCGGCTTGAGGCCGAGGTAGCGCAGCGCCGCCTCGGCCGACGGCTTGTGCGGGAGCTTGCCGAGCCACGACTGCCACAGGCGGCGGTCGGCGGACCAGGCCCGCAGGTACTCGACGCACAGGTCGGGCGTGATGGTGAGGCTGCGGCCGTGGGCGCCGGCGAGGGCGGCCGCCATCCGGTGGCGCTCGGCCTCGCCGGTGACGATCGCGCGGGGCAGCCGCTCCAGGACGTGCTGGATGAAGTCCCGCCGGACCTGCAGGTACGCCGCCCAGTAGCCGGCGTCGGCGGCGTCGATGGTCTTACCGTCGTCCAGCAGCGCGTAGACGCCCTCGGCGAGGGTGTCGCCGAGCTCCTCGCCGCGGGCCCGGACGGTGTCGCGGAAGGGGTCGTATTCCTTCTGGGTGACCTTGCCGACCATGGTGACGGGGTCGATGCCGCGCCCGTTGAGCAGGAAGAACCAGTCCTCGTTGTAGATGTTGGGGAAGAACGAGGTGGTGCGGTTGACCTGGACGACGAGCGCGCCGCCGCCGACGAAGGTGCCCTGGATGCCGCCGGTGCGGCGGTAGGCGTGGCAGACGACGGAGTTGTCGGGGAAGCCGTGGTTGACGAGGCCGACGGCGGCGTGGGTCTCGGCGAGGGCGGCCGCGTCCCAGATGTCGCCGGGCTCCTCGACGCGGATGTCGTCGTCGAGGAAGAGCACGAAGCGCCAGCCGACCATGCGGGCGAGGGCCAGGCCGACGTTGCGTTTGAGGCTGGTGTCGGTCTTGCGGGCGAAGCGCTGCCAGGCCCGTTCGGTGAGCAGCGTCGAGGTGCGCAGCTCCGGCAGGCGCGGCTGGTCGTGCTCGACGTCGACGGTGACGACCCGGACGCCGACGTCGGCGGCGAGATCGAGGGCCCGGCCGGCGTCGGCCCACTTGCTGCACAGCACGATGAGCTGGCAGTTGAGGTCCTTGACGAGCTCGGCGGCGTCGCGGAGGTAGCCGTACGGCCGGGCGGTGGGCACGATGACGGCGTTGACGCCGGCGGGCCGGGTGGAGCGGACGGTGGCGGTGCTGAGCAGTCGCGTGTGCGACGCGTGGTGCGTGTGCACCCGCGGCGGGACCGGTGGCGGTCCTTGGGTCACTCCGTGAGCTCCGGCCATTCGTGGAGCCGGGTCTCGGGGACCGTCCAGTCTGGCGTCAAGACTTCCCCTCTGACGATCTGCACCGACGTGAGGATGCTGAAGGTATCGCGCTGCGCGAATCGTGCCGCCAGGTACCCACCGTTGCGGTCGCGGAACCTTTCGTCGGTCAACGAGCGCACGGCGCCGTAGGTGCCCCTGCCGAACATGCCGTTGAAGATCGTGACGGTGCGGAGCCGGTTGTACGGGTTGGGCGCGCGGTAGAAGTGGGCGACGTCCTCGACGAGCTGGCCGTCGACGAGGGTGGGCGCGAAGACGTGGGTGTCGTCGCCGGCGCGGACCTGGAAGGCGGCGCCGGTCTCGTCGTCGCCCAGCCGGTCGTGCTGGGTGACGGGGACGTCGAGGCGGTTGAGCAGGGTGCGGGTGAGGAAGTTCCAGTCGACGCCGCCGAGCAGGACGAGGTGGGTCGTGAGGTCGTCGGCGGAGAGCGCGTCGTCGGCGCGGACGCGGATCTGGCTGAGGGGGTTGGCGGCGCGGAGGTGGCCGTGCAGTTCGAGGAGGGTGTCGAGGTCGGCGTACGTGTACGACTCGGTGTAGTCGGGTTCGGCGGGGTCGACGTAGGGCATGTTGCGCCGGAACTCGGGTGGGAGCCGGGCGCAGACGATGGTGATGGGGCGGCCGTCGGCGAAGAACAGGGGTCCGCTGTGCAGGCGGCGGAGCTCCTCGTCGGCGGGCCGGACCGGGCGGGTGCCGCCGCTGGTGCCGTTGGCGGCGTCGCGGAGGGCGAGCAGTTCCTCCTCCAGCTCGCGGCGGCCGGCCTGCTCGTCGTGGTCGAGGTCGTCCTCGTCGATGAGCTGGACGCGGCCGGCGGTGAAGGAGCGCGGGGTGCAGAACAGCCGGGCGTAGGCGTTGATGCGGGCGGTCGGCGGCAGGTCGGGCTTGCCCGGCGACTCCCATGAGGAGATGAGCGGCGGGCTGACGCCGAGGGCCTTGGCGAGCTGGCTCTGGGTGAGTGCGGGGCCGCCGGTGTCGGTCCGCAGCGACTTCAGCCGCACCGCCAGGCGGGCTTTCGCGTTCGATGCCGGTGCTGCCATGGCAACCTTCCCGACGAGTTCGGACTTCAGGAGATGAATGAATTTTCCTGACGCGCCCACCATAGCAAATACCAGGTCAAACGGCCGTGATCGATACGTTGCTTCAGTCGAAACTGAAGTTTAGGCTGACGTCAGAAACGTCGCCGTCACATCCGTGACCCGCGGTGTCGGACCGGTGGAGGGGACGGCCCGGCGATGCGGGCGCCGGGGTCGGGGTGGTGGATCGCCGCCCCGCCCCGACCCCGGTGAGCATCGACCGTGGTCGCACGGGAAGGCACTATTGCTGAGTGTTGTCAGATCATCTGGAGGTCAGGCCCGCGATCGGGCGTGAGCTCGACCTCGTGGTCGCCGCGTTCGGCGATGCCTCGTTCTTCGCCGAGCGCATGGCACGACAGACAGAGGACAACGGCGTCCTCCTGGTGGCGTGGCTGCACGACGAGGTCGTGGGCTGCGTCTACGTGTGGTTCGAGGACGCCGAAGAGGCCGAGCTGCGCAAGCATCTGCCGGGCGTGCCGCTGCTCAACCGGCTGCGGGTCGTCGAGCGGCTGCGCAACCGGCGGATCGGGACCGCGCTGGTGCGCGCCGCCGAGCAGGTCGTGCGCGAGCGGGGGCACGCGCAGCTGGCGCTGGGCATCGGGCTGGACAACGCCGACGCCGAGCGGCTGTACCTGCGGCTCGGGTTCGCCGAGTGGCCGCACGGGCTCGTCGACACCTACTACGTGGTGTTCAAGGACGAGCGGGAGGTGCGCGAACCGGAGCTGTGCCGGATCCTGGTGAAAGAGCTGAATCAGGAAATGCCCCTTAAACGCGACTAATGCTCGCGTACCGTCAGGCGCATGGCCGACCGTTCGCTGCTCCTCCGGGTCGCCAACGTGAACCCCGCCAGCGTGCGGACCCACACCGACCGCGCGCTGTACCGCTCGATCGCGGTGTTCATCCTGCTGTACGGCGTGTACGCGATCGTGGGCGCCGCGACCTTCGTCGACGCCACCGCGAACTACACGCACCCGTGGTGGCAGTGGCTGGTCGGCCCGCCGGTCGCGGCCGCCGTGATCGCCTACGACCGGGCCGTCGTCGGGCGGGTCGCGGTCAGCTACGACAACCTCGACTCCCCCGACCCGAAGCATCTGCTGCGGCGCGGCACGTTCGGCCTGTACGCGGGCCGGCTGCTGCTCGCCCTGCTGTTCGCCGTCGTCATCACCGAGCCGCTCATGCTCGCCAGGTACAAGGGCGAGATCGACGCGTACCTCGGCACCGTGCACAACCGCCAGCTGATCCAGCTGGAGCAGTCGGGCGCGATCGCCACGTTCGCCGGGCAGGTCGACGCGCTGCGCCGGCAGGACGCCGCCGACGACAAGGCCGTGGCCGACCTGCACCAGCTCGCCGCGACGAAGCGGACCGAGGCCGCCGAGGTGTACGACCGTGCCCTCGCCGATTCCCGCGCCGACGGCGTCACCCAGCGGGCCGGCTGCCCGCCCGGCGGGTTCTGCGACACGCTCGTGCGGCAGTCCAGGGCGCTGACCGCCGAGGCGACCCGCCTGGACGACGAGGCGGCCGCGCTGCAGAAGACCCAGGAGAGCGCCCGCCTCGACCGGGCGAAGCAGGTCGCCGCGCTCAACGGGCAGATCACCGAGCAGCGCGCCGACAACCGGCGGTCCGTGGAGGCCGGCGCGGGCTTCGGCGCCCGGACGACCGCCATGTGGCACCTGGTCAAGAGCGACTTCTGGGGGTTCGGGTTCTTCTACCTCGGCGTCGCGGCGCTGCTGGTCTGCCTGGACTGCGCGGCGGTGTGGCTCAAGCTGGTCTCGCACGGCAACGCGTACGAGCGGACCGAGGCCCGCGACGCCCGCCGCCGCGAGCTGACCGCCACGAAACGCCACGAGCAGCAGCTCAAGGTCGCCGACGCGGCGCAGGAGGTGGCCGGCGACGGCCTCGACACGATCGTCGCGGAGCGCCGGCTCGTCGACGCCGCGGTCGAGCAGGCGACCGCGCGGCTCATGGCGGAACTGGAGGAGCAGTCCCTCCCCTCTTCGTCCAGAAGTTCCTGAATCGCTTGCAATGGGGGCTTCGGCACCCGGCAGACTGGTCGACGTGCGTCACAGCCTCCCCCGCCGCCCCCCTGTGCTGCCGGTCGTGATCGGCATCGTCCTGGCGGTGGTCGCCGGGGTGGGCGCCGTCAGGGCGGTGTGGGTGAGCTCGACGTCCTCCAGCGCCGCGCCCGACGGTCGCGGCGGTGAGCGCGCCGACCGGTCCCGGCCGCGCACCGACCTGCGGTGCGACGGGGTGCCGCTGAACGCGCCCCGGGAGCTGCGCGGCATCTGGATCACCACGGTCGAGAACATCGACTGGCCGAGCCGGCCGGGGCTGCCCGACGAGCAGATCAAGTCGGAGTACCTGGGCTGGCTCGACCTCGCCGGCAAGCGCAACCTGAACGCGGTGTTCGTCCATGTACGGCCCAGCGGCGACGCGCTGTGGCAGTCCGCCTACGCACCCTGGTCGGAGTGGATCACGGGGGTACGGGGGAAGGCACCCGGCTTCGACCTGATGCGCTGGATGATCGACGAGACGCACGCCCGCGGGCTGGAGTTCCACGCCTGGTTCAACCCGTACCGGGGCAGCCAGCCGGCCCCGGGCGGCGCCGGGTCCGACATCGGCGCGCTCGCGCCGGACCACCCGCTGCGCAAGCACCCGGAGTGGGCGGTCGTCTACCCGGCGGCCGGCACCACGGGCAGCCGCCTGCACTTCAACCCGGGCATCCCGGCCGCGCGCGAGTTCGTCGAGGACTCGATGATGGAGGCCGTCAAGAAGTACGACGTCGACGGGGTCCACTTCGACGACTTCTTCTACCAGTACCCGGTCGGCAAGCAGGACTACCCGGACGCCGCCGCCTACGCGCAGTACGGCAACGGCCTCAGCCGTGCGGACTGGCGGCGGGACAACGTCAACAAGCTCGTCCAGGAGATGCACGACAAGATCCGCAAGCTGAAGCCGTGGGTGAAGTTCGGCATCAGCCCGTTCGGCATCTGGCGCAACGACCGGACCGACCCGGCCGGTTCCCCGACCCGCGGGCTGCAGTCCTACGACGAGATCTACGCCGACACGCGGCTGTGGGTGCAGCGGGAGTGGCTCGACTACATCGTCCCGCAGCTGTACTGGAACATCGGGTTCGACGTCGCGGACTACGCGAAGCTGCTGCCCTGGTGGGCCGGCGTCGTCAAGGACACCGACGTGCAGCTGTGGATCGGCCAGGCCGACTACCGCGTCGGGCAGTCCGGCGCCTGGTCCGACCCCGGCGAGCTCGACCGCCAGCTCGCCCTGAACCGGAAGTATCCGCAGGTCACCGGCAGCGTCCACTTCAGCGCCAAGAGCATGCGCAGCGACACCCTCGGCGCGGTCTCCCGCTACGCCGCCAGCTTCTACTCCACGCCGGCGCTGCCGCCGGTCATGGCGCAGCTGCCCGCCGACGTGCCCGCGCCGCCCTCCGTCTCGACGTCCGGCACCACGCTCACCTGGAAGGGCAAGGGCGTCAACTCGGCCGTGTACCAGGTGAAGGGCTCCTCGGCGAAGCTGCTGGCGGTGCGCCGCGGCGGGGACGGCTCGCTGACCGTCCCGGACGCCGCCGCCAAGTACTGCGTGACGGCGCTGGACCGCTCCTGGAACGAGAGCACTCCGGCGAGGTGATCCCGGGTCATCCTGGGCCCGACGAGTCTCAGGCGATGACCAGCTTCATCTCCGACCAGGACTTCACAACCCCCGCGCACGTCCGGGCCACCGCCGACTTCCAGGAGCGCGAGGAGCGCCGGGAGTCGTCGCCGGCCCCGTTCCTCGCCGTGGTGTTCCTGGCCGCCGTCTGGCTGGTGGTGTCCGCGGTGCCGATCGGCTACATCGGCGCCGCCCGCTACGACGTCTTCTGGAGCGACGCCGTCGTCGGTATCGCCGTCGCGATCGTCACCATGGTCCGGCTGCTGCGCCCCACTCCCGCGCTCACCTGGGTCACCGCCGGACTCGCCGGCTGGCTGCTGCTGGCGCCGCTCGTGCTGCAGTACGGGTGGAGCGGCCCCACCGCGAACGACCTGATCGTCGGGCTGGTCATGCTGATCTGCACGGGACTGTCCGCTTCCTCGTCCTGAGCAGCCTTCGGGGCCACCCCCATGGTGCAGGGGTGGCCCCGAAAAGTGTCAGTCCCGGCTCGCCCGGTGCGCTCAGCTCGTCCGGTGCGTGAAGGCGTCCTTCACGTCCGCGCCGGCGTCCTTGACATGGTCACCGGCCTGCTTCGCCTTGGCGGCGGCCCGTTCGGCGGCGCCTTCGGCCTGCAGCCGCTCGTTGTCCGTCGCGTCGCCGAACTTCTCCTTGGCGGCGCCCTTGAGCTCTTCAGCCTTGTGCTCGACCTTGTCCGCGAAGCTCATCGCTGATCCTTCCCTTCGATCCGTCTCGCACCTGCTGGGGTGCCCGGATCCGCGCGACGGCAAACACCGCCGTCACTGCGATGGACACCGCGCTGCCCACCCCGGCCGCCGTGTACGGCTGGTCGAACACCCTTCCCCCGAGGTATCCGAGCGACACCATGTAGCAGCTCCACAGCACCGCACCGACCAGCAGCGCGGGCACGAACCTGCGACGCGGGAACCGCGCGTAACCGGTCGCGAGCGCCACCGCGGTGCGCCCCATCGGCACGAACCGGCCCGTCGCCACGATCGCGCCGCCGCGCCGCTGCAACGCCCCGCTCACCTTGGCGAGGACCCGCCGCGGCCGCCCCCGGCCCGTCCACCTGCCGAACAGTCTGCGCCCGCCCCGCCGCGCCGCCTCATGGGTCAGCAGATCCCCGGCCGCGACCGCCGCCACCGTCGCGATCAGCACCACCGGCAGCCTGAGCTGCCCACCCGCCGCCAGCGCACCTCCCGCGATGACGCTCGTCTCCGCCGGCAGGAACGGCAGGAGACAGTCGCCCACCAGCAACACGAAGATCACGACGTAGGCCCACTGCATACCTCAACCGTGCCCGCGGCGCGCATTTTCGACACCGGTGCCAGCCCGCCGATCCACGGTAGGGCTTTCCCCACCACCGGTCGACCGTCGGCGGTCCCTACGGCGAACGCTGGTCGAAGAGGGCGACGATCGCCGGGTCGTGGAAGGCGACCATCTCCGTGATGCGCCCGCCGGACACGTGCAGGACGGAGACGCCGAAGGGTTGCCAGGCGGGCTCGCCGGGCGGGCGGATGTGGGCGACGACGGCGGGGCGGTGGTTGGCGGTGGTGCAGCGGACGTGGATCTCGCCGAGGGCGGGGCGACTCGCCCGCAGGGCCTGCTCGACGGCCGGGCTTCCCTGGTACCAGATGCGCAACGGCGGCATGGAGGCCCTGACGTCGTCGGCCAGGAGGCGCACCATGGCGGGGATGTCGGCGCGCTGGAACGCCTCGGCGTAGCGGCGGGCCACCTCGTGGTCGGCGGGGGTGGCCGGCTCGGCGGGGGCGGGCACGCGGGCCTTCGCCCGCTGCAGGGCGCTGTTGACCGCGGGGACGGTCATCTCCAGCAGCGTCGCGGTCTCCGCGGCCGACCAGTCGAGCACGTCGCGGAGGATGAGCACGGCCCGCTGCCGCGGCGGCAGGTGCTGCAGCGCGGCGAGGAACGCCAGCTCCACGCGCTCCTTCGCCAGCAGGGCACCCTCCGGGCCCCGGTGCTCCAGGACCGCGTCGGGGACGGGCTCCAGCCAGTGCTCGGCCTCACCGGGGGCGAGGTCGACCGGCAGCGCGCGCCGCGGACGGCCCTTCAGCGCGTCCAGGCAGGCGTTGGTGGCGATCCGGTAGAGCCACGTGCGCTCCGACGAGCGCCCGTCGAAGGTGTCGCGGGCCCGCCACGCCTTCAGATACGTCTCCTGCACCAGGTCCTCGGCCTCGTGCAGCGAGCCCAGCATCCGGTAGCAGTGGACCTCCAGCTCGCGGCGGTACTCCTCCACCACCGTATGTTAGGGCGATGTGGACGGACTACCGGAAGCGCGTGCTCTTCGAGGACGACGCGGTGCTGGTGCTGGACAAGCCGGCCGGGGTGTCCGTGATGGGCGAGCGGCACGAGTCCGACCTGGTCAGGATGGCCGCCGACGCCGGCGAGACGCTGTTCCCGGCGCACCGCATCGACAAGGTCACCTCCGGCGTGATCCTGTTCGCCAAGGACCTCGCCGGGCACGGGGCGCTGACGCGACAGTTCAACAAGCGGACCGTGCGGAAGTCGTACCTGGCGGTCGTGGCGCCCGGCGGGCTCCCCGCGACCGGCACGATCGACCTGCCGCTGAGCGTCGGGCGGAAGAACCGGGTGCGGATCGCGGCGCCCCGGGAGGCGATCACGCTGTCCGGTGGCGTCTGGTCGGTGCCGGCCGAGGCGGTGTACGACCAGGTCCCGACCTATCCGTCGGTGACGGAGCTGCGCGTGCCGTGGCAGGACGAGCAGCGCGCCCTGGTGGTCGCCGACCCGTTGACGGGCCGGCGCCACCAGATCCGGGTGCACCTCGCGTGGATCGGCCACCCGATCGTCGGCGACCCGCTGTTCGACAAGGCCGCCACCGGGCGGACGCACCTGCACGCGTGGCGGCTGTCGTTCGACCACGCCGGGACCCGGCTCACCGTGGAGGCGCCGCCGCCCGAGGAGTTCCCGGCGTTCGACGTCAGCCTGCTGGACTGAACACCTGGTGCACCTCGGCCTCGCCCTCCCAGCCGGGCCACAGGTCGCGGTGCAGCTTCATGAACCGGCTGGTCCACTCCGTCGCCTCGGCCTTCGTGCGCACCTGGTACAGCGCGTAACTGATCATCTCCTTCGTCTCCGCGAACGGCCCGTCGACCACGTCGAGCGCGCCGCCGGTGACCGTGACCCGGGCGCTGTTGACGCTGGGCGCGAGGCCCGCGGTGTCCAGCAGCGCCCCGGCGGCGGTGGCGTCCTCGCCGAGTTGCATGATCGCGGCCATCAGCTCAGGCGGAGGCGGGGTGCCGGGGGTCGTCCCCTTCAGCAGCACGAGATAGCGCATGTTCCACTCCAATCAACGGGTGTCCTCGCCGGTACCTCGAACGGGCCAGGCCCGATCCGACATGCTCTCGAAAAAGGGGTATGGCTGGCCCTACCCCTGACACGGTAGACAGCGGGCTGTATCCGGCCGTCCGCCGTTCGTAGCGTCACATCCATGACGATCGGCACGCTGTCGCTGCACCGCAGGCTTCCTCCGCGGCTGTACCTGCTGCTGCTGCCGAGCCTGTTCGCCATCGCGCTCGGGCTGGCCATGCTGCTCGGCACGGACCACCGACCGGCCGTGCTGCCGCTGCTGCTCCTGGTGGCGGCCGCGCCGCAGGAGCTGTTCTTCCGGGCGTACCTGCTGCCGCGGACGCCGCTGCACGGCACGCCGGCGATCCTCGCGTCGGGACTGCTGTCGGCCCTGCCGTTCGCGCTCTCCGGCCTGTTCCCCTACATCCTCGTCATGCACCTCGTCCTGACGGCGGTGACCGTCCGGTTCGACAGCGTGCGGCTCGGCATCGCCGCGCACTGCCTGCTGGCGCTCGCCGTCCTCGTCGCCTGACGCGCCGTCCTCGTCGCTCAGCGCGTCGCTGACGTGGGCCACGCGTCGGGGTTGGTCAGATCGTCGTACACCTGCAGATGCTCGACGTACCAGGCCGCCTCATCCTCGCTGAGCAGGTCGGCGTGGAACGCGGTCGCCTCCAGCACGTACAGGCTGACCGGCCCGAACCCGGGAACCCACAGCCCGCGCATCCCGTCGGTGAGCCACTGCGCGGACCTGCCGGCCACGACCCGGTCCGGCGCGAACCGCGCACCGTCCGCCGCCGCGGGCTCCGCCGCCCACAGCCGCACCCGCTCGACGTCCGCCTGCGCGACGACCAGCCCCGACCAGGCCCACTCCCCGGCCGAACGCTCCTGCGTCACCTTGGTCGCCGTCTGGCACTCGACCCACCGCGCTCCGGCCGGCAGCTCCGACAGCCGCATCGGCGTCACGCACCGCTGCACCCGGTCCAGCCGCACCGCGCCGTACACCCGCTGCGCCGCCGCCAGGTCCCGCGCCCACACCGCCACGAAGATCCCGTCGACCGGCTCCCACCGCAGGTCGGTGAAGCGCTGCCCGTTCCCCGGGTCGAACGTGTCCGCCCTGCCCGGCCGCCCGCCGACCGTGACGTCGACGGCCGCCGAGCTCAGCGGCCGGAGCCCCCGCTTCAGGTCCACCACCGTCGGCGCCACGTACACCGCGGCGACCAGCTCGTGGTCCTGCCCGTACACGGTCACCGACTCCCGGTCCTCCCCGGAGACCCAGTCGACCACCCCCACGTCGTCGAACGCCTTCAGGTCCAGGTCCAGGTGCAGCAGCGCCGGGTCCGCACCGATCCCCTCCGGCCGGCTCAGTGCCGACGGCACCCCCAGCGCCACCGGCAGCGTCGTGTCCTTGCGTTGCGGCAGCATCGCCTGTACGCCCACCGCCGCCCCCACGATCAGCACCACCGCCGCGGCCACACCCGCCACCCTCCGGCGCGCCCGCATCCGGCCCGCCCGCCGCACCGCCAGGCGCGCCAGCTCCCCGGCCTCGACCTGCGTGGCCCCGGCCCGAGCCGCAAGGCTCCGCACCAGCTTGTCCTCGATGCCGCTCATGCCTCCGCCTCGCTCCCGCTCTCGCTTCCGCTCTCGCTTCCGCCAAGTCGCCCGCGCAGCCTGTTCAGCGCGCGCATGGCATGGGTCCGGACCGTCGTCTGCGAGCACTCGAGCACCCGCGCGATCGCCGCGTCGTCGAGATCCTCGTAGTACCGCAGGACCACCACCGCCCGCTGCTTGAACGGCAACGCCGCCACCAGCCGCCACAGCTCGTCCCGGTCCGCGCTCTCCCCGCTCAGGTCCCCGGCCGCGGCCGCGTCGGGCGCCCGCTCGACCGGCACCTCCCGGTTGGCCCTGCGCCGCCACCACGACCGCGACCCGTTGAGGACCAGCCGCCGCACGTACACCTCGGGATCGTCGGCCCGCCGGATCCGCCCCCACCGCAGGTACGCCTTCGCCAGCGCCTCCTGCACCAGGTCCTCGGCCCGATGGTCGTCCCCCGTCAGCAGCACCGCGAACCGCACGAGCGCCGCCCCACGGGCCGCGACGAACGCCTCGAACCCCACGACGTGCACCTCGGACGGCTGCAGGGTCACCACGCTTCGTCTCCTTCGGTAGGCCTCACCAGACAGAGGCCCCACCCCACCCCGCCCGTTGACCGCCTTCCCCGACATCTTCGCTCGACAGGGTGGCTCGGTGAGCAGACCAGAGATCCACGTCGAGCGGATCCTCGCCGAGGCCGGCTGGCCCGAGGGCGCCGAGCTGTGGAGCTCCGACGCCGACCGGCGGTACTGGGCGCTCGACCACCTCGCCGGCACGGCGTTCATGCGGCACGTCACCGACGCGGCGACGGTGCGGATGACGCCCGTGGTGCTCCCGCTGCTGACGGACCCGCGGCTCGACGGCGCGTGGACCCGCACCAGCTTCGCCGTGGAGCCCTGACGCCCCTGCTGCAGCGCAGCCTCTCCGTGCGCTTCGCCGAGACCGTCGCGGCGCGGGCCTGACGGTCCGGCGGTCAGCTCAGAAGGTGCACATCATCTGGTACCCGGGATCGTGGAGCAGACGCGACAGGCGGACGTTCTCCGCGCGCAACCGCTCCAGTTCACGGCGCAGCCGGGCAAGCTCGCTCTCCACCGTCGCGTCGGCGCCCATGGCAGGATCGTCGCACGCTCTTCATCACCGCTACCGATGGTCTCCGCTATCCTCCGGCGGTGGGTTCGCTGAGCCGGAAAGAACTCGATGCGTTGGTCGAGGACGCGACCGTCGACTGCTACAACGAGGACGAGCAGCTGACCGGCCTGTACACCATGATCGAAGACAACCTCGCCCTGCCGTTCACCACACAGGTCCTCGGCGTCGAGGTCACGGTCCGGAAGGTGGACCTGAGGGGTCAGCGGATCGTGGCGATCTGCCACCGGGGTCGGGAGCGGCAGGCGATCGCGATCCTTGACCTCCCGCTGCCGGATCCGCCGCCGGACGGGTCGGAGTGGATCGCGGCCTACCGGCACTGGGGTGGGTGACCCGTGAGCGAGTACCAGTACTACGAGTTCGTGGCGATCGACCGGCCGCTGACCGCCGCGGAGCAGAACGAGCTGCGTGCGGTGTCGACCCGTGGCCGGATCAGCGCGTCGAGCTTCGTCAACACCTATGAGTGGGGCGACCTGAAGGCCGATCCCCGGGACTGGATGCGGCGGTACTTCGACGCGCATCTGTACCTGGCGAACTGGGGCACCCGCCGGATCGCGCTACGGCTGCCGGCATCGCTGCTGGATCCGGCGCTCGCGGCGACGTACTGCGTGGGTGACTCCGCTTCGTCGTTCGTCACGAACGAGCACGTGATCCTCGACCTGCACAGCGAGGACGAGGACGGCGACGAGGAGTGGTGGGAGGAGGAGGCTGCTCTCGCGGCAATCGTCCCCGTCCGGGCGGAACTGGCCGCCGGCGACACCCGCCTGCTCTACCTGGCGTGGCTGTTGTGTGTGCAGAACGAGGAGCTGGACGAGGATGCACTGGAGCCCCCGGTCCCGCCCGGCTTGACGCAACTGTCGGGTCCGCTGCGCAGCCTCACCAGCTTCCTCCGCCTGGACGAGGACCTGCTCGAAACAGCCGCCCAGGCCAGCGCGCCGCTGACCACGAAGGCGCCCTCCAAAGCGGCGCTCGCCAAATGGGTGAAGCACCTGCCGGCCGCCGACAAGGACGAGGCCATCGTGCGGCTGCTGCGCGGCGACGGCGCGCGCCTCCAGGCCGAGTTGCTGCGCCGGTACGGCGGTGGCGCGGCCATCGAGACTGCAGGCGGCGGCCGTACGGTGGGCGAGTTGCTGGCCGGCGCGGAGACCCGCTGGGCAGCACGGGAGCGGCAGAAACAGGAGCGCAAGGCGGCCGAACAGGCACGCCGGGAAGCAGCGGCCGCAGCGGCCCGCGAGCAGCGTCTTGACGAGCTGGCGGCCGACCCGGAACGCGCGTGGCAGCGAGTTGCGGACCTGATCGCGACCAAGAAACCCAAGGAGTACGACGCCGCAGTCACATTGCTGGCCGACCTGAAGGCACTCAGCGAGCGCGACGGCCAACGCAAGACGTTCCGGGCCCGGATCCATCAGTTGTGCCAGGAGCACGCCCGCAAGCCGAGCCTGCTGGACCGCCTGGAACGCGCCGGCCTGTACGTCAGCACAGCCAGTTGAGCAGGCCCAAACCTGATCGAGAGAAGCTACCGATGACCTCGGAACCGCATGCTGCTTGCGCCCCTGTGCCGATCGGCGCCGACGAGACCACGACGCGGTGGGCGGAGGAAGCCACCTTCGACCCGATCGATCCCACCGTGGAGCTGGGCGAGGTTGCTACCGGCAGCGGGCGCGCCTTGCTCCACGCCGCCCACATCGCGGACGAGCAAGTGCCATGCCCCATCACGTAACCACACGCGTGGAAGCCGATGTCCGGGTCAGTCGATCGCGCCGGGAGCCGCCAGCCAGGTGGTTGGTTGCTGAGTCGTCCGCGCGATCGTTTCAAAGTCGTGGTCGTAGTGCAGCAGCGACAGGTCGGACAGTTCAGCGGTCGCCGCCACGACCTGACGCCGGCCCGCAGCTGCGGTTGCCACAGCTCCTGCACCCGCGGTTGCGCAGCAGACGCTCGACGGCACTCGTGTCGGCAAGGAACCGGACTGCGCTCACGGCCGATAGTTCCCCTTGTCAAGCAGGTGATCGAACGCGCCGGTGGCGGCGATCTCGGTCAGCTCGTCCAGCGCCTTGGCACGACAGTGGACGGCAGCAACCGCACGGAGCGCGGTGTTGATGGTGTCCTTCGGCGTCTTCGTCCCGAGCAGCGCTGTTGCCTCCACCAGCGCGTCCAGGTCGATGTCGATGAGCTTCCTGGTCACAGCAGCCTCCGTGTATCCACTTCGGTTGACAGTACGTACGTTTGATCGGCGCTCAACGAGTACTCGGCGACGGACGTCGCCACGCCACTGCCATGATTTCGCCGTGATGATCGTGCGCGCGACCAAGAAGCTCCGCGACCGAATAGGCCCGCCAGACCTGCACGCGGGCGAGCAGTCGACCACCGCGCTCGGTGAGTGGTACGCCACTCGGTTCGCATGGCGACCGGATGTGTTACTGCTGGTCAACGAGCCGACCCTGCTGCCGGTCCTGCTGCCGCTCGCACCCGCCGCCACCGCGCTGTCCCGTGCCGCCAACCGCATCGCCGCGATCATGGCTGCGTACGGCGCTGACAACGAGCTGGTCACTGCCGAGGTCGAACATATGAGCAGCCGACGGATCGCCCCGACCGCCAACCGCAGCGTCGTCGGGATCATGACCGAGTTCACGTTCCTCGCCGAACGCTGCAGGGGACGGGAGCTCGACGACCTGGAGGCATGGCTGGCCGCCACGCCATGCAGCCCGCTGTACCGCACCCACACCACTCCGAAGAACGCCTTCCGGCACCGCCTGGCTCGGTGAGCGCTCAGGCGCGGCAACAATAGGACTCGCCCACGGGTGAAACGGCATCAACCGTCTGCTCGCGTCACGCCGAGCCGCTGGCGAATGTCAATCAGTTGAGCGCCGCCTCCTCAGGCCAGCATCTGCGGCAGGCAGAAGGGATCGCTCTTGGCGATGCCCACAGTTCGAATCTCACCCGCCCACGGGTACAGATCACCGAAGATCTCTGCGTGGAACAGGCGCAGGTGGATGAGATCGTAGCCGCCGGGCAGGATCCGGGTGCCGAGGTCCGCCAGCGCCGCTGCGGTCAGGTCGGTCCGGGTCGGTGATACCGAACCGATTGCGGAGCACCCCGGAGGCCGGGTCGCTGTACGGGTCGACGGTCATGAGGTATGGAGCTGCCGAACCAGTTCTCGCATTTGGGTCGTACTGAGTTCACCGCGAGCCCAGCGCTCCATGATCGCTTCGGTGTTCGAGCTGATCGCGAGCCCTTCGGCTCGCACGGAGGCGGCAGCTTGCGCAACAGACTGATTTCGTTCGGCGGGCAGCTCGTCGAGGAATTCGACAGCGCTGATCCACGCTTCGGTCCGTGCCCGTTCCGCGGCCAACGCTTCGCTGTATCCGTCGTCGAGGTCGGCGCGAATATCCTTCCAGTCGTGGAACTCGGTCATGAGTTCTCCTTCCTTCGCGCGCCAACTCCGTCCAGCTCGCAGATGTCCTCGGCTACGGGATCGTCGCCTTCTGCCACCCGGGCAGCAGCCGACGGATTAACGATGAGGCGGCGAGCAGGTGCTAGCGCACGGGGTTCGTCGGCCGCCAAGTGCATCGGCTACTGCCAGTTGGAAGACCGCCCAGTCAGGCCACGTTGAGCTGGATGTTGCCGATACGGGCGACAATATCGAGTTGGCCGCCGAGCCCGACCACATAAGCCCTCAGCGTCTCCAGGCCGACCGCGTCGCCGTTCTCGATCTGGCTGATGCGCGCCTGCGTCAGTCCGGTCGCTTCGGCCAGTTGGACCTGCGTCATGCCGAGCTGCTTGCGGATGTCAGCCAGTTGAGCGCCGCTGACCGATGCCAGCATCTGCTCCCGCATCTCCCGACGCCGGGTGACTCGCTCGGTGCTGTCCCAGGTCGGGTCGGCGGCACGAGCCTTGGCCCTGACGTCCCGCCAGTTCGAAGCTTCGGTCATGACTGACCCTCCTCTTTTCAGCGCTGCGAGATGGTCGGCGTACCGAGAGTCCGCGAGCGGGATCGCTGTGCGGTACCACGTCTCCCACCGTCCGGACTTGTCTCCTGCCACCAGGAAGATCGCCTCACGTGCAGGATCGAACGCGAAGACCATCCGAACCTCGGAGCGGCCGGCAGAGCCTGGCCGCAGCTCCTTCATGTTCTGGTACAGGCTGCCTTTCAGCCGGTCAACCAACGGCCTGCCGAGTGCCGGCCCCTGCTCGGCCAGAACGTCGATCGCCTCCGCCACGAGGTCTGCTGTCACCACGTCGGTGCGACACAGTTCCAGGAACCATTCCTCGACCTCGGGATGCGGCCCTGACCTCCCACATACCAGCAGTATAAGCCGGACTTATATTCTGGCTCCAGCGACCACGCACCAACTCGACGAGTGATCGGCGAAGCGAACCAGCTCGGGTCACGGCGAACCAACCGGGCATACCGGACGGACGCCGCCCATCGCAAACGCCGATCGTGTGATCGGCCCGCGCTCCCACCAGCCCGAACGAAGCCAGGTCACGCCGGGGTGGGATATGGCGACGCAGGTCAGCGGGGGCGTCGGTACACTGTGCTCCGCGCCCTCGTAGCTCAGGGGATAGAGCAACGGTTTCCTAAACCGTGTGTCGCAGGTTCGAATCCTGCCGGGGGCACCAGGTCAGGCGCTTATGGCACGTTCTTCCTGATCTTGCGTGCCATTCGCGTGCCACTAGCCTTCCGCGCCACCTTGTCGAGGTGCGCCGCCACCTCTTCATCCTTGCCGCCCAGCGGGCGGGCGTAATGCCTGGTCGTAACGCTGGCGTCGGCGTGGCCGAGGCGAGCGGCAGCGACGATGATGCCGTGCGAGTCCGAGACCCAGGACGCGTGCGTGGCTCGGAGATCGTGCGGCTTCAGCCCGTCGAGACCTGCCGCTTCAGCAGCTACGCGGAACCGGCTGCGGAAGCCGTAGTAGCTCTGCTGTCGCCCGCTCGTGTGCTTCTGCCGGCCGCCGAACAGGAACACGTCCTCACCCTCGGGCAAGTTGCCGAGCAGTTCCGCTACCGCGTCGGCCACGAACGCGGGCAGGATCAGCTCCCGCTGCTGGTGGTTCTTCGGCGTACCGATCACCGAGCCGCCGCGGACCTGCGACACCGCCTCGGCGACGACGAGCCGACGGCTCGACAGGTCGAAGGATCGGCGGCGCAGTGGGAGCGCCTCACCGATGCGGAGCCCGGCGTACGCGAGCAGCAGGACCAGGACGCGATCGGGCAGCTCGCACTTTGCCGAAAGACGGGCGACGTCCGCCGGCGCCAGAACGGTCGGCTTTGCCTGCGGCAGACGAGGAAGGCCCGCGACCCGTCCACCCCGGCACGGGGTCACCGGGATCATGCCGTTGTCGACGGCCGACGCCATGATCTGCGACAGGAGGCGGTACGCCTGGCGGACCTGTGACGCGCTCACCGTCTCGGCGAGGGTGCCGACCCACCGCGTCACCGCGAGCGGACGGAGCGCGCCGAGCTTCACCTTGCCGAGGTGCGGCACGATCAGCCGGTCGATGACCGAGCGGTACGTCTCCTGCGTCTTGACCTTCCAGCGCGACCGCGAGGCGTTGAACCACTGGTCCGCCCACTCCGAGATCGGCGTCTTGGCCGCCGTGGGCGAGATCCAGCGGCCCGATGCGATGTCGCCCTCAGCCGTGCTCAGGAAGCGCTCCGCGAGGGGCTTGGTCGGGTATGTCTGCGGTGCGGAATGCATCTGGCCGTCCGGGCCGGTGTAGCGCGCCTGCCACTGGCCGGACGGGAGTTGCCGAACGGCGCCGAAGCGACGCCGCTTCTTGTCAGTCATCAGGCCACCAATCCGTTGCTGTACAAGCCCATGCGGATCGGAGCCACCGTGGACTCGTCGATGTAGGCGGTCAGTGCTTCCTCCTTGATGCGGACGTGCGTGCCTGCCTTCACGTACTCGATCCGGCGTTCGGCGATGAGCCGGCGCACGAACCGTTCTGTCACTCCGAGCCGTTCGGCCACCTCGGCGACCTTCAACAGCCGGTCACTCACCGTTGCGTTCCTCCTCGTTGTCGTTGGCTGTCTGCTCGTACTGCGCCGCCCGGTCTCTGGCGGCGTTGATGGCGTTGCGCCACTGCATCCGTTGCGCCAGCGCGCGCAGGAGGCGGTGCCGCATCGGTGGCATGTCGGGGTCGTTCGGCTTCGCCAGCTCCCAGGCGACCGGTGCCGGCGTTCCGTCGTCGGATTCGGTGACCGGGACCTGGTCGACGCCGCCCGAGACACCAAGGAGGGCTTTGACCCAGGCGCGGGCGTCGTGGCGGTGGTCCGCCAGGGTCTTGCCCGACCAGTCGCGGGAGACGAGGATGCGCCGGCCGCCGATGCCCAGGGTGGCCCGCTGGTGGACCTTGCCCTTGCAGTTGCCCGGACGGAGCTTCCCGTGCGCCTTCTTCGGTTGGATGCCGTAGAGGAGCCAGTTCGCGCACCGTTCCGAGCAGGGCGTGACGCGCAGCTCTTGCCAGAGGCGTTCGAGGTGCGCCCGTTGCCGGTCGGTGGTGACGGTGTGGCAGTCGGCCGCAGACTTGGTGATGTACTTCGTGATGTAGCCGACCGTGCGGTCGATGTCCTTGCTGCCGGCCGCGACGCCTCGTGCGTCGACATGCTTGCCGAACCGGATCACGTGCGCTGGTTCGGCGTCGGGGTCTTCGTCGATCGCGTCGAGCGCCTCATCCCACGTCTGCAGCGGCAGGCCGTCCGCGTCGCACCAGACCTCGGCGTCGGCGTCCCAGACCGGGCGGCACGTAGGCTTGTCGACGCGAGGCCACCAGACCTGGTGGTAGGTGGCCGCCGCGACCTCGCGCAGGACGGTGCGCGGGATGGTGCCCCGGATGGCGAAGTGCGCGTGCGGAGCGAGGCGGCGTTGCGGCTCGACGCAGCCGGCGTACTGGACGTTCCAGCCGACGCAGCGGCGCAGGTTCTGCCAGAACCGGTCCAGCAGCCGCGGGAACGTGATCGCGTCCCAGGCCGCGCGCCGGTAGTCGTAGCGGGACGGGTCGAGCGGTGAGCCGTCCTCTCGTACGGGGCCGTACGAGTCGAGGGTCATGGTCAGCCACATCGACGGGCGGTGCTCGGTGCCGTCCGGGGCGGTGTAGGCGCGGCCGATGGTGCGCGGCTGGACCTTCTGCCGGGGCAGCGCC
This sequence comes from Dactylosporangium sp. NPDC049742, assembly GCF_040674675.1. Classification (NCBI taxonomy): domain Bacteria; kingdom Bacillati; phylum Actinomycetota; class Actinomycetes; order Micromonosporales; family Micromonosporaceae; genus Dactylosporangium; species Dactylosporangium sp. NPDC049742. The sequence goes on along the minus strand of NZ_JBFANF010000074.1, from coordinate 22,960 downwards.
GGAGCGTCCTGACGGCGCCGGGTCGACCGCTGGCGCTTCGGCTCGTCCGGCTTGTCGTGTGCCGGCGCCACCGTGCCGCGCAGGCCCTCGGCCGCGATGGCCTCCTCGACCTCGCGGATCGCGTCGTCGACCTCGCCGACCTCGTCCCACTTCGATTCGCGGACGGCTTGGTCGCGGAAGTACTCGAGGTGTGCCCGGAGGCTGATCAGCGACCGCTGTTCCTCCGTCGCCGGATTCGGTGCCGGTGCGGGTTCGTCGGTGCGGTGCCAGCCTTCCCGAATCTGCGTCTTCCGCAGCCGCCGCGCCCGCTTGGCGCACGGGACGCACTTGTCTTCCCGGGTTGCGCCGCACGGGACGTCGATGATCTCGGTCTGGCCGGTCGTCAGGTCGGTGCGGCGCAGCCCGACCGGGCGGAGGCAGACACCGTACTCAGCCGCCATGTCCTTCACGACGTCTGCGGCGAGGGGCATCAGCATGCGCGCGGCACGGGAGCCGGGGCGCGGCCCTTCCTGCGGCTCCAGACCGGGCAGCGCCTCAGTGGTGACCGTCATCGGCGGCCTGCCGGGTGCCGGACGTCCACGAACGTGCGGTCGATCGCGTCGCCGTCACCGCGCAGGACACGGGCACGGCGAGCGGCGGCGTAGGCACCGACCATGGGGTGTCCGATCCGCCGGCCGCCCCACGGGAGCCGTTGCACGGTGAGGCCCTGCGCTTCGGCGTGGGCGTCGGTGGAGGCGTGGAACCGGTCGGCGACGGCCTCAACGAGCCGCTGGAAAGTGTTCACGGTGGGGGTTCCCTTCACTTCACGATGCCGGACGGGATCGCGCCGTTGGCGCGCTGGAAAACGGGCAGCACTTCGACCGGCGTAGGTTCGGGCACCTCGACCAGGTCGACGGGTGGAGCGCTGGGGACCGGTGCGGGCGCTGGTTTCGTCGAGAGGATGAGCTTCACGAGGGCCATGAACGCGAGCGCCGGGACAGCGGCGATCAGCGCTCCGGAGATGCCCGGCTTGGCGACCGCCAGCTGCGCCGCGAGGGACAGCGCGACGGCCGCCGTGAGGACCGCGAACGGGTACCGCACCGACTCCCTCGTCCGCCGGCGACGACGGATTACGAGCGCGCAGGCGACGGGGACGAGTTCGGAGATCGCGGCATTCGCCCAACCGAACCAGTCGGCTGTTCCAGCGGGTGAGTTCGCCATCGTCCAGTCGTGAACGTGGGTGAACGACGCCGCGCCGGCCATGCCACCGACCACGAGCAGGATGACGACCAGGACGACGCTTTCGACGTGGAGCCGCATGCGGCGCATCCGTTGCCTCACTTGGCTTTCGGGGTGATCGGGACGCGAATCCAGTCCGGCGGCTCGCCAGTGGAGGCGACCGCTTCGGACAGGCACCGCCACAGCGCCCACGCCTCAGCCGGGGTGACGTACATCCGCCGGCGGCCCGCGCCGACCGCGACGTACAGGTCTTCGTCGTCAGTGACCCGGACGGTCACGGCCGAGGAGCCCTTGACCGGGTGGGGTGCGCGGAGGCGGTAGAAGCGGCGGGTCATGCCGGCTCGCCGCCGAGCAGGTCGGTCAGGCTGTCCGGCAGCAGCGGACCTCTCGCGTGCCGTCCCGGCTTGTACGTGTGTTTCGGCGCCTGCCGCTGCACCGGGATCGACGGCGGCGCCACCGCGACGGCCGGGGCGGCGTAGGTGACGGCCATGTCGCGGATCTCGTCGTCGGTGACGTACGCGAACCGGACCCGCTCAGGCTCCGGACGGTCGTCGAGGACGACGTACCCGATCCCCCGCATCGACGGCCGCGACGACAGCTGGTCGCACAGCGCGCCGCGAGCCCGGGAACCCTGCCCGAGGACGAGGTCGACGTGGTTGGGTTCGTTGAGCCGCAACGCGATCCGCGTCGGGAAGAAGTCCCGCAGCTCCACAACCTCTTTGCGCGGGTCCTGGGTCGCGCCGATGACGAGCACCCCGAGCCCGGCGCCCTGGGTGAGGAGCATCGCCAGCGCCGAGCGTGCCCGCCCGCGCAGGTCGGGGTCCTGCAGCAGCGCGACGAGGGCGAGGATCTCGTCCACCATCAGCACGTACAGCGGCTCATCCAGGGTCGGCGTGTGCACACGGGTCTTGCCCTGCATACGGGCCTGCCGCTCCCGCATGACTTCGACGAGTTCTTCCAACATGGCGACCATCGGCGGGACGGTGGCGTACTCGTACCGGCTGAACAGCTCCCGGCCGAGAGACAGCTCAACGCCGCCCTTGGGATCGATGCCCCACAACCGCACCAGCCCGGACCGGATCGCCGGGGCGAGCGCCCGGATCAGCGACCACTGCACGGAGCCCTTGCCAGACCGGGTCGCCCCGACGATCAGGATGTGGGTGGCGAGGAGCCGCAGCACGTACCGGACGAGATCCTCACGCAGCCCGAGCGGCAGCGCCTCCAGATCGGTTTCCTCGGGGATGTCGAACGCGGGCACCGTGCGGCGCAACGGATCGCGGCGGACGAACACCAGCCACACCAGCCGCGGGCGGTCCCGGTACCGGAACCGGTCGAGCAGGGTCAGCCACCGGTTCGTGCGCACGGGCGGCTGTTCCCGCCGGCCGGAGTAGACCCGGCAGGTGCGGGCGCCGAACGAGTACGCCAGGTTCGCCGCCGCCGCGTGGTAGTCGTCGGGGTTCTGCCCGCGCGGCATCCGCAGCAGCACCTCATCCGTGGCGTACGTGCAGCGGACGCGCAGCAGCTTCGGCACGTTCAGCTTGCTGTCGAACCGTTCGGCGAGGCGGCAGACGGTCATCGCCTCGCGCCAGTGCAGCCGGTACACGAACAGCCGCTGCCACCACGACAGCACCGGCAGCACGATCAACCGCTCACACCATGGCCGCCAGCGCCACCACCACACCCCGACCGTGGCGCCGGCGACACCGGCGAACAAGACGAGGATCTCCCAGCCGTGCCGGTGCCACAGCCACACCGCGAGCACGGCGAGGGTGACGGAGGTGCGGTTGCGCCACAGCACCGGCAGCGCGCGGATGAGCAGGACCGTGGCCTTGAACAGCAGGTACGGGATGACGATCCACATCACCAGCCACCACGGCGCCGGGATCGACAGGCGCCGGAAGTTGACCAGCGGGACGTTGTTGTTCTTCACCTTCGACCTTTCCTACGCAGGCGCCAGCGCTGCGAACCGCCCCCGCACGTCCCGGCGGACCGCCAGCAGTTGCAGCGGCATCCCGGTGAACCAGCGGGTGAAACGGCCCCGCGCATCGCGCGCAACAGGCATGAGCAGCAGGAGTTGGCCGGGGCAGGCTTGGCGACGCCGCCCAGAAATGGGCATGATGAAACCGCCTTCCACACCTCAGCAATGGGCTTGGTCGGCAGCGGGGCGGTCCGGCTTCCTACGGCATACAGACCGCCCCGCGCTGTCTTGCTCAGGCCGCCTTACGAGCAGCCGCCGACGACTTGAACCCGGTCGCGCGGTACGAGTACGCGAGCCGACCGGTCGGACCGACGTACGGCGTGACCGTCATCCCCTCGAACTCGACCGGGGAGAACCCCGCGCCGTCCGGGACCGGCTGCACGTTCGCCGAGATCTTGACGGCGACCTCCCGCGACCGGCCCGCGAGATCCGGGTCCATGTCCATGACCCTGACCGTCCACACCCGCGACCCGGACAGCTTGTCCACTGCCGGGGTGCGTGCCTTGGTCACCTCGTTGTAGTCCTGCGCCTCCACGATCGAGTCCGGCACCAGCACGCAGCCGGCCGGGAACACGTCCTCGAACCGGACCGAGAACCGCGTACCACCTTTGAGCGCCACATCCAGTCCTTTCAGACAACCACTTAACTTGTTATGTGTGACTCAAGTGTAGCGACGGAACCTAGCTTGTTAAGTGTTCGGAGAGAGAAACTTGGCGATGGCTCGCATTCGAGTAATGCGAGCCATCCACCTAAGCAATCGAGAACGAGTCCTCGAACTCGTGCCGTGCTGGCGGCACTGCGATGTCGAGCGCGAAGGCCGGCTTGCCGCCCCTGGCGTACACGGCGAACAACGCAGTGAGCAGCCAGCCGTTAGGGTCGACGTCGAGCAGCTCGGCCTCCTCCGCAGTAGCCGGTCGCGCCGAGATCCGCTCCGTTACGTGGTCGAAGTGCATGCCCTTGCGCACCGCCAAGTGCTGGAGGACCCCTTCGGCGAGCGGCGTTGTGGAGCCGATGCCGGTGCCCTTGGCGAGGTCGAGCGGCACGTACACCGTGCCCAGCTCAACCGGCCCCAGTCCGTCGACGCTGACGAGCCGGCGACGCACCACCACGGGCGCGCCCTCGTCCAAGTCAAGCGCGGAGGAGGCTCGCGCGGGAGCAGGCAGCTCGCCGACGTCGAGGATCCGCAACCGGCCCTCAGCCTCACTGGCAAGCAGCGACGCCGCGTGGGCCGGCAGGGACCGCGGTTCAGCAGGCTTGGCCCGCACGAACCGACCCTTGCCCTGCTGCGTGTCGATCCAGCCGGCCTGCCGCAGGATCTCAAGCGACCGAACGACCGTAGGCCGCGACGTGTCGAACTCGTTCATGAGCGCTGTCTCGCTGGGCAGCATCTCGCCAGACGCGTACGTGCCGTCCTCGATGCGGGCCTGCAACGCGTTGACGATGGTTATGTACTTGGGAGGTCTGTACTCGATCGGCACGGAGACCCACCATTCGAAGACGACAACATACCTTGTCAAGACCTTAACTGTGTGAGCGCCGTGCTGTCGATCCTCCGAAGGGAGGGACCAGCGTGGCACGGCGAGGCCCCGGCACCGAACGATGCCGAGGCCCTGTTCGTCAGTCCGTGGCAGCCCTGCGCAACGCGTCAGCGTGCCGCCGCCACAGCGCTTCCATCGCGCTCTCGTAGGTACGCGCGTCCGCCTCGTCTGGATCGGGGCCGCCGGCCTCGACCGCTTCGACGTAGTCGCAGGTGTACGCGTACAGCGCCGTCCTCAGATCGGCGCCGTAGCTTCGCTGCTGCGTCGGATCGAGCGCTTCCCAGCCCCGGGCCGCGTCGTCGATGACGAGTCGCCGGTCATCCTGGTCGGTCAGCCGGTTGCCCCGCGTACCGAGCACCCGGGCGTTGTCGTCGACCTGCTGAACCCGGCCGACGAGGGGGAGGAGCGCGATGGCGATCTCCAACCGGAGCGCGTCACCGCGAAGGTCGTCTTGCACGATCATGCTGCGCCGCCCTTCCACGTGTTCCGGGTGTCACCCGGAGGTGTCACGATGGGTGGCGGTCCCTCGGTGATTCGAGCATCGAGGGGCCGCCTCCACGCCATCGCGTCTACTTGGCCCGGTTGAACTCGCCGCCCTGGGCGCCTTCGACGAACGCGTCCCACTCGCCCGGCGTGAACGCCAGCACCGCGCCGTCCGGGTTCTTGGAGTCCCGCACCGCGATGAGCTGCCCGTCGAGGCCGGTCACTTCGACGCAGTTGTCGGAGTACGGGCCGCTCTTGCTGCTCTTGACCCAGCTCGCGCCGGTCAGGTCGACGGTCACGCCGTCCTTGCTCACCTGCATGGTTCCTCCTTGTTCTCCTTCGCCGGCTCTTGGTCGGCCGGCGGCGTCTGTTGGGCGGCCATCAGTGCCCGCAGCTTCGACGCGTACGCCAGCGCCTCGTCGCTGAGCCGTTCTGCTGCCCGGATCGCGGTGTCCCATGCACCGCCGAACCCGAAGTCGATGACCACGGTCACGTCGTCGTCTTTGAGCACGAGGACCGGGTCGCCGTCCTCGTCGACCGCGCCCCAGCACCGCAGCGTCCGGACATCCAGGTCGAGGTCGGGTTGCGGCGCCACGGGCACCGTCGCCACCCGGAACGTTGTTGCTCTCATTCGGTCGCCTCCGTCTCCTGGCCAGGGCCGTCCTGGTCCGGAGCCGGGATGCCGCCGCAGTCGATGCACGGCCGGACCGCGTACACCACGCTGTCCTCGGCCATCGTCAGTGCCCCCCGTCGACTGACCAGCTTCACCCCGCGCCCCTCACACGAACGGCACGTCGAAGTCGAAGCGCGGTGAATCGTCACACGCCACCGCCGATGGCTCCCTGGAGCAAGACCGCCCGAAACATAGATGAAGCGTCTACCCATCGAGGGCCTTCACCCCGGAAAATTGTTCCGGGGTCAACTCGGAGGGTGGTGCGACGCTTACCGCATGCGTGGGATGACGAACACCTTGACCATCGGCGAGCGGGTCGCCTGGTACCGCCGCCGGCGCGGCATGTCGCAGGAAGTCTTGGCCGGTCTGGTGGACCGTACCGAGGACTGGTTGAGCAAGGTTGAGAACAACCGCATCCAGCTGGACCGGCTGTCGGTCATCAAGTCCCTCGCCGACGTGCTCGACGTCGCCCTCGCCGACCTGGTCGCCGAACCATCCCTCGTGTCGTGGACCAGCGACAGCGGCATGCGCACCGTCCCCGCCCTGCGCGCCGCCCTGATGGACTATCGGAAGGTCACGCCGTTCGGTGCGGGTTCGTCGGTGGAGCCGCCGCCGATCGACGCGTTGCAGCAGGAGCTGAAGACACTCTGGGACGCGTACCAGGACGCACGGTTCGGGTACGTGACTGGTCGCCTTCCCAGCCTCATCGCGCATGCCGAGGCTGCGGTGAGCGCGATGTCTGGTGACGCGCTCGACGACGCTCGGCGGGTACTCGGCCTTGCGTACCAGCTCGCCGCCGTGCAGCTGACGAAGATCGGCGAGGCGGACCTGTCCTGGATCGCTGCGGACCGGGGACTCGGCGCCGCCCGAGCTGCCGGCGATGTCGTGCTGACCGGCACCCTGTTGCGCTCCGTTGCTCACGCGCTCCAGGCGACCGGCCGCTACCGCGAAGCCGTCCAGCTGACCAACGACGCGGCGAACTACCTGGAGCCGCACCTGTCGAACGCGACGCCCGAGCTGCTGTCGGTGTACGGGACGCTGTTCCTCGCCGGTTCGATCGCAGCCGCCCGCGCCAACGACGCCATCACCACCCGCACGTTCCTGACCGCCGCCGACGAAACAGCGCAGCGTCTCGGCCACGACGCCAACCACCTGTGGACAGCGTTCGGCCCGACCAACGTCGCCATCCATCGCGTCGCCACCGCCGCCGAACTCGGCGACATCCAGGTCGCCGTGGACCTCGGCCCGCGCGTCGACACGTCCGGACTGCCGATGGAACGCCGCGTACGCCACTCACTCGAAGTCGCCCGCGCGCTCAGCGCCTGGAACCGTGCCGACGAAGCCCTCGACACCGTGCTCGCCGCCGAGAAGATGGCTCCCGAGCAGGTCCGCTATCACGTGCTGAGCCGCCAGCTGGTTCTCTCCTGGATCCGCCACCAGCGCTCGAAGCCCTCAACGGTGTTGGTCGACTTGGCCCGCCGGCTCGACGTCATGGACTGAGCGCACCCGCTCACCGCCGCTTACTGTGTTGGCGTGACGCATGCCGACCAGAGCACCCCGGCGACCATCATCCCCGCCGAACACCGCGCCGACGTCGAAACCCTGTGGGACTACCACAACATGCACCACGAACTCCGCCCCTGCGACATCGGCATCGGCCTCGGCAGCCACGACCTGGGCGTCGCCATCATCGCCACCGACCTCTACCACCGCGGCTACTTCCCCCGCATCGTCTTCACCGGCGCCAACGCCCCCACAACAATCGAACGCTTCCCCCGCGGCGAGGCAGTCCACTACGCCGAATATGCCATTGAGAATGGCGTGCCACGAAATGCGGTCCTTATCGAGCCGCAGGCGTCCAACACGCAACAGAACTTCGAATTGACTCGCAAACTTCTGGACGACTGCAACTTCGACATACGTTCGGCAGTTGTGATGTCCAGGCCATATCAGCAGCGGCGTGCGTACGCAACCGCTAAGAAGGTATGGCCGGACCTTGATGTGATCTGCGCATCGAATCCGGTAGCTCTTACGGATTATATGCACAGTATTGGCAGTGCCGACAAAGTTATCAACATGCTCGTCGGCGATACGCAGCGCATTGAACTGTACGCGGAGCGTGGATTTGCAGTACGCCAGGACATGCCGCATTCTGTACGATCTGCTTACAGTCGGCTAGCTGCTGCCGGATACACAGCGCGAATCGTTTAACGGGGGAGTTCCAACTTCGTTCGCGGCGTAGGTGACTCTCGTTTGTAGACGCCTATCCATCGACCTGTGATTGGAGTGAAGAGTCAGCCACATCATTGATCGATGATTGATCTCGCTGCCAAGGAAACGGCGGCGCAAGTCCATATTTAGACGGCGGGTACTCGCGCAGTTCGTCAGACGAAAGTGGGTACCACTCATCATAGGGATAACGTCGGAAAAACTCTGAAATTCGCTCTCGAAAATGAGCGCTCGACACTTCGTTGAGGCGGCCGATTCTATTGGCTGCACGCATCGTTTCAATGTTCTCACGCGGCAACCGGATTGGAATTCGGAAATCTACGGCCATCGGCTCCAATATCCCGATACTGTCGTCCGATGGCATGTAGAACCATTTTTGGTTCACACGAGCGTGGGTAGTTATGATGCTTTGTCGAGCCTTCGGCTTCAAATTTGCGAAGTTCTTCGCCTTTCCGTCGACGTCCTCGAACGGGCGAACTTCGCAGAAGCTGATGTCCTCAGAACGTGAAGCGTCGCAGTCTTGGCTGATGACTACGGCAAGAACCGGCATTACGTTTACGGCAATCGTCGACGACTCAGCCGCATGCTCTAAGGTCTCCCATGAGCCGATCACTGGACCCTTCGACGGAGAAATCGCAACCATTCGCGCGAGGTTGAAGTCGATTTTCGGAATCCTCCGAAAGATGTCGCCCTGCCGAATTGGTTCGTCTGGCTCGACCGAATCATAGATCACGCCGTCCAGTCCTCTTCGTCGTATTCGTACGAGTCGTAAATTTCGCGCTCAAGCTCAGCCAATGCTGTGCGTTTTTCCTCCATGCGCACAAACTCTTCTGTTGCGATGGCAACAACGTCCGCCCATGAGAGCGTTTCCGGCTCGACCTCTGCGGGAGGCTGCCAGTCACGAACGGACGCCGAGGGGCTGACGCCGAACGATTCAGCTGCTGTAAGGCCAGGGACCGTTAGACCGGCCAGCGCTGCGCCGGTAATGGACGCCGCGAATAGCGTCTTAGCGGCAAAGCTTAGCCGACGCTGAGGAGCGCTCCGTTCCACACTCTCGTTGGCGATATCGACAGAGATCGTGGCAGCATCTTTCGTCGCAGTAGTTGCTACCCATTCACCTGAAGGCATGGAGTATGAGGATGAAGAATGCGTTGATGTCGTCAATGCCGTCGTCACACCCCTCGGAAGGCAGTGAGTAGGTCTCCTTGTATCAGCGAAAAGAACCACGCTTCAAGTACGCCATGTGAATATTCGAGCCAATCCTCAAATCCTGCCCTATCGACCGGCGTTGGAAACTTGCCATCAGCGGTTAGTTCCCACAAAGCTGCTGGAGCGTCCTGCTTGGCGCCATTTTGAATCCGAACGGTGCCTGTAGTATTTGCGCGCTTAAGCGGAAGAGCTACCGCGATAGCAACGCTAGTGGGCTCGCCGTCCGTCTCATGCTCGACAACACCGGCGGGAAGTAAGACTTGCGTATGAAGCTTGTCGGCGAGGTAGCGTTGCGGGGTAAGCCCGTCGAGATTGCGAGCATTAATATACTTGAGGATTAGATTATTAACGACCGGTGGGGTTTCATTATTAAACGGCGCATAGGCCCGCATCAGGCTGTCCCAAAGGTCGAGTGCCCTGACCTTGAAGCTCTGCCAGGTATAATCATCGACTGAGTTCAGGGTCGCAATACCTGGGCCTGCCTGGATCAACGGCCATGCATTCTCGCCTGCGCGAAGGCGGAATTTTACCATGTGTGGTGACAGGTCGTCGGGGATTTCAGCGCCTGGCAATCTCTGCTGAACGGGGTACAGGTCACGAGCGGCACTTGCCAAGGCCCCGGCAAACAGTGGATGAGCAGGGTCTGCGTTGCCATCAAGATGCCATCTGATCTCAAGGATCGCCTCCACGAGGGGGTTCTCCATTAGATCCCGTTCAATCTCGATCACGTTGTTGCCTCTCGGCGTGCTTGGCTGGCGCTTGAAGGAACCTGTGCTCCAAGGTCTAACGGTACAGGCATCATGGCGCACGGCTTGGCACCTGCGCCACTGGTAGTCGTGCGGGTGCCTAACCCCTGCCGATGCCTGACAGCGTCCGAGTGTCAGCGTCCGAGGTGCTGCTGAATTTGGCTGTACTAGATCAAGGCGCCTTCGGCGCAGGCCCGGACGTGGACACCCAGCTCGGCGGGCAAGCGGCGCCCGGCGCTGCGCGCCGGCGCCGGAAGCCCGTCCGGCTGGGACACCACGTCCGAGCCGTACAGAGTGCGCATGAGAAGGGCCGCCAGACACATCGACAGCTCAGGTCGAGACGCCCGTAACGGTCGAGGCTGCTCATCCAGATTTGAGCTACCGCGACGTTCGCCGGGCTACAGACCGTCGCTCCCGCAGCGTCGCCCTCCGCGTGTAGTTGCGCTCTTGCCTCCCGGCGGGCCTCAGGGTCCCGGAGGGGGCCGCTCCTCCGCACCCCCGCCGCGCAGGCGATGCCAAGCAGACCGCCGGCGGGGGCGCCAAGCGTCCGCGCGGCCCTCACCCTCCGCGCGGACGGGCACCCCCGCCGGCGGCCCGCTTCCCAGGGGTGCACGACGGGTGTACGGAGGAGCTTGTGGGTGGTGGCGCGGTTGATACGTGCGGCAACGAATGCCGACCGTGCCCGCAGTGCGACGGTCAGATCACGCTGGCGTCGACATCCGCACCGTCGCAGGACGGCTGGTCACGGCGGCGGCGATACGACCACGCTTCGAACCAACAGCGCGTGGCTGTCCGATGCGGACCGGCGCCGCGGCCGGGAGCCTGTCCGACCGAATGCCCAAGCTGCCTGTAGGCATAAGCTGGACGGCGTTCTGGCTGCGCCAGCGCCCCCCGGTAACCGACCACTCGGCGCCTTATGTACGGATCACTGCCAACTTGCACGCCGCGATCACCTGCGGCGCGTTGCAAGCGGCGACCCGCTGCCAAACTGTGGCCGACTCGTCCCAGCGGTACGAGGTGGCGCCGACCACCGCACACCGCCACTGCAGAGTTGACTAATAGCGGGCCGGCTGCAGCTTCGCGAGACAAACAAGCCGCTGCATCTAGGAGCGTTGCGTCCTATCTCATGCAGTCGAATTGCCTGACGACCTGTTGCTATAGCTGCAGGACGGCATTATAGTCAGCCGCCACACCACAAGGCCCGGCAGTGAGCTACCGCGGAGGAACAGCCACCTACTTGGGATTCCACGGTCGGCGCTACCCACGTCAGTTGGAACAGTAATAGTGAAGCAGGGTCACTTAAGAATGAGCGTCAATGACTTAGCAACCTGGACGGCTGTTGCAATTTCGGCGGCAGCTTTGCTCGTTTCAATCTTGGCTTATCGATACAGCCGCCCGGTAGTCACTGCAAGGGCTCTAGTCCGCGAGTTTTATTCGGCGGATAGAACTCCCGAGTACATGGATGCGCATATTACCGTTGAAAATTCCAGCGCAGTAACGGTAAGCATACGTCTCATCAGCTGGTGGTTTCCCAACCCAGATGGCTCGTTCACTAGGGGGGAGATCACCAACGGCCCTGAACTTGAATACCGCCTTGAAGGATACTCAAGCACCGTATGGAAGATGCGAGCAAACGGCGTCCCGACACGGCCCAACCTTCCGCTAATCGATTCATCTAGGCCGGAGCTTTCAATTACATTCCTTTGGTTGAAGCGAGAAGTTCGGGAGCTAATAGAAGGTCGACCCAACGAAAATCTAAATGTCTACCGGGCCGGGAAGGCGTTACCAGTAAAAGTTAAGGTGACCGATCGCTTTAGGTTTGTTCGACAAGCTGGCGATCAGAACCAGCCGGAGTCGATCTGAACAATTTTTCGCGGCTCAACTGGTAGACGATATCGAATGCTGGCTATACGGCGCGCGACCTTAGCTCCTAGATGCATTCCTCAACCCGCGGACCGGCCGGATAGCGCTGCTTCAAAACGGCAGGCAGTTCGCGAGAGTACATAACCCGCGACAGCAGAGATTGCCGGTCGATGGCGAGCCCTGCACGGGCACCGGCCAGTCCTGCCTCAAGGTCGCCCTCTCGCGCCGCGACCACCCCGAGCGTGCCACGAGAGTTCCAAGGTATCCATGCCACACGGGACCACTCCTCACACTCCGTCATAAGGCGATGTCAAGCAGGCGCATGGTCGTGCCATTCGCGTGCCAGTAACAGCGGTCAATCACGGGTAACCACGGGCGGCAACCGACCCCGAGCACGAGACGGAAGCGCAGGCTAGAGCAGGTGAGGGCGTCAGCGACGGACGCCCTGATCCAATTCCTAAACCGTGTGTCGCAGGTTCGAATCCTGCCGGGGGCACCCACTTGATCAGCAGAAATCGGCATCCACCAGCGGACACTCTCTCTGGTCGATGCGCTGCCATGTGCAGCCAGATGTCATCCGAAGATTTCGGTCTTGGTCTCGCGGTGCAGCAGCTGGCCGCCGACGCGCTGCAGCTGGTCGGCGATGGAGAGCTGGCCCTGGTCCTGGTCGGAGGACTTCGAGCCCGTTGCTGGTGTGCGGCTGTGTCGCCGGCGTCCTCTGAGGTGGCTGAGCGTGCGCATCGGTGCCCCCGTGGCGCCGATGCGCACGCAGCTCACTGCTGGCTGTACATGGCGGCGGGTGCCTCGACCACCTTCGATCCGGTCGGCTTGGTGATGGTGACCGGCGAGCCGAAGTCCGAGAACTTCAGGTCGTACTCGCCGTCCTTGCCGTCATCGATGTCGGGCAGCGTGGCGTCGAACTCGGCCAGGTAGCCCTGCTCGTTGACCGACGCGGTGAACTTCACCGTGTCGGCCCGGGCGGCCGCGGCCGACCGCACGTAGTCGAGGAACTTCCGCGAGCCGGACGTGGTGCCCTGCGCCTTCGTCAGGTCAAGGGTGCCGGTGAATGAGCCCGGCGCGGTCAAGCTGACATCCTTGACGCCGGTCAGCAGGGTCAGCGGCGTCAGGACGTCGGCGAACATGGCGAGCGGGCTCTTCGTGTCGAGCTTCGCGATCTGCAGGTGCATGGTCTTGCCCTTGAAGTCGCTCAGGCCGGAGAGATAAAGGTCGTCGGGGGTGGCGATGATCGTCATGCGATCGGTGCCCGACATCTGCGCGAGCGACCCGATTTTGCGCGCCGCATCGTAACTGCCCGTCAAGCTCTCTTCGGCCGTGCCACCAGCGAGGACCACCTTCAGGTTGACCCCGGCGGTCTTGGCGACCGCGGCGGCCAGCACCGTCGCGGGTTCCGGTGCCGGAGACGCCGCAGACGAGGCGGGCGCGGCCGCCGGCCCGCCGGCCGAGCAGCCGGTCAGCGTGGCGATCAGGGCGGTGCCGAGCACCGAACCGACGATGAATCTGGACAGCATTCGTCCCTCTCATGGATCGTTCTCACAGGCGACCGTCGGCCGCCGGCTCATCGTCAAGGAGCCCGCTGCCGGCCGACTGCCGTCGCGCTGCCGGGCACTGCGATCGCACTGCCGTCGGCGCGTTGTACCTGGTTGGGCGGTCAGCCGGGCCACCCGTAAACTGTCCGGCGGCACAGGGAGGTCGGGGTGGCCAGCACGCCGGACGGGCAGGAGTTGCCGCGTTTCGAGATTCTCGGACCCGTGCGCGCCTGGCGGGGCGAGGCGGAGCTCGACCTCGGGCCGGCGAAGCAGCGGGCGGTGCTGACCGTGCTGCTGATCAACGCGAACCGGCCGGTCCCGACGGCACAGATCGTGGACGCGGTGTGGCAGGCGGAGCCGCCGGAGAACGGCGCGAACGTGGTGCAGAAATACGTGGCCGGGCTGCGGCGGGTGCTGGAGCCCGACCGCTCGCCCCGAAGCCCGGGCAGCCTGCTCGCCTTGACCGACGCTGGGTACCAGCTCTCGGTCGGCCCCGAGCGGCTGGATGCCGACGTCTTCCACAGCCAATTGCAGCGGGCGCAAGCCGCACGAGCGGAGGGCCGGTTGGCAGACGCCAGCGGGCTGCTGCAGCGCGCGCTGGGACTCTGGCGGGGCAGCGCGCTCGCCGGGTTGTCCGGTGCGCTGTTCGACGCGACCCGGGACCGGCTCGCCGAGAGCCGGGCGACCGCTCTGGAATCCTGGGCGGCGCTGGAGATGGAGCGCGGCCACCATGCCGAGCTCATACCGAGGCTCGCCGAGCTGGTTGTCCAGTTTCCCTTACGCGAGGAGCTGCGGTACCTGTCGATGCTGGCGCTCTACCGGTGCGGCCGGCAGCCGGAGGCGCTGGCCGCGTTCCGCGACGCCCGCCAGCTGCTTGCTGACGAGTTCGGCGTCGAACCCAGCGAGCGGCTGCAGGAGCTGCACCGCGGGATCTTGCGCGCGGAGCCGTCACTGACCGCGCCCGAACCGCCACGTCCGGCGGTCAACGGCCACTGGCACCAACCGCCCGCCACGCGCCCCCCGACCGCCGTGCTGCAGCCCACGGTGGTGCCGCCGGCTGTACTACTGCCCGCCATGCCGCTGCCCGCTCCACCACGATCCGGTCGCTTTCCGGTCTGGCTGGCCTCCATCATCGTGGGCGCCATACCGCTGCTGACGTTCGGTTTGACGAGCTGGGCGGTCGTCGGCGTCCTCGCTTTCCGCTACCGCAGCCGGATGCTGGGGCTCGTCGCGGCGGCGTTCTTCGCGCTGCTCGTGTTCTTCGTAGTTGCCATGGAAATGGACGGGCCGGCGTACGCAGGCGGACCTTGGGCGGGCGTAGGGGTGCTCGCCCTTCTCGTGGCGGCTGTCGGTGGCTCGGCGGCCGGCGTACTCATCATCATCCGCCCGCCTGGCCGCATTCCGGAGCTGTCCGCTGCGGTCGAACTGACCCAGAGGGTACGGCGGGAGCAGGCGCGGCAGCTCGTCAACCACCACCCGTCCATCGCGCGTGAGCTGCACATCGGGCGGCCCGACCTGTCGCGCACGTTCGACGACGGCGGCCTCGTCGACATCAACACCGCCCCGGAGACCATCATCGCGTCGCTGCACGGGATCGGGCCGGACGACGCCCGGCGGATCGTCGCCGACCGGTACCTGCGCGGCCCGCTGGCCTCGGTCGACGAACTGGTCACCCGGAACCTCGTGCACTGGTCGGTGGCCCGTGCGCTGGGCGAGACCCTGGTGGCGATACCGCTCGGCTGACACGGGCAGCATCGGACGCCCTGCCGGTTCACCGATCAGAATTCTTCCGCCACGTCGTCGGTTCTGGTGGCCCCCTCGCACACCGGTGGAAGGATTGGTGACCATGACCGACGCTGGACCGCTGGGCGCTGACGAGGACTCGTTCATCGCGGTGGTTCGCTCAGGCGATGCGGCGCGGTTCGCGCTCATCACGGAGCGCCACCGGCGTGAGCTGCAGGTGCACTGCTACCGGATGCTTGCGAACTACGAGGATGCCCAGGACATGACGCAGGAGACGTTCCTGCGGGCGTGGAACAAGCGGGAGTCGTTCAAGGGCCACGCCGCGCTGCGGACCTGGCTGTACCGGATCGCGACGAACGCCTGCCTCGACTTCCTGGAGAAGCGCAACGACCGCACACCCGTACCGTCCGGGCTGGCGGACGTCGGCTCCGAGGTGCTGTACCTGCAGCCGTACCCCGACCGGATGCTCCCCGAGGACCCGCAGGAATCGGTGGTGGCGCGGGAGACGATCGAGCTGGCGTTCATCGTCGCCGTCCAGCACCTGCCGCCGCGGCAGCGGGCGGTGTTCATCCTGCGCGACGTCGTCGGCTGGCCGGCGTCGAAGGCCGCCGACGCCCTCGATCTGACCGTCGCATCGGTGACCAGCGCGCTGCAGCGGGCGCGCGTGACGATGCGCGAGCAGCTGCCCGGCCGCCGCCTCGACTGGCGGAGCCCCGCCGCCCACGAGCTGTCGGATGACGAGCGCGGCGTGGTGAAGTCGTACATCGACGCCCATGAGCGCAACGACCTCGACGGGCTGATGTCCCTGCTGCGCGACGACCTGCGCTTCGTGATGCTGCCCGAGGCGGGCACCTCGGTCGGCACGGCCAAGGACGCGGTGGACGGCTGGGTCTCCGGTGGGCTCTTCCAGCCCGGCTACGACGACTGGCGCTGTATCGCCACGACGGTCAACCGCATGCCCGCCGCCGCGCTGTACCGCCGCACCCCTGACGACCCGGAGTACCGGTTGTTCACCCTCGCGGTCCTGCACATCGTCGACGGGAAGATCGCCGAGCTCACCGGATTCGACGCCGCCGACAAACCATGGCTGGACCTGCCCCCGACACTGTGATCAGGCAAGTACACCGACGCGACAACGCGAACACCGCCGCGGGGACCCTCCGCGCCGATCGGTACCTGGATTGGTGCGACACCCTGGCGAAGGAGCCGCGCTGAGGCTCACGGCGAGTCGCAGCCGGGCCTCGATGACCGCGAGCTCCCCCGCCTGACAGCACCACGCCGCCACTGCCGCTACCCCCGCTGATCCTGCCGCGTCGACCAATGGATGGCAGATCGCCGGCGAAAGCGACGGCCGCCCAGCAGGCACTATTCTCGCTGCTATGGGCCGGCGGCGGGAGGGGTGGGCCGGGCCCGGAAAACGGGCGAAGGTGCTCCTGCTGGTCCTGCTGGTGCTGCCGGTCGGGGCGCTCTGGTTGTGCGCGCTGCCGCGGACCGGTGCCGCGGGGCTCGTGGCCGGGGCGGCCGCGCTCGCCGCCGTCGCCGTCGCGGCCCTCGCCCGGGCGCCGCGGCCCGCGATGGCCGTCGCCGCGGGGTCGCTGCTCGCCGACGTGGTGTACCGGGGTGCGCCGGAGCCGGCGGCGTTGTGGGCGTCGTTCGAGTTCGTGGCGCTGGGGGTCCTGCTGGTGGCGCTCGCCCGGCGGGCCCCCGCACCCGCCGCGGTCGCCGTCGGGGTGGCGATGACGGCGCTGCCGTTGCGGATGTCGCTGCACGTGCCGGGCGACCGGGTCGAGGCGTCGGTGCTGCTGGTGAGCGCCGCGTTCGGGGCGACGGTGTGCGTGGCCGGTGCCGGGCTCTACCTGCGGCTCGGCGACCACCGCAGGCGCGAGGCCGAGGAGGGGGCCCGCCGCGCGCACCGGCTCGACCTGGCCAGGGACCTGCACGACCTGGTCGCGCACGAGGTCACCGGGATCGTGATCGCGGCGCAGGCGGCGGGCCTGCCGGAGATCGAGGCGGCCGGCCTGCGCGCCCTGGACGGGATGGACCGGATGGTCAGCGCGCTGCGGGGGCCTGCGTCGCAGCGCGTCCTGGGCATCGGGGACCTGCCGGAGGTGGTGGAGCGCTTCGGTGCGACCGGTCCCGCCGAGGCACAGCTGTACATGACGGAAATCCCGGCGATGTCGGCCGAAGCTTCGAAGGCCGCCTATCACGTCGTGATCGAGGCGCTGACCAACGTCCGCCGGCACGCCCCGGCCGCGACCGGGGTGACGGTGACCGTGAGCGTCGCGGACGGACGGGTCGGGCTGGTGATCGTCAACGATCGCAGCGGATCGACGGCGGTCAGGGACGGCGGCGGGAGCGGGCTCGCCGGCCTGCGGGAGCGGGTCGAGGCGCTCGGCGGGGAGCTGCACGCGGGGCCGCGGGACGGCGGCTGGCAGGTGACCTGTCACCTGCCAGCCGGTCAGGTCACGCGTCGCTGGTGAGCGTGATGAGCAGGATGGCGGCGAAGACCAGGATGAACGGCATGAGCAGCCCGATGATGCTGATCGGCCGGGCGAGCAGCCGCTTGCCCGGGTTCATCGGCTGGCGGGCGCCGCCGTACGGCGAGGGCTGCGGCGGCGCGAGGTTCGCGACCTTGCGCCGGTTGATGATGTTCCAGAGCACGACGAACGGCGTGATGAAGAACGAGCCGTAGCCGTACCACCCCTGGATGAGCGTCTTCGACGTCATCTCGCGGAACGTGGCCATGCCGCAGTCGCGGCAGAACGGCCCGTCGACGTGACGGAACTGCATCATGACGATCAGGCCCCGGTGCCCGCGGAACTTGGTCTGCGCGGTCGGGACGTTGTTGCAGAACCGGCAGGGGGTGAGCTGCGCGGCCTGCTGTTGCTGCTGAGCCGAGATGGCCATGGATTCATTCCTCCCGTGGAAGCGGCCACAGGCTACGGCATCCCACCCCCAAATGGGGGGCGCCTTCTCTCCCGTTCGGCAGATGTGCCCACCGCGTGCGACCACGAGGCTGGACCCATGCTTGAGCTGATCGACATCACCAAGGTCTACAAGGGGCAGAAGCGCGCGGTCGACGGCCTGACGCTGCGGCTCGGGCCCGGCCTGGTGGGGCTGCTGGGGCCGAACGGCGCGGGCAAGTCGTCCCTGCTGCGCATCGCGGCGACGGTCACCCGGCCGACCCGGGGGCAGGTCCGCTTCGACGGCGCCGACGCGGTCGCCAGGCCCGCCCCGCTGCGCAGAGCGCTCGGCTACCTGCCGCAGGACTTCGGCGTGTACCCGCACCTCACCGGCCACGAGTTCCTCACCTACCTGGCGGCGGTCCGCGGCCTCTCGCACCGGTCCGCCCGCGCCCGCGTCGGTGAGCTGCTCGACCTCGTCAACCTCGCCCACGCCGCGAAGCGCCCCCTCGGCGGCTACTCCGGCGGCATGCTGCGCCGGGTCGGCATCGCGCAGGCGCTGCTCGCCGACCCGCGGGTCATCGTCGTCGACGAGCCCACCGCGGGCCTCGACCCCGAGGAGCGGGTGCGCTTCCGCAACCTGCTGAGCGACCTGTCCGCGGACCGGTCCGTGCTGCTGTCCACGCACATCGTCTCCGACGTCGAGTCGGTCGCGACCAGGATCGTCGTCGTGGCCGCCGGCCGGATCCGCTTCGACGGCGACCCCGGCGACCTGGTGCGCAGCGTCGCGGGGCACGTGTGGGAGCTGCCGGTCGCCCCCGCCGACCTGCCGGGCGTCCAGCAACGCATGCCGGTGACCCGGCAGATCCGCACCGGCGGCCAGGTCAGGGTCCGGGTGCTCGCCACGCAGCGCCCCGCCCCGGACGCCACCCCCGTCGCGCCGGACCTCTCGGACGCCTACCTGGCGGTGACCCGGTGACCGCCGTCATCGGCCTCGCGGTCGCCGACTTCCGGGAGCGGGTGCGCCGCCCCGCGTACCTCGTGATGCTGATCTCGGCGGTCGGCCTGGGCTGGCTGGCCGTGCCGCCGACCGACGCCCGCTGGGTGGTGCTCGACGCCGGCGGCTACCGCGGCACCTACACCAGCGCCTATGTCGGCCTGGTGACCGCCCTGACCAGCGCGTTGTGGCTCACGTTCGTCGGGTTCTACCTGGTCCGCGACGCCGTCGCCCGCGACGTCCGCACCGGGGTCGGCCAGCTGCTCGCGGCGTCGCCGCTGCGCACGCCCGTGTACCTGGCCGGCAAGTTCGCCAGCAACCTGCTGGTGCTCGGCTCGATGGCGGCGACGCTCGCCGTCACCGCGCTCGCGCTCCAGCTGCTGCGCGGCGAGTCGCGGACCGTCGACCCCGTCGGGCTGCTCACGCCGTTCGTGTTCCTGGCGCTGCCGATGCTGGCGGTGACGGCCGCCGCGGCGCTGCTGTGGGACGCGACGCCGGTGCTGCGGTCCGGCTTCGGCAACATCCTGTGGTGCTTCGTGTGGATGGTCGGCGCCATCGGCGGCCAGTCCGCGTCGGCCCCGCTCGGCGGGATCGGCGTGGCGCAGCTGGCGGGCACGATGCCGGCGACCTCCGACTCGTTCGGCCTGGGTCTGATGTACGTGGACACTCCACTTCGGACGTTCGACTGGCCGGGCCTGCCGCTGGATCCGCCGTTCGTGGCCGGCCGGGTCGCGCTGACCCTGCTCGCGGTGGCCGTGGCCCTGCTGCCAGCGCTGTGGTTCCACCGCTTCGACATCGCGGCCCGCGGCCCCGCCGCGGCGGTCACCGCCGGCGGGCCGAGGACCGTCTACAAGGGACTCCCCCAGACGCCGGCGGTGGTGACCGGGTCCGCGGTGCGGCTGCCGTTCGCCGAGCTCCGCGTCCTGCTGCGGGGCACGCCCTGGTGGTGGTGGACCGGTGCGGCGCTGCTGGCCCTGCTGGGGCTCGCCACCCCGGTCGATCCCGGCTCCGTGCTCGCCGTCGTGTGGATCTGGCCGGTGATCCTGTGGTCGCGGCTGGGCACCCGGCGCGAGGCGGGGGCGATCCTCGCGGCGTATCCCGGTCCGCGCCGGCGCCTTCTCGCCGAGTTCGCCGCGGGTGTACTGCTGGCGGCCGGCACCGCCGCGCCACCGGCGATCCGGATGGCCGTCGAGGCGGACCTGACGGGCCTCGCCGCCTGGGCGGCCGGCGCGCTGTTCATCCCGGCGCTCGCCCTGGCCCTCGGCACCCTCACCGGCGCCGCACGCACCTTCCAGGCGGTCTACACGATCCTCTGGTACATGCTGATCAACGACGTCGCGGCGGTGGACTTCATGGGCGCCCTGCCCTCGGGCGGCCCGCCGCCGGCGCTGGTCGCGGCCTCGGCGCTGGCGCTGCTGGGAATCGTGTTCTTCTTCCGGACCGTCAGAACATTCGGCGGCCGTGGAAGCGTCTGTTGGGGGTGACGTTCGAGGAGTTCGTGCACAGCAGGGGCGCGGCCCTGGTGCGCTTCGCCCGGTTGCTGACCGGCGACGAGCACCGGGCCGACGACCTGGTCCAGGAGGTCCTGGCCAAGGCGTTCGTGCAGTGGCGGCGGGTGTCGGCGGCGGAGCGCCCCGACGTCTACGTCCGCCGGATGCTGGTCAACGCCAACACCTCCTGGTGGCGCCGCCGCTCCAGCGGCGAGGTCACCATCGCGCTGGTCGCCGCGCCCACCGCCGCCCCCGACATCGGGGTGGCGGTGGCCGAGCGGGACGCGCTGTGGCGGATGGTCCTCGCCCTGCCGGTACGCCAGCGGGCGGTCCTGGTCCTGCGCTACTACGAGGACCTCGACGACGTCGCGATCGCGGAGATCCTCGGCTGCTCGGCCGTCACCGTCCGGACCACCGCGCTGCGCGCCCTCACCACCTTGCGCGCCCGTCACCAGCCCTCTTCCTCCCGGAGCGTCTCATGAGCACCCAGCTCGAGCAGGACCTGGCGGCCACGTTCGGCGCCCACGACGGCGACGCCGTCGACACGTCCGCCCTCGCCGACGCCGCCGTCCGCCGCGGCCGCCGCCTGCGGGCCCGCGCCTACGCGGTGCGCGGCGCCGCGCTCGTGGCGGTCGTCGCCGCCGCCGGCGCGGTCACCGTGTCGCGGTCCCCGGACGTGCCCGGCCCGGCCGCGCAGGCGCCCCTGAGCGTCGGCGCCGACTGGACCAGGTTGCCGCCGCCGGGCGGCTGGTCCGTCCCCGGCCTGCCCGTGGTCGCGGTGCCCGCCGACCCGTCGAGGATCGGCACCGACCCGGCGCTGCTGCACTTCACCGTCGACGAGTGGAGCGTGGTGTCCCCGTACACCACGTGGCGCTCGACCGGCGGCGTCGAGACGATCCAGTTCATCCGGGACGGCGCCACCTACAAGGTGTCCCTGGCGAAGACGACCGCCCTCCTCGACCGGCTCCTGGAGGACGAGAACCGCGACCCGGCCGGCCACCTGCCCACCGCCACCGACCAGGGCGACGGCGTCTTCGTCTTCACCTCCGGCCCCATGCAGCGCTTCTACTACCAGCGCTGGCAGCCGGTCCCCGGCGTGTGGGCGCAGCTCTTCGCCGAGGACGCCGCCACCGCCGACGCCGCGCGGATCAGGTCCCGGGTCCGCCTGGACGTCACGCTGCGGTGCGCCGCGCCCGTCCAGCTCACCGCCCTCCCGGCCGGCGCCGGGCTGCTCGGCTGCGAGACCACCCTCGCCGGCCGTGACCTCCCCGGCCGCATGCTCTTCGCCACCCTCTGGGCCGGCGAGAACACCGTCGACCGCGCCGAGATCTCGATGAGGCACGCCGGCCGGCCCGCCACCTCGGCCGCACCCACCCTGACCGTCGCCGGCCACCCCGCGGCCGTCTTCACCGACGACCGGTTCCGCCCCTCCGTCGAGTTCCCCGACGTCAACGACCTGTGGATCCACATCGCCGGCACCGGCACGTACACGAGCCCGGCGCTCCTGACGATCGCCGAGGGCATCCGGGTGGCCCGCACCCCCGCCGACCCGTCCACCTGGGCCGACCGGCTCGTCACCTGACGCGCCGGCCGCGGGCCGTCACGCCACGGTGCCGGTGTCCCAGGCCCAGACGGCGATGCCGACGCGGTTGCGGACGCCGAGCTTGCGCTGGATGGCGGCGACGTGGGTCTTCACCGTGCCGGCGGAGATGAACAGCTCGGCGCCGATCTCCGCGTTGGTCCGGCCCGCCCCGACGTGGGCTGCCACCTCCAGCTCCCGCTCGGTCAGCGCCTCGACCGGCGCGGGCCGGGCCGGGCGGGGTCCCGTGACGTGCTTCAGCAGCCGCACCGTGATCGACGGGCTGATCAGGCTGTCCCCGGCGTAGGCGGCGCGGACCGCCTCGGCCAGCAGCGCCGGGCCGGACCGCTTCAGCAGGAAGCCGGACGCGCCGTCGCGCAGCGCCGGGTACACGTACTCGTCGAGGTCGAACGTGGTCACCACGACGACCCGGGTCGGGCCGCCGGCGAGGTGCCGGGTGACGGTCAGCCCGTCCATCCGCGGCATCCGGATGTCGAGCAGCGCCACGTCGGGGGTGAGCTCGCGGGCCAGCCGCAGCGCCTCCACCCCGTCGGCCGCCTCCGCGACCACGTCCAGGTCGGGCTCGGCGCCGAGGATCCGCCGCAGCCCGTCGCGGACCATCGGCTGGTCGTCGGCGATGAGCACCCGGATCGTCACAACTGAGCAGCCTAGTGCAACGTTCGTTAAGTCGGAGGTAGGTTGGGTTTGTAGGGCGGGGTTGAGGTGTTCGGGGGTGAGTGTCGTGCCCATGTTCTTGGCTGCCC
>NZ_JBFANF010000073.1:0-60391 GCF_040674675.1 Dactylosporangium sp. NPDC049742 | reverse complement strand
ACCGGCGCATCGCCGCCACCGGGGCGACCCGGGCGGCGCGGCGGGCCGGGCCGTACGCGGCCAGCACCGTGACGAGCACGCCGACGGCGAGCGACACCAGCACCGTGCGGAGGGTGATCACCATCGCGCCGTCCGGCAGCGCGATGCCGAACGCGCCGGCCAGGCCGCGCAGCCCGATCGCGGCGCCGATGCCCGTGCCGAGGCCGAGCGCCGACGCGGCGGCGCCGACGAGGAACGCCTCGCCGAGCACCGAGCCGAGCACCTGGCGGCCGGTGGCGCCGGTGGCCCGCAGCACGGCCAGCTCGTGGGTGCGCTGGGTGACCACGATGGAGAACGTGTTGGCGATGAGGAAGGCGCCGACGAGCAGCCCGGCCGCGGCCAGCGCCAGCAGCATCACCTCCAGGTAGCCGACCTGGTTCTGGGCGGCGGCGGAGGCGGCGGCCGCGACGTCGCGGCCGGTGGTCACCTCGTAGCCGGAGCCGAGCGCGGCACCGATGGTGCGCCGCAGCGCACCGGTGTCCACGCCGTCGGCCGCCGTCACGGCCAGCTCGGTCACGCCGTCGCCGAGCCCCAGCATCCGCTGCGCGGTCGGCAGGCTGACCAGGACCACCGTGCTGTTCGGCAGGCCCGGCCGGTCACCGAACCCGGCCAGGCCGACGACCTGGGCGGTCAGGTCGGTCCCGGCGTGGACGGTGACGGTCTGCCCGAGGGTGATGTGGTAGCGGTCGGCGGTGGCGGCGTCGATGACCACCTCGCCGTCGGCGGCCGGTGCCCGGCCGGCGCGCAGCGGGAACGCGCCGACCGGCGGCGGCGTCCAGGACTGCAGCAGGGACGGTCCGGAGGGGACGATCGCGGTGCCCCCGGCGACCAGCAGGCCCTGCCCGCGGACGACCGGTGCGGCGCCCGCCACGCCCGGCAGGGCCCGGACCTGGCCGACCGTCGCCGCGCTCAGCGGGTCGCGTTCGACCTCGACGCCCATCGCCGAGTCGAAGGCGGCGGCGTCGCGGACGGTGAGGTCGGTGCCGGCCGTCGCGGTCCGGAACTGGTCGTCGAGGACCTGCCGGGAGGTGTCGGTGAGGACCAGGGTGCCGCTGACGAACGTGACGCCGAGGACGACGGCGAGCATGGTGAACGCCAGCCGGGCCCGGTGGGCCAGGGTGGTGCGCAGGATGAGGTGCCACATGGCCGTCAGCGCTCCTTCCGGGTGGTGGTGGCGGTGTCGAGCCCGGACATCCGGGACAGCACGGCGGCGACGGTGGGTTCGGCGAGCTCGTCGACGACCCGGCCGTCGGCGAGGAAGACGACCCGGTCGGCGTACGCGGCGGCGTGCGGGTCGTGGGTGACCATGACGATCGTCTGCCCGAGGTCGTGGGCGGCGTGCCGGAGGAAGTCCAGCAGCGCCTCGCCGGAGCGGGAGTCGAGGTTTCCGGTGGGTTCGTCGGCGAACACGATCTCGGGGCGGGTGACGAGCGCCCGGGCCACCGCCACCCGCTGCTGCTGGCCGCCGGACAGCTGCGCGGGCCGGTGGTGCAGCCGATCCGCGAGGCCGAGGGTGGTGACCAGCCGGTCGACCCAGACGGCGTCGGGACGGCGGCCGGCCAGCCGCAGCGGCAGCGCGATGTTCTCGGCCGCGGTGAGCGTCGGCACCAGGTTGAAGCTCTGGAAGACGAACCCGATCCGGTCGCGGCGCAGCAGGGTGCGCTGCCGCTCGCTCAGGCGGGTCACGTCGGTGTCGCCGAGCAGGACCTGGCCGGCGTCGGCGTCGTCCAGCCCGGCGAGCGTGTGCATGAGGGTGGACTTCCCGGAGCCGGACGGGCCCATCACGGCGGCGAACTGCCCGGCCGGGATGGTCAGGGTGGCGCCGTCGAGGGCGCGCACCGCCGTGTCGCCCCGCCCGTACGTCTTGACGACGTCACGGGCCTCGACGGCGATGGTGCGGTGGGGTGCGGTGCTGATGCTCATGGACGTGGCTCCTCAGGTCAGGATTCGGCCGCGGCGGTACGCCGGCGGATGGGGATGCGGATGCGGGCGCGGCGGGCGGAGCGGTACGCCTCGGCGTCGCGGACCAGGTCCGCGTGGCGTTCCCGGATGTAGTCGGTGAGGAAGAGGGGGTGCACGACGGACCTCCTGGCGTCGTCGGCGGTGTGCTGACACGCCGAAGACTCGCGGCGCCGGCTGTCCGTGCCCTGGCCGCCCGCTGAGCGGCGGCGGACAGCGGGCGGACAGCGGCCCGCGGCACGCTGTCCGCATGCGTGACGAAGTGACTGTCGCGGTGCCGCCCGACCTGTGCCGGCGCTGCGTGCGGCTGCTCAGCCGGCACGTCAGCGACGTGCCGGGCGTGGTGTCGCTGCAGGTGGGCGAGGGACTGCTGGCGGTCTCCGGTGACGTGGACGCCGCCGAGGTGCGGGCGGCCCGGGACCGGGCCGGCTTCCCGGTGCCCGGCGGCTAGCGGCCGGTCAGTGGCAGATCAGCGGCAGGTCAGTGGCCGGCGGCCGCGGCGTAGGCCGCCCGCAGCTGGTCGCGGGCCCACGGGAACTCCCGGTCTTCGAGCAGCTCCAGGGCCCGCCGCAGGTCGTCCGCCGCGGCCGCGGCGTCGCCGCGGGTCAGGGCCAGCCGGGCCCGCCCCCAGGCCGCCCACGCCGGGTTGCGCGGGTTGCGGACCCGCCGGGAGATCTCGTCGGCCTCGGCCAGCTCGGCCGGCACGCGCTCGGTCTGGCCCAGGTCGAGCCGGGTGTGCGCCAGGTGCACGAGGGCGAACGCGAGGCCGTGCAGCGAGCCGTACGCCCGGCATTCGTCGGCCGCGGACCGCAGCTGCGCCAGGGCCTCCTCGAGCCGCCCGGTCTGGCGCAGCGCGACGCCCAGGTGGGCCCGGGCGGCGCTGCTCATCATCCGGTCGTCGGCGGCGCCGAGCAGGTCGAGGCTGCGCCGCCAGTCGCGCACCGAGTCCTCGAACTCGCTGCACCGCAGGTTGATCAGCGCCTCCACGTAGTAGGTCATGGCGTGCCACCAGCCGTGGTCCTGGCCGCCCAGGTCCTCGCGGCTGCGCCGGATCAGCGCCCGGTGCTCCTCGGGGTCGCCGCCGTACTGCCCCTCGAAGGCCACGATGATGCGGGAGACGGCGGCCTCGTGGCCGAGGCCGAGGGCGGTGAACAAGGCCAGGCTCTCGCGGGCGGCGGCCCGTGACTCGGGCGTGGGGTAGTAGACGTACAGCAGCGCCAGCCCTTGCAGCGCACGGGCCCGGGCGACGTCCGATCCGCCGCGCTCCAGCAGCGCGGTGATGGCGCGGACGCCCTCGTAGCGGGGGCCGTAGTTCCAGAACGGGACGAGGGCGGCGGCCAGGCGCAGGCCGGGCTCCGGCGGCTCGGCGGTGCGCTCGATGCAGAACTCGATGGCGGCGCGCAGGTTGTCCTGGTCCTCCACCAGGCGGTCCCACGCCGGGCCGGTGTAGCGCACGAGCGGGCCGTGCTCCTCGGCCATCGCGATGTAGTGCGCGAGGTGCCGCCGCCGGCAGTCGTCCTCCTCGCCGGCCTCGCGCAGCTTCATCCACGCGTACTCGCGGATCGTGACCAGCAGCCGGAACCGGCCGGTGCCCGGGTCGGCGGTCACCAGGGACTGGTCGACGAGGCGGAACAGCAGGTCCGCGATGTCGGCCGGCGCGCTGCCACCGAATCCGCACACCTGCTCGGCCGCGTCCAGCGTCCAGCCGCCGCGGAACACGGCCAGCCGGCGCAGCAGGCGCCGCTCGCCCTCCGGCAGCAGGTCGTGACTCCAGTCGATGGTCGCGCGCAGCGTGCGGTGCCGCGCCTCGCTGCTGCGCGGCCCGGCGGTCAGCAGCGCGAACCGGTCCCGGAGCCGGTCCGCGATCTCGGCCGGGGGCAGCGCCTTGGCCCGGGCCGCGGCCAGCTCGATCGCCAGCGGCATGCCGTCGAGCCGGCGGCAGATGGACGCGACGGCCCGCGCGGCGCCGGCGTCCAGCTCCAGGCCGGGGCGCACGCTGCGGGCGCGGTCCAGGAACAGGCGGACGGCGGGGGAGGCGGCGATGTCGTCCGGGGCGGCGGTCTCGTCCGGCACGGCGAGCGGGCCCACGGCGACCTGGGTCTCGCCGGCGACGGCCAGGGCCTCCCGGCTGGTGGCCAGCACCCGGACGCCGGTGGCGGCCTGCAGCAGGTGGTCGACGACGGTGGCGGCGGCGTCCACGACGTGTTCGCAGTTGTCCACCACCAGCAGCGCCCGCCGGTGCTGGAGGTGCTCGGCAACGGCCTCGGCGGCGAGTGCGCCGGGGCCCGGGGTCTGCACGCCGAGCTGGGCGGCGAACGCCTCGGCCACGTCGGCGTCCGGGGCGAGGGCGGCGAGCCGGATGATGTGCACCGTGTCGGCGATCGCGGGCTCGACGAGCC
The DNA here is from genome assembly GCF_040674675.1 of Dactylosporangium sp. NPDC049742. NCBI lineage: Bacteria > Bacillati > Actinomycetota > Actinomycetes > Micromonosporales > Micromonosporaceae > Dactylosporangium > Dactylosporangium sp. NPDC049742. The sequence goes on along the minus strand of NZ_JBFANF010000073.1, from coordinate 55,994 downwards.
GCGCGGTCTCCAAGGACAGGGTGGTCTTGCCGACGCCGCCCGGGCCGGTGAGCGTGACCAGGCGGGTGGCGCGCAGCTCCTGGAGGGTCGTGCGGAGGTCCGCGTCGCGGCCGAGGAAGGACGCCAGGCGGGCGGGCACGGCCACCGACGGGGCCGGGGTCGCCGAAGTGGCCGGCATTGCCGGCGCCGCCGGGGGCGCGGACGGAATCTGCTGGCGCAGGATGGCTTCGGTCAGCGCCCGCAGGTCCGGTGACGGGTCGATGCCGAGCTCCTCGGCGAGCCGGCGCCGCAGCCGCTGCTCGACGGCGAGCGCGTCGGCCTGCCGGCCGGCCCGGTACAGCGCCAGCATCAGCAGCCGGTGCAGCCGCTCGCGCAGCGGATGCTCCGCGACCATCGACTCCAGCTCGCCCACGACCGTGGCGTGCCGCCCGGTGTCCACCAGCAGCTCCAGCCGGTCCTCCAGCGCGGCGAGCCGCAGCTCCTCCAGGCGCAGCCGCTCGGCGCGGACCCAGTCCGTCTCGCCCACGTCGGCGAGCGCCGGCCCGCGCCACAGGCCCAGCGCCTCGTCGTACGCGGCGAGCGCGGCGTCCCGGTCGGCGGCCGTCCGGGCCCGGGCGACCGCCTTGTCGAAGCGGTGCGCGTCCACCGCCTCCGGCGGCAGGGTGAGCTGGTAGCCCGGGGCGCGGGTGGTGAGCACGGACGCGTCGAGCCCGGCGGACGCCAGCACGCGGCGCAGCTTCGACACGCGGATCTGCAGCGCGTTCGCCGCGTCGGCGGGCAGCTCCTCGCCCCACAGGGCGTCGGTGAGGGCGTCCGCTGACATCACCCGCCCCGGCGATCCGGCGAGCCGGGCGAGCAGCGCGCGCACCGACGGCGCCGGGGACACCGCAGAACGGCCGGGTGCCTGGACCTCGACCGGTCCGAGCACCCGGATCAGCAGTTCTGACATGTCGCACCCATGGTGCCGACGATCATACGTGCGGCGGCGGGTCAGCCGGTTCGTACAGCAGCCCGGTCGTGCCCGGCCGCGGCGGCGGCGTGCCCGGCGATGAACTCGGCGTCGCGGCCGACCCAGCCGAGCACGGCCGAGCCGCGGGCCCGCTGCCACGGCAGCCCGACGAAGTACAGGCCGGGCCGGTCGGTCACGCCGCCGCGGTGCACCGGGGCGCCGCGGCCGTCGAGGACCGGCACGTGCAGCCACGGGTAGCTCGGCCGGAACCCGGTGGCCCACACGACCGCGGCGGCGGGGTGCCGGGTGCCGTCGGCGGCCACCAGCGCGTCCGCCTCCGCGTCGACGACCCGTCCGGTACGGCGAACGGTGCGCAGCAGCCCCCGCACGTCCGTGCCGATGATGGGGTTCTGCGCCCGGATCCGTGCGCCGATCCCGCGCTCCCCGGACAGGCCCATCGTGCCCAGCCGGGAGAACCACCAGAAGATGTCGCGGCCGAGCAGCCGCTGCGGCAACGCCGGGCCCAGCTCGTCGTAGGCGATGGTGACGCGCCGGCCGGCCGCGGCGAGCTCGGCGGCGATCTGCACGCCGGTGTTGCCGGCCCCGACGACCACGACGTCACCGTCCGGGATCCCGGCGGGGTTGCGGTACGCGCTGCTGTGCAGCTGGACGACCGACGGGGCGAGCCGGGCGGCGAGCGCCGGCACGCTCGGCGTGTGGAAGGCGCCGCCGGCCACCACGACCTGCCGCGCCGTCCACTCGCCGGTGCCCGTCTCCGCGACGAACCCGCCGTCCGCGGCCGGCCGGAGCGCGGTCACCGCGCAGCCGGTGTGCACCGGCAGCGCGAAGTGCTCGGCGTAGCCGGCCAGGTAGTCGGCGACCTCATCCTTGCCGGGGTGGCCGTCCGGGTCGCCGGGGAACGCCAGGCCGGGCAGCGCGTCGAACCGGCGCGGGGTGAACAGGGTCAGCGAGTCCCAGCGCCGCCGCCAGGCGTCGCCGACCCGCGGGTGGGCGTCGAGGACGGCGCAGTCGATCCCGGCCCGGCGCAGGTGGTAGCCCGTCGCCAGGCCCGCCTGGCCGCCGCCGACGACCAGCGTGTGCACGTCGGTGGTCATCGGGCGGCCTCGTAGCCGGCCTCGGCGATGGCGGCACGGATCGCGCCGTCCTCGCCGCCGGTGACCCGGACGGTCCTGCCGGGGATGTCGACGTCGACGTGGCAGACGCCGGGCACCGCCGCGACCTCCTGGCGGATGGCGGTGGCGCAGTGGCCGCAGGTGATGCCGGGCACGGAGAACAGCTGCTCGGTCATGGTGGCTCCTCTCGGGTGGCGCTCCGTGGCGGGGCGCCGGACGTGCCATCACCGTGCGGGCCGCCGCTGTCCGCCGGCTGTCCGTCCGCGCCCCGGTCCTGTCCAGCGCGGCCAGAGCGCGGACAGCGCGCCCCGGCAACGTCTGCGGCATCGGCCCGCGCGGCGGGCCCGACGAGGGAGGACGACATGACGACACCGACGGCGGTCTCGTGCCGGCTCGACATCGGTGGCATGACCTGCGCCTCGTGCGTGGGCCGGGTGGAGAAGGCGCTGATCCGCCTCGACGGTGTCGAGGCGGCGGCGGTGAACCTGGCGACCGAGGTCGCCACCGTCACCTACGACCCGGCCCGCGTCGGCACGCAGGACCTGGCCGAGGCGGTCCGGGCGGCCGGGTACACCGCGGCGCCACCCGCGGCGCGGCGGCCGGCCCATCAGCCGGCCCCGCGCGCCGAGGAGCCGGTCGACGACCGGGACCGGGAGCTGGCCGGGCTGCGGCGGCGCTGGCAGGTCGCGCTGCCGGTGGGCCTGGCGATGATGGTGCTGATGTACGTGCCGCTGCCCATCGACACGATGGACTGGCTGATGCCGCTGCTGCTGGTCATCGCGTCGGTCGTGCAGGTCTGGGCCGGCGGGCCGCTGTTCGCCGCCGCGTGGGCCGCCGCGAGGCACCGCGCGGTCACCATGAACACCCTGGTGGCGCTGGGCACCACGGTCGCGTACGGCTACAGCGCGTTCGTCACCCTGTGGCCCGCGACCGCGGAGCGGGCCGGCCTGCCGCTGCACGTGTACTTCGAGATCTCCGTGGTGGTGCTCGCGCTGGTGCTGATGGGCCGGTGGATGGAGGCGCGGGCGATGCGCCGGGCGGGCGCGGCGATCCGGGCGTTGATGGACCTGCAACCGCCGACCGCCCGGGTGGTCCGCGGCGGCGCCGACACGCAGGTGCCGCTCGCCGAGGTCGTGGTCGGTGACCTCGTGCGGGTCCGCCCCGGCGAGAAGGTGCCGGTCGACGGCGTCGTGACCGACGGTGCGTCCGCGGTCGACGAGAGCGTGGTCACCGGGGAGAGCCTGCCGGTCGACAAGACCGCGGGGGACCGGCTGATCGGCGCCAGCATGAACGGCACCGGATCGCTGCTGATGCGGGCCACCGCGGTCGGCGCGGACACCACCCTCGCGCAGATCGTCCAGCTGGTCGAGCGGGCGCAGGGTGCCAAGGCGCCGATGCAGCGGCTGGTCGACCGGGTGTCGGCCTGGTTCGTCCCCGCGGTCATCGCCACGGCGCTGCTCACGTTCGCCGGCTGGGCGGTGTTCGGCCCGGACGGCGAGGCGCTCACGCTGGGCCTGGGCACGGCGATCGCGGTGCTGATCATCGCCTGCCCGTGCGCGCTGGGCCTGGCGACCCCGACCGCCACCATGGTGGGCACCGGCAAGGCGGCCGAGCTGGGCATCCTGCTCTCCGGCGGGGAGGCGCTGGAGCAGGCCCGGCGGTTGACGACGGTGGTGCTGGACAAGACCGGCACGATCACCCGCGGCCGTCCGGCCGTCACCCGGATCCGCACCGCCGGCGCGCTCACGGCCGACGAGCTGCTCGCCCTCGCCGCGGCGGCCGAGACGGGATCCGAACATCCGCTGGGCGAGGCCATCGTCGCGCACGCGCGGCAGCGGGGCGGCACCGTGCCCGCGGCGCGGTCGTTCACCGCGTTGCCGGGCCACGGCGTCGAGGCACGCGTCGGGGACCGGGCCGTCCTGATCGGCAACGCCGCGCTGATGCGCCGCGACGGGATCGCGGTCGCGGCGCTGACCGCCGAGGCGGACCGGATCGCCGCCGAGGGCGGCACCCCGATGTACGTGGCGGTCGACGGCGACCTGGCCGGGCTGATCGCCGTCGCCGACACCGTCAAGCCGGAGTCCCGGGAGGCGGTCGCCCAGCTCCGGGCGCACGGCCTCGACGTGTGGATGCTCACCGGGGACAACCCGCTGACCGCCGCGGCGGTCGCCCGCGAGGTCGGCATCGAGCACGTCATCGCGGACGTGCGGCCCGAGGACAAGGCCGCGCACATCGCCCGGCTGCAGGACCGGGGCTCCGTGGTGGCGATGGTCGGCGACGGCATCAACGACGCGCCGGCGCTGGCCCGGGCCGACCTGGGCATCGCGATCGGCACCGGCACCGACGTGGCGATCGCGGCGAGCGACATCACCCTCGTCGGCGGCGACCTGCGCGGCATCGTCGCGGCGATCGCGCTGTCCCGGCGCACGGTCGCCACGATCAAGCAGGGCCTGGTGTGGGCGTTCGCCTACAACGTGCTGCTGATCCCGATCGCCGCGGGTCTGCTGTACCCGGTCACCGGGACCCTGCTCGACCCGTCGCTGGCGGCCGCCGCGATGGCGATGAGCTCGGTCAGCGTCATCACGAACGCGGCCCGGCTGCGCGGCTTCGACGCCGCCCGCACCGGCCTGTGGACCCGGCTCGGCGACTACGCCTACCTCGCCGGGATCGCCGTGCTCGCGGTGAGCCTGGGCGCCGGGCTGACCGTGCTGAGCCGCTCCGAGGCCGCCGGCCGCGGCATGAACGGCGTGCTCGCCTGGGCGCAGAACACCGGCATGCCGATGCGGCCCGCGATGAGCGTCATGATGACCACCGACACCCCGCCGCGGCCGGTGGCCGAGGACGACGTCCGGGTGCTGGTGGACGTGCCGGCCGGCACGCAGCCGGGCCGGCCCGCCACCGCGCGGATCCGGATCACCGACGCCGTGACCGGACGGCCGGTCACCGACGTCGGGCGCAGCCACGAGGCGTGGATGCACTTCATCGTCACCCGCGACGACCTGGGCACGTTCCTGCACATCCACCCGGAGCCGACCGGGACGCCCGGCGAGTTCCGGACCGAGCTGACGTTCCCCACCGCCGGCCGCTACCTGATCCACACCGAGTTCCGCCGCCGAGGGGCGATGGCCGACCTGATCGACCGGCACGAGGTCGTGGTGGACGGTGCCCGGCCGGAGCCGGCCGGGCCGGCCGGGCCGTCGCCGCGCACCCAGGTCGTCGGCGGGCTGCGGGTCACCCTGGACGGCGACGCGAAGCTGGGCGGGAACACGTTCACCTACAGGTTCGCCGACGCCGCGACCGGCGCCCCGGTGACCGGGCTGCGCCCGTTCCTGGCCGCGGCCGGGCACGTCGTGGTGATGCCGCTGGACGGCTCCGGCTTCGCCCACGAGCACGCCGAGGCCACCGACGAGCGGGGCGATCCGGTGTTCGCACTGCCGTCGGCGCGGTTCGGCCCGGACCTGACGGTGCACGCGGACCTGCCCCGGCCGGGCCTGTACCGGATGTGGGGACAGTTCCGGGACGCCTCGGGCACGGTCCGGACGACCACGTTCACGGTCGAGGTCGGGCAGTAGGTCCGACAGGCGAGGCCCTCCGGGATCCCGGAGGGCCTCGCGCGGTCGCCGCGGGCTCAGTCCGCCGGCATCAGGATGGTGCTCAGCAGCCGGCGGGTGCGGCCTTCCGGTGGCAGCTCCGCCCGCCGGGCGGCCGCCTCGCGCTGCTCGGCGATCAGGTCGGTGAGCTCCTCGTCGGTCAGGTGCAGCGCCAGCTGCCGGTAGCCGACCAGGTCGCGGCCCAGGTCGACGTCGCTGCGGGCGAGGTAGCGGTCGAAGTCGGCGAGCAGGCCGGCGGTGAAGGCGGCGAACGCGGCGCGGTGCTGCTCGACGGTCAGCCGCGTGGCCGCCTCGGGACCGACGACCATGGCCTCGCTGTGCAGCCGGTAGGTGCGCTCGGCGGCGCCGCGCACCCGGCGCTCCTCGACCACCTCCAGCACGCCGGCCTCGGCCAGGGTGGCCACCTGCCGGTAGAGGGTCGCGGTCGCCACGTCGGGGAGCAGCTCGCGCCGGCCTCCGCGGCGACGTGACCATCCCGCTCACCGCGATCACCGCCGTCGAGGTCGTGCCGGACGCCCTCGCCGCCGGGCGCGGGCTGCGCGCCCCGGGCCTGGCGGTGCCCGGCCTGCGGAAGATCGGCACCTGGCGCACGAGGGACGGCGCCGAGTTCGTCGTCGCCGGCCGCGGCCAGGCCGGGGTGCGGCTCACGCTGACCGGCCACCGGCTCGCCTCGGTGCTGCTCGGCGACGACGACGCCGAGTCCCTGGCCGAGCGGATCCGGGCCGCCCGATGACCACCCCAGTGCGCGAGGTCGAGCTGCGCTTCCCCGACGCGGACCGGGACCTCGCGGGCGCGCTGATCCTGCCCGGCGGTGCCGGGCCGTTCCCCGCGGCGGTGCCGGTCAGCGGGTCAGGGCCGGTCGACCGCGACTCGAACGCCCCGAGGCTGGCGATCGACTCCACCCGGCAGCAGGCGCACGCCCTGGCCCGCGCCGGCATCGCCACGCTGCGCTACGACAAGCGCGGCGTGGGCGGGAGCCGGCTGCTGCGCGACGGCACCGTCGAGGGCAAGGACGGCTGGATGCGGGCCGGGCTGTTCGACAACGCCGACGACGTGGTCGCCGCGTTCACCGCACTCGCGGAGCGCCCCGACACCGACGCCGGGCGGCTGTTCCTCGTCGGGCACAGCGAGGGCTCGACCCTGGTGACCATCGCCGCCGCCCGCACGTCGCACGCGCCGGCCGGCCCGCGCCCGGCCGCGGTGGTGCTGCTGGCCGGCGCCGCCCGGCCCGGCGACGCCGTGCTGCGCTGGCAGGCGGGCATGCTCGCCCCCACCCTGCCGTCCCCGTCCGCGGCCTGCTCAAGCTGCTGCGCACCGACCTGGTCCGCCAGGTCAGCCGCAACCACGACAAGATCCGCGCCACCGGCACCGACATCGCGCGCATCGGCGGCGCCCGGCTGGCCGGCCGACCAGGGCGCGGCCGCGGACAGTCACTGAACGCCGGGGCGGGGGGACAGGTGGGCGCGCTCACCCTGGGGGCCGAACATGGTGAGCAGCTCCGCGGGGTGGGGGCCGGCGCTGCCGATCCAGTGGGGGGTGCGGGTGTCGAACTCGGCGGCCTCGCCCGGGCCGAGCCGCAGGTCCTGCGTGCCGAGCACGAGCCGGACGTGGCCGTTGAGGACGTAGAACCACTCGTGGCCGTCGTGGGTCTGGAGCTTCACGGTGCGGGAGCGGCCCGCCGGCGGATAGATCACCTTGTACGTTTGGACGCCGCCGGGGCGGTTGGTCAGGGGGATCACCGTCATGCCGAAGCGGCGGACGGGGCGCAGGTGGATGCGGGGGTCGCCGGTGGGCGGCGCGGCGACCAGGTCGTCGAGCGGGACGCCGTGGGCGCGGGCCAGGGGCAGCAGCTGCTCGAGGGTGGGGCGGAGCTTGCCGGTCTCCAGCCGGGACAGGGTGCTCGCGGTCAGGCCGGTCTCGGCGGCCAGGCCGGCGAGGGTGGCGTTGCGGGAGCGGCGCAGCGCGCGCAGGCGCGGCCCGACCCCGGCGAGCACGTCGTCCTCGGCACCACCCATGCCCCCAGCATGCGGATCCGCAACAAGACTTGCAACCAGGGAACGGGCGCGGTGACGCTGGACGGCATGAGCGAGGCCGAACACTTCTGGGACGAGCACTACCGCACGCACAGCGCCCCCGGGCAGCGGGCCAACCCGCTGCTCGTCGAGACCGCCGGGCCGCGAACCCCCGGCGCCGCGCTGGACCTCGGCTGCGGTGCCGGCGGTGACACGTTCTGGCTCGCGCGGCACGGCTGGCGGGTCACCGCCGTCGACGTCTCAGGCACCGCCGTCGAGCGGATCCGGGCCCGCGCCGGCGACCTCGACGTGACCGCCGAGCGGCACGACCTGGCGACGAGCTTCCCGGCCGGGACGTTCGACCTGATCTCCGCGCAGTACCTGCAGACCCCGCTCCCGCTGGACCGCGCCCGGGTGCTGCGGACCGCGGCGGCGGCGCTGCGCCCCGGCGGGCTGCTGCTGGTCGTCGACCACGGCTCGATCGCGCCCTGGTCGTGGAACCAGGACCCGGCAACACGGTTCCCCACCCCGGACGAGGTCGCCGCCGACCTGGCGCTCGACCCGGCCCGATGGGTCAAGCGCCGGGCCGACATGCCGCAGCGGGTGGCGACCGGCCCCGGCGGGCAGACCGCCACCGTCACCGACAACGTCCTGCTGATCGAACGGACCTGCTAGCCACACGACCCGCCGGTCACATCTCGAAGTCGCCTCCGGGCGTCACTCGAGGTTGTCGCGCGACATCGGCGGGCCGATCCGCAGGTCGCGGAACGTCGCCTCGAGGCCGGCGCCCTCCGGCGAGCAGCACATGACGCCGACGTCCACCGTCTCGGGCAGGTCGAGGTGGCCGAGGCGCAGCAGCTGCCACGGCCCGTCGCCGGCGCGGCAGTGAACGGTCAGCGCGCTGCCGAAGCGGCTCACCCGCACGGCCGTCTCGGCGGCGGTACCGGCGACCGGCGCCATCGACACGTCGGAGCACCCGCGGGTGAACACGGTGCCGACGTGCAGGGCGCCCGACGTGAGCTCCACACCGGACTTCAACCAGGTGCGCTCGTCGGCGCGGACCATCATGCCGGCCTGGTCGAAGCGGGTCGTGTGCCGGGCGGACACCCGCACCTCGGCGGTGAAGTCGCCGGACACCGGCCGGTGGAAGAAGTGCCCGTTGTCGGTGGTCCAGCCGTAGAACGTCTCCCGCCAGAAGTCGGTGCGCGGGCCGGTGACGGCCCGCAGGACGCCGTCCTCGACCGACCAGCTCGGAGGCTCGTGCAGCCAGGTCATGGTGTCTAGCACAGCGACGAGCGTAACCGTCCCCCGTCGACGGCGAGGCCCCGGCGGGGAGTCACTCCTCGAGGTGGTCGCCGGAGCGCCGGGAACGGGGACGATTCAGGGCATGGGGAAGATCCTGTTCGTGATGACCGGGGCGAGCTACTGGACGCTCAGGGACGGCACCAGGCACCCGACCGGCTACTGGGCCGAGGAGTTCACGGCGCCGTACGCCGCGCTCACCGGCGCCGGGCACGAGATCGTCGTGGCGACGCCCGGCGGGGTCGTGCCGCACGTGGACGTGATGAGCCTGCGCCCGGCGATGGCCGGCGGCGAGCAGGTCGCCCTGGAGCAGGAGGGCGTGATCCGCCGGGCCGGGGAGCTGCGGCGGCCGGTCGCGCTCGCCACCGCCCGCCTCGAGGACTACGACGCGGTGTACTACCCCGGCGGGCACGGGCCGATGGAGGACCTGTGGCAGGACGCCGACTCGGGCCGGCTGCTGACCGCCGCCCTGGCCGCCGGCATGCCCCTCGCCGTGGTCTGCCACGCGCCGGTCGCCCTGCTCGCCACCCGGCGCGACGGGGTGTCGCCGTTCGCCGGGTACCGCGTCACGGCGTACACCAACGACGAGGAGGAAGCCGTCGGGCTGGCGAGCCGGGCGAGGTGGCTGGCCGAGGACGAGCTCGTCGCGATGGGTGTCGAGTTCAGCCGGGGCGAGGTCTGGAAGCCGTACACGGTCGTCGACCGCAACCTGTACACCGGCCAGAACCCCGCCTCCGCGGGACCGCTCGCGCGGCAGCTGCTCGACGGGCTTTCCTGAGCCGGTTGGAACGCCGGGGCGGCCGCTCAGCGGGCCGTCCTGAGCTTGACGAACGCCGACAGCGCCGCCGCCGTGAGGGTCGCCGCCGCCACACCGCTGGTGAGGCCGATCGCCGGGGCGGCGACCAACGCCGGCAGCAGCCGCACCGCGACCGCCCCGCCGAGCGCCCGGGTCGAGGCGCTCCACGCGAGGACCGTCGTCACCGTGCCCGGCGCGGCGTCGCGGGCGATGCGGGCGTCCATGCCGCCCTCGAACGCCGTCATCGACAGCCCCGACAGGAACTGCGCGAAGAACAGCCCGAGCAGGTGCGCCGGGGCGAGCAGCCAGCCGACCAGCATGCCGACGCCCCACAGCGGCCAGGTGACCTGGATCGGCAGCAGGAGCCGGTCGACGAGCGAGACCGCCGACGACGACAGCAGGCAGCCGGCGCTGAACGCGATCGCCGCGCCCGCCACCGCCGTGTGACCGTGCAGCTCGCTGGCGAGGGCCACGGACAACAGGGTGGGCCCGGCCGCGAGGAGCGTGACGAACCCGCCACCGGCGAGGACCGGCCACGGCAGCCGGGGGCGGCGCCGCCGGGCCCGCGTCCTCGCCGGCTCAGGACCGGCGTCGACGCCCCCCGAGTCGCGGACGCGCGCTCTGCGTGCGGTGAGGATCGTGGGGACGAGGCTCAGCCCGTACACGAGAAACACCGCCAGCTGGAAATGCCCCCGCAGCGGCAGCAGCGCCGCGACACCGGCACCCGCGGCCTCGACGGCGGCGATCGACAGCGCGTAGCGGGTCATCGCCTGCGGCCGGGCGTCGACGGCGGCGACCTCGGCGCGCATCGCGGCGAACCCGGCGTAGGCGGCGATGTGCATGACGACGATGCCCGCCGCGACGAGCTTGCCGTCCCAGCCGGCGAGCAGCGCGGCGAGCGTCGCCACCCGCAGCACGCCCTCGGTCCCGCCGGCGAGCAGCAGCAGCTTGCGCCCGTGCAGGTGCCGGGCGAGCCGGCCGGTGACGGGCGCGGACAGCACGACGCCGATGAGCATGGCGGCGTTGAACAGCCCGGCGAGGGCGAGCCCGCCGCGGTCCACGGCGACGAGGTTGAAGACGGTCCAGCCCAGCGACAGGCCGAACGAGTCGACGAGCCCGGACACCATCAGCTCGCGCAACCGCCCGGCGCGCCGGCGCCCGCCGGGGGTCACACTGCGGTGGCGGGACGGGCGCGTGGGCCGGTGCGTCCGCGGGGGCGCAACGGCCGTGGCCATCAGCTGCCGCCCACCCGGGCACCGGGCAGGTGCACCGGCACCCGGGACGGGGCGACGCCGCCGAAGAAGACGGGCTCCGGCGGCGGGAAGCCGTTGAAGTTGGAGGCGTAGCTCAGCGTGTACGCCCCGGCGGAGCCGATGTACAGCTGGTCGCCGACGTCGATCGTGGACGGCAGGTTGACACCGTAGAACATCGTGTCGGAGCTGTCGCAGGACGGGCCGGTGACGGTGAACGGCAGGTGCGGCACGAGCGCGTGGTCGGTCCGCGACGTCCACAGCGGGAACCGCCACTGCTGCACCGTCTGCTGCGTCTCCATCATGCCGTGGTAGGCGCCGATGTCGAGGTACAGCCAGTTCTCCCCGGCCCGGACCTCGCGGCCGAGCACCGAGGACACCATGACGGAGCTCTCCGCGACCAGGTGCCGGCCGGGCTCGGCGGCGAGGACCGGCGGCCGGTACGGCAGCAGCTCGTCGAGGGCCGGCACGATCGCGTCGGCGATCTGGGTCAGCGACGGCACCCGCTCGACGTACCGGGCCGGGAAGCCGCCGCCGAGGTCGAGCATCTCCAGGTGGACGCCGTCGGTGGCGAGGGCCGCCATCAGCCGGCCGGCGGCCGCGATCGCCTGCCGCCACGCGCTGGTGGTCGCGCACTGCGAGCCGACGTGGAACGTGACGCCGTACGGACGCAGACCCAGCTCCCGCGCGAGCAGCAGCAGCGCCCGGGCCTCGTGCGCCTCCGCGCCGAACTTCCGCGACAGCGGGAAGCTGCTGGTGGAGTCGTCGACGCGCAGCCGGATGTAGACGGCTGCGCCGGGCGCGAGCTGGGCGAGCTTGTGCAGCTCACCCTCGGAGTCGAAGCTGAAGCGCCACAGGCCGGCCTTGCGGGCCTCGACGATCGCGGCGGGCGGCTTGATCGGGTTGCTGTACAGGACCTCGGCCGGGTCGACGCCGATCTCCTGCAGCATCCGCAGCTCGCCGATGGAGGCGACCTCGAAGCCGGCGCCCAGCGCGGCGAGCGTGCCGAGGATGTCGGTGCTGGGGTTGCACTTCATCGCGTAGAACGTGGACACGCCCGGGATCGCGGCGGCGAACGCGGTGTACCGGTCCGCGACGGTGTCCAGGTCGACTGCCAGGAACGGCGTGGGCACGTCGAGGCCCGCCAGGGCCCGCGGCCCGAGGGCGGCCGGCCAGTGGCCGGGCAGGTCCAGACGCGCCTGGTCGGTGATGGCAGCCGTCATCAATGAGCTCCTTCTCGTGATGCCTGGTGATCGCACGTCGGGGCGCGGCGACTCGCGCCTCGCCCCACGGTGAGATCGGCACGCGCCGGCGGTTCCTGGACATGAGTGGCGTTGCTGGACGGGGGCGAACCCCACGCGGCCGCACCGGTGCGGCAACCGGGACCTCAGGCGGCGAGGGCGGCCGGGTCGCGGAGCAGGGCGCCGGCCTCGTCCGCCGGGAGCGGGCGGGAGAAGTAGTAGCCCTGGGCGAGGTCGCAGCCCATCCGGCGCAGCGCGAGGAACTGCGGGTACTGCTCGATGCCCTCGGCGACCGTCGCCATGCCCAGGCTCTGCCCGAGCTGCACGATCGTGCGGGCGAGGGCCGCGTCGGGGGTGGCGCCGCCGATGCGCTCGACGAAGGAGCGGTCGATCTTCAGCGTGTCGACGGGGAAGCGGCGCAGGTACGCCAGGGACGAGTAGCCGGTGCCGAAGTCGTCGATGGCGAGCCTGACCCCGATCGCCTTGAGGCTGAGCAGGACCGCGAGGTTCTCCTCGGTGTCGGTCATCAGGACGCTCTCGGTCATCTCCAGGCACAGCCGCTCCGGCGGCAGCCCAGTGTCGGCGAGGACGCCGGCGACGATCGCGGGCAGGTCGGTCTGGTCGAACTGGCGGCCGGAGACGTTGACGGCCATCGTCAGCACCCGGTCCGGGTCGCCGGCGCCCCACTCGACGCCCTGGCGGCACGCCTCGGCGAGGACCCACTGGCCGAGGGGGCGGATGAGGCCGGTCGACTCGGCGAGCGGGATGAAGTCGGCGGGGGAGATCATGCCCCGGACGGGGTGGTTCCAGCGCACGAGCGCCTCGAAGCCGGTGACGGTGCCCGAGCGCAGCTCGATCGTCGGCTGGTAGTGCAGGACGAGCTCGCCGGTGCCTTCGGTGCCTTCCAAAGCGCGGCGCAGGTCGGCGGCGAGCTGCAGCCGGTCGACGAGCCCGGAGTGCATCGCCGGGTCGTAGCGGGCGAAGGTGCCCTCGCCGGCGGCCTTCGCGCGGTACATGGCGAGGTCGGCGTTGCGCATGAGCTGGTCGGCGTCGGCGGCGTCGGGGCCGGTGAGGGCGATGCCGATCGAGCCCCGCACGTGGATTTCCGTATTGTCGATATCGAATTGCAGGTCGAGGGCGTCGATGATGCGGGTGGCGAGGTCGTCGGCGTCATCCGCGTTGTCCACCACGTCGATGAGGACCGCGAACTCGTCGCCGCCGAAGCGGGCGACGGTGTCGCCGGGCCGGACCGCGGCGGCGAGCCGGTCGGCGACCTGCACGAGCAGCTGGTCGCCGGCGGCGTGGCCGAGGCTGTCGTTGACCTCCTTGAACCCGTCGAGGTCCAGGAACAGCACGGCGATGTCGGCGTCGCCGCGGCGGCGCAGCGCCAGCTCGACCCGGTCCTTGAACAGGGCCCGGTTCGCCAGCTTGGTGAGGCCGTCGTGGAACGCCTCGTGGACGAGCTGGTCCTCGAGCTCCTTGCGCTCGGAGATGTCCCGGGAGTTGAGCACGAGACCCTGCACGTTGGCGTCGGCGAGCAGGTTGGTGACGGTGACCTCGGCGAGGCGGAAGTGCCCGTCGGCGTGCCGCATCGGGATCTCCACGACCCGGCTGGCGTACGGGGTGTCGGCGACCGCCCCGAACGCCTCCTCGAGACGGGCGCCGGCCTCGTCGGGCAGGAAGCCGGTGAGCCGCTGCCCGGCGACGTGCTCGCGGTCGTAGCCGAAGACGCGGGCGATCGACTCGGACTGGTAGGTGACGGTGCCGTCGACGGCGACGACGGTGACGACGTCGGAGCTGTGCTGCACGAGCGCCTGGAAGCGCTGCTCGCTGGCGCGCAGCTCGGCGGTGCGGGCCTCGACCCGGTCCTCCAGGTCGCGCGTCAGGTTGCGGTTCTCCAGCAGGGTGAGCAGCTGGCGGCCGACGATGAGCAGGATGATCGCGGACCGCGACCAGGACACGAACGGGTCGTGCGCGCCGTGCTTGAGCACCTCGAACGTGCTGGTGCACAGGGCGCCGAGGACCGCGATGTAGGGCAGCATGACGCCGAGCGGGCGGGTCAGCGCGTCGGAGTCGTCGGCCGTGTGCTGGCGGTCGGGTTTGCGGGACGCGACGAGGATCAGCACGAACCCGGCGAACCAGCCGAGGTCGAGCACGGCGCCGGAGTCGTAGTTGTCGATGAGCGTCAGGTACGCGTAGCCGCTGTCGGACACGGTGAACGCGGCCAGGCCCGTCCCGACCAGCGGCAGCGACATGGGCCGCTGCCCGCCGGCGCGCAGCCGGGCGAGCATGAACAGCACGACGGTGAGCACGACGACGTCGCCGCCCGGGTACCAGAGGGTGACCAGCAGCGCGAGGAAGCTGTCGGCGCCCTGCCGGGCGAGCGGTCCCAGGATCAGGATCCAGGTGATGAGCAGCAGCGACGCGGCGATCATGAGCCCGTCGAGGATGCTGCGGGCCTGCTGGGCGACGCTCTGCCGGCTCATCGGCAGCACGAGCAGCCCGGCCGCGGTGAACGGCATCATCCAGAAGTAGCCGGCGTCCGCGAGGGACGGGAACGGCACCTCGGTGCCCAGGATCGTCTCGTACCAGATGCAGAACATCTGGCCGACGGCCCAGGAGAACGCGCCCAGCCCGGTCAGCGCCCACGACCAGCGCACCCGGCGCGCGAAGGGGCGCTGAGCCCTGCCCAGCGACTTCGTCAGGCACCCCCACGCGGCGGCGAGCGCGGCGGCGAAGAGCGCGACGTTGGACGTGTTCTGGGCGACGATGGGCCCGCCGGCGCCGGTGACCAGCGTGACGAACAGCAGCGCGGTGACGGCGGCGGCGGAGCCGCACAGGATCGCGTACCCACGCGTCGGGACGACGTGCCGCAGCCTGCCCAGCAATGTCGCCTCCCGTCGCGGTTCCCGTCCAGTGCCGGAAAGATCGGGTGACGGGCAGGAGAGCTGAGGCGTCGCGGGGCCCGGCAACCGCACCGCACCCGGAATTACGGAATTACTGGTTACGCGAAATCCAGGGGGTCGGCGAAGAGCGGCTCGAACGCGAGCTCGGCGGCGCCGAGCAGGGCGGCGTCCTCGCCGAGGACCGGGGTCCGCAGCCGGACGTGCTCGCGGCAGGCGGGCAGCGCGTTGCGGTTGAGGCGGCTGCGCACCTGTGCGGCGGATGCGAGGTACACCTCCCGCAGCGTGCCTCCGAAGATCACCATCTCCGGGTTGAAGATGTTGACGAGGTTCGCCACGCCGAAGCCGAGCCAGTCGCCGACCTGCCGGACCGCCGCCTGCGCCGAGGCGTCGCCGCGCCCGGCCGCGTCGACGACGGCGAGGATGCCGTCGCGCCCGGACGACGGGTTGCGGCCGGCGGCGGCGAGCAGCGCGTGCTCGCCGATCTCGGTCTCCCAGCAGCCGTGGGAGCCGCAGCTGCACGGTTTGCCGGCGGGGTTGACGACCATGTGCCCGACCTCGCCGCCGTAGCCGCCGTGACCGGTGACGGGGCGCCCGGCGGCGATGATGCCGCCGCCGACGCCCGCGTCGCCGTAGAGGTAGACGACGTTGTCGCAGCCGACGGCGGCGCCGCGGGCGTGTTCGGCGAGCGCGGCCAGGTCGGCGTTGTTGCGCACCTGCACCAGCGCCCGGGTCGGCGCCGGTTCGGGACCGTCCGTCTCGCCGAAGTCCTCGTCGGTGTCGTCGGCGGCGTCGGTACCGGTGGGCTGCGCGGACCGGGTCAGCGCGCCGGACGGGTCGACCAGGTCGCGGGCCTGCGGCGTGCGCTGCGCGGGGACGATGCCCGCCGGGGCGGTGCGCACGCCGGTGGCGGGGAACAGGTCGACGCCGGTGCTGATGATGACGTCGGCGAGGGCCTCGCCGAGCGGCTGGTCGACCCAGCCGAGCTCGGGGCCGAGCCGGACGAACCCGTCCTCGCGGCGCACCATGGCGGAGACCGCCGCGGCGTTGCCGACGAGCCTCGCCCCGGGCGGGGCGGCCTTCTGCATCTTCCGGACGAAGTCCGCGATCGGCGCGACGACCTGGGCGGCGCTGCGGTCGCCGCGTTCCCGGACGGCGGCGTGCCGGTCGAGCACGACCCCGCCGAGCCCGACGCGGGCGGCGACGATCCGGTCGACCTCGACGGCGAACGCGAACACGTACACGTGCTCCGACTCGGGCCGCACGACCAGGGAGGGCCGGCCGGCGCGGCCGCGCTGCTCGCGGGGGACGCCTTCGCTGACGAGCCCGGCCGCCGCGAGGTCGGCGGTGAGCGCGCCGATCGTGCTGCGGTTGAGTCCCAGGCTCGTGGTCAGGTCGGCGCGGGACATGGCGCCGTGGAGGTGCACGGAGCGCAGGAGAGCACCGAGGTTGCTCCTGCGGATCTCCTCCTGGCTGGGGCCGACGCGCATGCTCGACTTTCTCGTTGATGGCTGCCGCTTACCGTACGGCCGTCCCGCTGGCCGGACCAGAGCCGTTCTGGCAGCTGTTCCGACCGGCGGGACGGCGCGGCTATCTCAGCCCGGCTGATGCGGCCCGGCGGCGGGACAGGGCGTCGATGCCGGCGGCGGCGAGCAGCACGACACCGGTGACGATGAACTTCTGCCCGGCGCTGTACTGCATGAGGCCCATGCCGTTCTCGATGACGGCGACGACCGCGCCGCCGAGGACGGCGTCCAGGACCCGGCCCTTGCCGCCGAAGAGGCTGGTGCCGCCGATGACGGCGGCGCCGACGGCGTAGAGCAGCACGTTGCTGCCGCCGGTGTTGGGGTCGACGGACGCCTGCCGGGACGCGGCGATGATACCGCCGACGGCGGCCATGCCGGAGCAGATGACGAAGACGGAGATGCGGATCGCGTCGACGTTGATGCCGGCCCGGCGGGCCGCCTCCTTGTTGCCGCCGACCGCGTACAGGTGCCGGCCGTAGGCGGTGCGGCTGAGCACGAACGTCCAGATCACCAGCAGGATGCCGATGAGCAGGACGACCATCGGCACGCCCTTCTGCGAGAACAGGATGTTGCGGCCGCGCTCGAGGTTGAGCACGTAGACGCCGACGCCCATGAGCGCGGCGATCGAGCCGACGCGCAGCGCGATCACCGACATCGGCTCGACGGCGAGCCCGCGGCGGGCGCGGCTGGTGCGCTTCCACAGCTGCAGCGCGGTCAGGGCGGCGATCGTCACGCCGTACAGGATCCAGCCCTGCAACGGGGTGAACCGGCCGTCAAAGTTGATCATCTTGATGGTCGGGTCGTCGACCGAGATGATCGTGCCGCCCTTGATGAGCAGCAGCACCGCGCCCTGGAAGGCGAGGAACGCGGCCAGGGTCACCACGAACGACGGGATGCCGATCTTCGACACCAGCAGGCCGATGACGAGGCCGATGGCGACACCGGTCACGACGGCGCCGAGGATCGCCACGTACCAGGGGAACCCGTGCGTGGTGAGCAGGGTCGCCAGGACCGCGGCGCAGACACCGCTGGCGTACCCCGCGGACAGGTCGATCTCGCCGAGCAGCAGCACGAACACCAGGCCCATGGCGATGACCGTGACGGCGGCGCCCTGGGAGAGCAGGTTGGCGAAGTTCGCGGCGCTGAAGAACACCGGCCGGGCGACCGAGAAGATGATCGTGAGCGCGATCAGGCCGAGGATGGCCGGCAGCGCGCCCATGTCGCCGCCGCGGACCTTCGCCAGGTACGTGCGCACGTAGAGGCCGAGGGACGCGGGCTGGCCGTCGGTCGACTTCTCCTCCGGCGGCACGGTGGACACGGTCATGCCGTCGCTCCGTTCTTGCGCAGGCCGAGGTCGCCGCTGCGACCGGCGGTGATGAGCTCCACGACCTGGGAGTGGGTCACGTCGGTCGCGCTCACCTGGGCACACATCTGGCCGAGGTACAGGGCGGCGATGCGGTCGGCGACCGCGAACACGTCGTTCATGTTGTGCGAGATGAGCACGACGGCGAGGCCGTTGTCGGCGAGGCGCCGCACCAGCTCCAGGACCTGGGCGGTCTGCGCGACGCCGAGCGCGGCGGTCGGCTCGTCGAGCACGACGAGGCGGTTGTTCCACAGTACGGCCTTGGCGATCGCGACCGTCTGCCGCTGGCCGCCGGACAGGCTCGACACGTGCTGGCGGACCGACTTGACGGTGCGCACCGACAGCCCCGCGAGGGTCTCCGCGGCGCGCTGCTCCATCGTGATGTCGTCCAGGACGATGCCGCTCTTGATCTCGCGGCCGAGGAACATGTTCTGGACGATGTCGAGGTTGTCGCAGAGCGCGAGGTCCTGGTAGACGATGTCGACCCCGAGCGCGGCGGCGTCGCGCGGCCCGTGGACGCTCACCGGCTTGCCGTCGAACAGGTACTCGCCCGAGTCGATCGAGTAGATCCCGCCGAGGCACTTGACCAGGGTGGACTTTCCGGCGCCGTTGTCGCCGACGAGGGCGGTGACCTGGCCCGCGTACGCGGAGAAGTCCACGTCACGCAGGACCTGGACCGGTCCGAAGCTCTTGTTGAGCCCACGGACCTCCAGCAGAGGTGTGTCGGTCACGATGCTCCTTCTTGCATGTCCGACGACGGTGGTGATGGCAGCGCGCAGGCCCGGTGTCCGCGCTGGGGGGAACGCGGACACCGGGCCGTTCGGCTGGGTGCTACTTGATGCCCGCCGTGGCGCACTTGGCGGCGAAGTCGCCGGTGCACAGCTCGGCGACCGTGACATAGCCGTCGTCGACGACGTCCTTCACGTTGTCCTTCGTGATCGACTTCGGGGTCAGCAGCACGGCGTCGACCTCACGCTTGCCCTCGGGGTCGGTCACCTTCTGGGAGGTGGCGCCCTTCTCGCCCTTGGCCAGGCCGATGGCGAGCTTGGCGGCGGCGTCGGCCTCCTGCTTGACGGCCTTGTAGACGGTCATGCACTGGTCACTGTTGAGGATGTTCTGCAGGCCCTGGACGGTCGCGTCCTGGCCGGTCACCGGGACCTTGCCGTTGAGCTTCTGCTTCTTGAGGACGTTGATCGCGGCGTTGCCGAGGCCGTCGTTGGCGGCCAGGACGCCCGCGATGTTCGGCGTCGAGGTCAGCATCTGCTCGAAGACCGTGCCGGCGGTGGTGTTGTCCCACTCCGCGACCCACTGGTCCGGGCCCTTCACGTACTCGGCGCTGTCGTACTTGGCCTTGAGCACGCCGTCGTAGCCCTGCTTGAACAGGGTCGCGTTGTTGTCGGTCTGGGAGCCGTTGAGCTCGGCGATGACCGGCTTGGTGGCCTTCGCGTCGGTGAGGCACTTGACGAGGCCCTCACCCTGCAGCTTGCCGACCGCGACGTTGTCAAAGCTGACGTAGTACGCCGCCGAGCCGCCCAGCGTGAGCCGGTCGTAGTCGATGGTGGCGACGCCGGCGGCCTTGGCCTTGTCCAGCACGGCCTTGCCGGTGCCGGAGTCCAGGTTGACGATCATGAGGACGTTGACGCCGCCCGTGATCATCTGCTCGGCGATGGTCTGGAACGCGGCCTTGTCGTTCTGCGCGTTCTGGATGTCGTAGTCGACGCCGGCGGTCTTGAACGCCGCCTCGAGGTATTTGCGGTCCGCGGTCTCCCAGCGGGCCGAGGACTTGCTGTCAGGCAGGATCACGCCGATCTTCGGCTTCTTGGCGTTGCCGCCGCTGCCGGGATCGGCGGCCTTGTCGTCGCCGCAGGCGGTGAGACCGCCGGTGGCGAGGACGCCGACCGCCAACAGGGAGAGGATCCCTCTGCGCATTGCACGGGTCCTTTCGGATATGCGCCTCAGGGCGCTGGGGGGTTTCGGGGGCGGGGGCACCGTCGGGGTGTCTTCGGGACGACGGTGATTGTTGTGTCCGGCAACGTATTCCTCCGTGGCCGGTGGGCACAAGTCCACTGCGATTTCGAAAATGTTGTTGGCGGTAACAATTGCGCAACGTCGACGCAACCGCTCCCGCCGACATGATCATCTCCGGATTCGGTTGCCAACTGGTTGCGTAGATCGTGAAACCTGAGCGTTGTTTCCGCTTCGCTCCATTCGCCGTGGCTATCCTCGAGATCATGATCACTCCGCCGTTCGCGCCGGAGATCCTTGCCGAGTTCCCGGAGCTGACCGCGCTCGGCCGGACCGCGACCCGCCTGCACCCGCGCCGTGCCACCGCCGGCCCGCCCGGTGCTGGTTCTTGGGCGCCTGGCGCCGCTGCCCGCCCGGCCGGCGCCCCTTTCGGTGTGGCCGACGCCGGCGCGCCGCACGCCGCCAGGGTGCCCGATGCCGCCGTCCACCCGCCCAGGGCGGGGGACAGCCACGTCGGCGGGCCCCTGGTGTGGCCGGCGGACGAGCCGTGGCCGCTGTGCACGCATGAGCTGCGCGACGGCCGCCCGCACGCCCGGCCGAACCCGCTGGTCCCGCTCGCCCAGCTGTGGGCGTCGGACGTCCCCGACCTGCCCCGCACCGACCCGCACGGCGACACCTTCGACGTCCTGCAGGTCCTGTGGTGCCCCGTCGAGCACCTGCGCAACGCCGCCGGCCCCGCCGTGCAGATCCGCCACCGGCGCGCCGCCGACCTGCCCGCGGACCTGCTGACCGACCCGCCGCAGGGCGACGTCCAGCACGCCGGCTGGCTGCCTGCGCCGTGCCTGCTGCACCCGGAGCAGGTCACCGACTACCCGTGCGCCGACGCGCTGCCGCCGGCCGTCCGCGACCGCATGCCGCCGGGTGTCGCGGCCGGGTTCGTCGCGCCCGGCTGGAAGGTCGGCGGCTACCCGCGCCGGGCCGGCGAGTTCCCGTGCCCGCACTGCGGCACCCCGAGCGACCTGCTCCTGGTCATCTCCGATCACGAGTACGACGACGAGTCGTTCCACTGGATCCCCATCGAGGAGCAGGACCTGGACTGGTCCGCCCCCGACGGCGACGCGCACGAGCGCCCGACGGGCCTGCGCCTCACCACCGACGTGCACCTCTTCGCCTGCCCCGGCTGCGGCACCGCCCACGTGAGCTGACCGGTTCAGTACCGCGACAGCTGGCCGGTCGGCGACAGCACGATCCGCGGGTTCGCCGCCGGGTTCAGCCACCGCAGCAGCGCCACCAGGTCACCGGTGGGCAGCGCGACGCAGCCGAGCGTCGGGTTGCCGTTGGTGACGTGCAGGAAGATGCCGGACCCGCGGCCCGGCGTCGCCGGCATGTTGTAGCGGATCACCGCGAAGTGGTTGTACTGCGGGCTGATCTGCCACAGCGGCTCGCTCGGCCCGCCGGGGTTCGCGCCGTGGTGGAACGTGTTGTAGCCGGGGGAGTCGCTGTTCTCGTCCCACCAGTCGTCCTGCACGACCCGGTGGTAGGTGTACTTCACGCCCGGGTTGGCGGAGATGCCGTACATGGTGCCGTCGAAGCCGAACACGCCGGTCGGGGTCGTCTTGTCGCCCTCGCGCTTGGCGCCGCTGAACCCGTTGGCGCCGATCTTCGCGGTCATCGCCGGCAGCGCCGGCTGCCACGCCCCGCCGGTCTTCGCGTAGGCCTGCAGGCTCGCCGTGGTCGCGGAGGCGCTCGCCGCCTGCACGATCACGACCTGTGTCGTGCCGGACGGCAGCGTCTTGAGCCGCGACGCGTCGTTCGCCGCGACCGCCGCGGCGGCGGTCTTCGACGGCGACGGCTTCTTCGACACCGACGCCGACGGTGACGCCGGTACCGACGGTGACGCCGCCACCGGTGCCGTCTCGGCCTCCAGGGGCGGCTCTGCGGCCTCCGACGCGGACGGGCTCGACTCCGGCTGCGCGGACCGGGAGGGCTTCCCACCGCACGCCGTGAGCACCAGCACCAGCGTGGCGAGCGTGAGCAGGGCCTTTGGGGCGCGTCGTCTGCGCTGGTCAACCGGCACGACACATAGTATCGGCCGCATGCGCACCCGTTCCCGCACCCGCCCGGTCGCCGCCGCCGTGCAGTCGGCGCTGGCGTCGGCGCTGGTCCTGGGCGTGCTCGCGGGCTGCGGCGGCGGCTCCGGGGGCACCGCCGCGAGCGGTGCGCCGCCGTCACCGGCCGTCGCGGCGAGCCCGTCGACCGCCGCGCCGTCTGCCGCGTCGCCGAGTGCCGCCGGTACACCCGCCTTCGTCGGCACGGTCGAGGTGCTGTCCGCCGAGGCGCGGCAGCGGATGACCGGTGTGTCGTGGCGGCCCGGCTGCCCCGTCGGCCTCGACGACCTGCGGCTGCTGCGCCTGTCCTACGTCGGCTTCGACGGCACCGCCAGGGTCGGTGAGCTGGTCGTGCACCGCGCGATCGCCGACGCGGTCGTGCGGGTCTTCGGCCGGCTCTACGCGGCGCGGTTCCCGATCCGGAGCATGCAGACGATCGAGGCGTACGGCGGCAGCGACGACGCGTCCATGGCGGCGGACAACACGTCGGCGTTCAACTGCCGCAACGTCCCGAACACCACGCACTGGTCCAACCACGCGTACGGCCGCGCGATCGACGTCAACACGGTGGAGAACCCGTACCTGCCGGGGAAGCAGATCATGCCGTCCGCCGGCAAGGAGTACCTGGACCGGCGTAATGTCAGACCCGGCATGATCGTGGCCGGCGACGTGGTCGTGACCGCGTTCAAGGCGGAGGGGTTCGCCTGGGGAGGCGCCTGGAAAACCGGCGTGGATTACCAGCATTTCGAAAAACCGCAATGAGGGTGCCCCGGGGGTGAGGCCGGTGGCACGGATCCCATAGCGCCGTTCGGGGGAGCCGCACATGGCGGTCGATCGACATACTGGCGCAATGTCACGTACGGCGGCCTTCCGCCTCTCCATCGCTGCTGCCCTGGCCCTGGTTGTGGGTGGGGTCGCCACCGCCGCGTACGCGCTGCGCGACACCGCGTCCGAGACCCCGGACGTGACCGCGACCGGCGCGCCCGCCGAGCCGGCGTCCCCGTCGCCGGCGAAACCGGCGTTCACCGGCTGGTCGGACCCGGCGATGGTCGGCAAGCCGTACGGGACGAAGGTGCAGGGCCTGCTGACGTTCCGCGGCAACCCGACCCGCACCTACTACGGGCAGGGCCCGGTGCCGCGGGAGATGCCGGTGCACAAGTGGCAGTTCCCGAAGACCGGCGGGCTGTGCCGTATGTCGGAGGACAAGGGCAAGACGACGCAGTGGTGCGGCAACGGCTGGACCGGCCAGCCCGCCGTGTTCGAGAAGGACGGCCGGACGTGGGTGGTGTTCGGCGCGTACGACGGCGCCATCCACTTCCTGGACGCGACCACCGGCGAGCGGATCATCCCGGACTTCCAGACCGGCGACATCATCAAGGGCACCGTCACGATGGACCCCGACGGCTTCCCGCTGCTGTACTCCGGCTCCCGCGACAACTACTACCGGGTCATCGCCCTGGACCGGGGCAAGCCGACCGAGCTGTGGAAGCTGTCGGCGAACGCGGTGAAGCCGACGATGTGGAACGACGACTGGGACGGCTCCGGCCTGATCATCGACGACTACCTGTTCGAGGGCGGCGAGAACAGCCAGTTCCACATCGTGAAGCTCAACCGCGGATACGACGCCAACGGCAAGGTCACCGTCGACCCGAAGCTGGTGTTCAACACCCCCGGCTGGGACCAGCAGCTGCTCAAGGACTTCGGCGACACCAACGTCTCGATCGAGAACTCCGTCGCGATCTACAAGGACGTCGTGTACTTCGCGAACTCGGGCGGGCTCGTGCAGGGCTGGGACATCAGCGGCCTGAAGTCCGGCAAGACCCCGACCCGGGTGTTCCGGTTCTGGACCGGTGACGACACCGACGCCTCGATCGTCATCGACGAGGACGGTTTCCTGTACGTCGGCTCGGAGTACGAGAAGGGCAACGCCCGCTCCAAGCAGGTCGGGCAGATGCTGAAGCTCGACCCGTCGAAGCCCGACAATCCCGTCGTGTGGGCGGTCAAGGACCAGGGCAGCAAGCCGGCCGGCATCTGGGGCACGCCGGCGCTGTTCAAGGACATCGCCATCTTCGACACGACCGGCGGCGACGTCATGGGCCTGGACCGCGCCACCGGCGCCGTGCGGTGGAAGTTCCGCGTCCCCGGCAACGAGACCTGGCAGTCCCCGGTCGTCGTCGACGACACCCTGTTCATCGGCGACTGCTCCGGCATCATGCACGCCTACGACGTCAAGGACACCAACGCCCAGCCGAAGCTGCTCTGGGAGCTGAAGATCGGCGGCTGCATCGAGTCGACCCCCGCAGTCTGGAAGGGCGCCATGTACTTCGGCACCCGAGCGGGCGCCATCCACTCCCTGTCGGTCTCCTGACCCAGTATCCTAGGACGCCTTACGCGACGTGCGCGCCGTCGTAGGGTGCGGGCCGTGGATCTTGACTACCGCACCCGGATGCGGGACGGCTGCATTCCGCCGGAGCTGGTCGCCCGTCTGGTGGAGCTCGGTCACGCCGGAGAGGTGGAGCTGCAGGCGGGGCGCGGCGAGTGGTTCTGCGCGCTGCACCTGGCCCGGGACCTCGCCGGGCAGGACCGGCAGGAGGAGGCCCTCGCGGTCCTTGCCCCGTTCGTGGCCACGGGCTGGTGGGTCGCCGCGGAGACCGTCGCGGGGCTCCTCGACGGCTGGGGACGGGCCGAGGAGGCGGTCGCGCTGACCCGGCCGTACGCGTCCGGCGTCGGACTGTCGTTCGTCGCCCGTCTCCTCGCCCGGCACGGCCGCGGCGAGGAGGCGTTCGACCTGCTGGTGCCGCACATCGCGGGCTGGGTCGCAGCCGAGGCGCTCGTCGACGTCGCCGAGGTGGTGGGCCGGGACGAGGAGGCGGCCGTCCTGCTGACCGCCCGCCTCGAGACGCCTGGCCGTTCGGAGTGGGGCCGCCCGCGGGTGGAACCCGACAATGCGGTGGAGCTGCTCGCCGCGATCCGGGAACGGCAGGGCCGCGTCGACGAGGCGGTCGCCCTGCTGCACACCGCGGACGTCCCGCCGGGCGTGCTGGCCGACCTGCTCGCCCGCCACGACCGGGTCGAGGAGCTGCGGGCGTACGCGGCCACCGAGGTTCTGGGCCACGCCACGGACCGGCTCGCGGCGCTGCTGGAGGAGCGCGGCGACGTGGAGGGCGCGGTCGGCGTGTACCGGCAGTCGCTGGAGGGGCCGGGTTGTGACGTCCGGCTGTCGCTGGCGGAGCTGCTGCTCCGGCACGGCAGGGGCGACGAGGCGCTCGAGGTGCTGCACGCACTCGCGGACGGCCCCGGCGGCACGGAGGACGTCGTCGTCTACGCGGTGTGCGGCTACCACACCGACCGCGGCCGCCCGGACGAGGCGCTCGCCCACCTGGACCGGCTCAAGACCCGCGTCGGCGGCGAGGACTGGCAGTGCTTCGGGCTGCGGCTGCGCCTGATGGCCAGGTGCGGCCTGCTCGACGAGGCGGTCGACCTGGCGCGGACCGACGCTCCCGAGCGGGAGCCGTGGTTCGCGGTGATGACGGTCGCCGCCATCTTGGCCGACGCGGGCCGCACGGAGGAGGCCCTCGCCGTGCTGGAACGGGACGCGCCGGACCTCGTCCGCGACCGGGCGACGCTGCTCATCGAGCTCGGCCGGGTCAAGGAGGCCGTGGCGCTGCTGCAGGCGCCCGTACCGCAGCCGACCTGGCCGGAGCCGGACGGGCCGGTCGACGAGCCGCCCTTCTGACCGGCCGAACTACAGTGTCCGCCGTGGATGCCGAGGATCTTGACTACCGCACCCGCACGCAGTCCGGCTGCATCCCGCCGGACGTGGTCACGCGCCTGATCGAGCTCGGTCATACCGGCGAGGTGGAGCTGCAGGCAGGCCGCGGGGAATGGTTCTGCGCGCTGGAGCTGGCCCGCAGGCGGCCGGAGCAGGCGGCGGCGCTGCTCGCGCCGTTCGTGGCGACGGGCTGGTGGACGGCGGTCCAGTCCATGGCGGAGCTGCTGGAAGGGCAGGGCCGGATCGGCGAGGCGATCGACCTGGTCCGGCCGCTCGTGGCGGCCGGGAACGAGCACGCGCTGCGCTTCCACGGCGGCCTGCTGACCCGGCACGGGAGGGCGGGGGAGGCGTTCGCGTTGCTCGCGCCGCACGTCGCCGACTGGTACCTGGCCGGCGTGCTGGTCGAGGCCGCCGCGGCCGCGGGCCGGGACGAGGAGGCAGCGGCGCTGCTGACGGCCCGCATCGAAGCGGGCGCCGGTCGGCCGCAGCACCGTATGGAGCCGTTCACCGCGTTCAACCTGCTGGCCAGGATCCGAGAGCGGCAGGGCCGGGTGGACGACGCAGTCGCCGTGCTGCGCACGCGCGAGGTCACGTCGATGAACAACCGCGACGCGCTCGCCGAGCTGCTGGCCCGGCACGACCGGGTCGAGGAGCTGCGGGCGTACGCGGCGACGGAGTATCACGGGAACGCCGCGCGGCGCCTCGCGGAGCTGCTGGAGGAGCGCGGTGACGTGGAGGGCGCGATCGCCGTCTACCGCAACCCCGGCGACTCGGAGACCCGGCGGTTCCATGGCGCGTCGTCTCTCGCGGAGCTGCTGGTGCGGCATGGCCGTTCCGACGAGGCGACGGAGGTGCTGCGAGAGTTCGCCTCCACGTCTCGGGACGACTGGATCGTCGACACGCTGTGCACGCACTACGCGGCTCAGGGGCGCGCCGGGGACGGCCTGGCCTTCCTGGATGCCCTCGGCCTCGACGATTGGGACTTCTTCAGGATCCGGCTGGAGCTGATGGCCGGCTGCGGCCGTCTCGACGAGGCCCTCGAACTGGCGAGGGCGCACCCCGAGGGTGACACGCGCTACGCGGCCGGGACCGTCGCCGGCCTGCTCGCCGGTGCCGGACGCACGGAGGAGGCGGTCGACGTCCTCGAGCGCGACGATTCCGGTTGGGGGTCTCACGCCCTCGCGGGCTACCTGCTCGACCTCGGCCGGGTGAAGGACGCCGTGGTGGTGCTGCAACGGCCGGTGCCCAGGCCGACCTGGCCGGTTCCGGTGGGGCAGGTCGATGAGCCCCCGTTCTGAGCGCCGCGTCCTAGGCTGTAGTAGGTGACAGCACGAGGCGGTGCGCAAGCTGTCACTTCGCGCCGTACCCTGTGCGAAAAGTTTGAGGGGTCCAGCAGCAAACCTTCCGACCGGACGGTAGGCTCTGGGCTCCGCAGCGATACAGGAGGCCGTAAATGGCTCGTGCGACGTCCGACCGGCCGGAGTCGACCCGCCGCCGGCAGCGGTGGCCGGACGGGTACGACCCGGAGAACACCCGCAAGTCGCTGATCACGAGCGCGCTGGACCTGTTCGAGAAGCGCGGCTTCGACCGCACGTCGGTGCAGGAGATCGCGGACCAGGCGCAGCTGACGAAGGGTGCGTTCTACCACCACTTCGAGAGCAAGGACGACCTGCTGCGACACATCCAGGAGGAGTACCTGGAGGCCCAGCTCACCGCGATCCAGCAGATCGAGGCCGGCAGCGACGACCCGGCGGTGCGGGTGCGCGAGCTGATCCGGTTCAGCCTGACCAGCGTGGCCGAGTACCGGGCGCACGTGACGATCTTCTACCAGGAGCGGCGGTACCTGACCGGGGAGCTGTTCGCGGAGGTGACCCGCAAGCGGGACCTGGTCGAGGCGGCGTTCGCCGGGATGGTGCAGGACGGCGTCACGCGGGGTGTGTTCCGCGCGGACGTCGACGCCCGGATCGCCACGTTCGGTCTGGTCGGCATGTGCGCGTGGGCGTACCAGTGGCTCAACCTGAGCGGCCCGCTGAGCGTGGACGAGGTGGCGCGCCAGTTCAGCGCCATGGTCCTGGAGGGCCTGTACGCCTGATGGGCAGGGCGAACCCTTGAGGGGGCCGCTCCCGGTGTGATAGATACCTTCCAGTCGGAATGATTGGAGGGTCCATGACTCGGGCGGTTCGGGCAGGCATGGACTTCGTCACCGCGCTCGACCGGGGCAGCCTCGGCGGCCTCGCCCGGCTGTGCGCGCCCGGCGCGACCTGGTGGGTCGACACCGGACCGGACCGCCGCGGCGGCGACCCGGCGGTGTCGCCCGGCGGCAGCGGCCGGTTCCCGCTGCACGGGCTGATGCGCATGGACGACAAGCTCGCGCTGATGCGGTCGCTCGGCCCGACGGCGTTCCCGACCGGCTGCCGGCAGATCCCGCGGCGGGTGATCGCCGGGACCGACGTGTGCGTCATCGAGGTCGAGGGCCACGGGCTGCACGCCTCGGGCCTCGAATACGCCAACCGGTACGCGTTCGTGTTCGACGTCGACGCCGCCGGGGCGATCGTGTCGGTGCGCGAGTACCTCGACACCATCCACGCCCAGCACGTCGTCGGCGCCGGCGCCCCGGTGCCCCGCACCACCCTGGACCACGTGCCCGGGCCCGGCGGGCAGCAGCCGCGGAGCCGGGCGGAGGAGCTGGCGCTCGCGCTGTGGCCGCCCCTCGCCCGAGGCGACGTCGACGCCTTCGCGGCGCTGTTCGGCGCCGGCGCCACCTGGTGGACCGACTCCGGCCGGGACCGTGGGCGCGGGCGGCTGCACCGTACCGGCGACATCACCGCGAACGGTCCCTTCCACGGCACCGTCGCCATCGCCGACAAGCTCACCGCCATGCGCGCCAGGATCGCGTCCGGCGCCTACGCCTCCGCCGCCGTCACGGTCACCCCGCACCGGTGGGTCGCCGACGACACCCTCGTGGCGATCGAGGCGAGCGGCGACGCGACCCTGGGCAGCGAGCACAGGTACCAGAACCGGTACCTGTGGGTCGTGGACACCGCCCCGGACGGGATCACCCAGGTCCGGGAGTACTGCGACACCCTGCACATCGCCGACCTCATGGGCTACGACGCGGAGGTCGGAGCATGACCGGGCTTCCCTTCACCGACCTCAACCACGTCCTCACCACCACCCGGTCGGTGCGGCTGCGGCTGGACTACGACCGGCCGGTGCCCCTCGACGTGATCGGCGAGTGCCTCCAGCTGGCGGTGCAGGCCCCGACCGGCGGCGCCGCCGAGGACTGGCGCTGGGTCGTCGTCGGCGACCCGGACCGCAAGGCCGAGCTGGCCCGCCTGTACCTGGACGCCTACCTGGAGTACGTGCACAAGCCGCTGCACAGCGCCGAGGGCGCCGAGAGCCGGATCGTGCGGGGCCGCCTCGGCGGGGTCGACGAGCACGGCGCGGTCAGCGCCCGGACCGCGCGGATCCTCGGCGGCGCCGAGCACCTCGCGCACCACATCGGCCGGGCGCCGTTCCTGGTCATCCCGTGCGCGACCCGGCCCAACCCGGCCAGGGGCGGCCCCGGCACGCACTCGGCCGTCTACGGGTCGCTGTATCCGGCGATCTGGCAGTTCAACCTCGCGCTGCGGGCCCGCGGGCTCGGCACCGTCATCACCACCCTGCACCTGCACCACGCCGCCGCCGCGGCCGCGCTGCTCGGCATCCCCGACGACGCCCTGCAGATCACCATGCTCCCGATCGCGTACACCCAGGGCACCGACTTCAAGGTCGCCGCCCGCAAGCCCGTCAGCGACGTCGCCTTCCTCGACCGGTGGGGCGACCCGCTGCCCTACGAGGACAAGCCCGTCGACCGCCTGACGGGAGAGGACACCGCATGAGCGTCCCCGCTGTGATCACCGACATCGACGAGGTCCTGACCACCACCCGCGCGGTGCGGCACCGCATGGACTTCACCCGGCCCGTCGACCGCGCCGTCGTCGAGCACTGCCTGCGGCTGGCCCAGCAGGCGCCGATGGGCTCCAACCTCGAGGACTGGCGCGTCGTCGCGGTCGACGACCCGGCGCTGAAACGCCGCATCGGCGCGCTGTACACCGAGGTGTGGCACCAGACCGTCGAGGGGCCGCTCGCGGGCGGTGAGGCGGCGACGACCACCCGGCTGTCGCCGTCGGTGCGGCCCGACCCGGCGGCGCAGGCCCGGCAGGCGCGGATCCTGACCGCGGTCAAGTACCTGGTCGACCACCTCGAGGAGGTGCCGGTCCTGGTCGTGCTGTGCAGCACCAAACCGGTCCCGCAGCGCCCGCTCGGCGGCACCGCGTCCGGCTACTACGGCTCGATCTTCCCGTTCGCCTGGTCGTTCCAGCTGGCGCTGCGCTCCCGCGGGCTGGGGTCGGTGATGGCGACCGCGCTGGCGCACAAGGCGACGCAGGTGCAGGAGGTGCTCGGCCTGCCCGGGGACTGGCGGCCGATCACGCTGCTGCCGGTCGCCTACACCAAGGGCCTCGACTTCCGGCCCGCCGCCCGCGCCGACCTCGCCGACGTGACGTTCTGGAACGGTCCCACCGAGCGGGCCGGGTCCGCGTGAGGGCCGCCTACGTCACCGAGCCGTCCCCGGCCGACCCGGTCGCCGCGATCCGGGTCGGCGACCTCGACACCCCCGTGGTCCCCGACGGCTGGGTCCGCGTCGACGTGCGGGCCGGCGCGCTCAACATGCACGACCTGTGGACGCTGCGCGGCGCCACCCGGCAGCCGGGCACCGGCCCGCACGTGCTCGGCAGCGACGCCGCCGGGGTCGCCGACGGCCGGGACGTCGTCGTCTACCCGGCGCTGCCCGCGACCGGCGGGAACGGCGGGCGGGCCGTCGCGCACGCGACCCTGCTGCCCGACGCCGGTCACGGCGTGCTCGCCGAGCACATCGCCGTCCCCGCCGCACACGTGCTGCCCCGCCCGGCGCACCTGGACTGGGCGGAGGCGGCGAGCCTGCCGACGGCGTGGCTGACCGCGTACCGGATGCTGTTCACCAAGGCCGCCCTCGCCCCCGGGCAGGTGGTGCTGGTGCAGGGTGCCGGCGGCGGCGTGGCGACCGCCGCGGTCAGCCTGGCCGTCGCGGCCGGCGCCACCGTCGTCGTCACCTCCCGGTCCGAGCAGAAGCGGGAGCGGGCCCTGGCGCTCGGCGCCGCCGCGGCCCTCGACACCGGCGCGCGGATCCCGGAGCCCGCCGACGTCGTCGTCGAGACCGTCGGCGCCGCGACGTTCGAGCACTCGACCCGCTCCACCCGCGTCGGCGGGACGATCGTCGTCTGCGGCGGCACCAGCGGCTTCACCGCGAAGCTCGACCTGACCCGGCTGTTCGCCCGGGAGATCACCGTCCACGGGTCGACGACGGGGTCCCTGGCGGAGTTCCGGGCGCTGCTCGACTTCGTCGCCGAGCACCGGCTCCGGCCGGTCGTCGACAGCACCGTCGACCTCGCCGACGTCGCCACCCAGGCCACGCGGATGCTGTCCGGCGCCGCGTTCGGCAAGCTCTGCGTGAGCGTCACATGACCGGGCCGGTGGTGGTGACCCGGCGGGGGCCGGCGTTGTGGGCGCGGATCGACCGGCCCGGCGCCGGCAACGCGTGCAGCTCCGCGGTCATGGCCGGCCTGGAGGAGTGGCTCGCCGCGGCCGACGAACCCGGCATCCGCGTCCTCGTCCTCACCGGCACCGGACGCAGCTTCTGCGCCGGCGCCGACCTCACCGAGGCGACGGCGCTGCTCCGGGACCTGACCGCGCTGCGGAAGTTCCTGGACCGGGGCCGGAGGCTGGTCCGTGCCGTCATGGCTGCCGGTGTACCGACGATCGCCGCCGTCAACGGTGCCGCGTTCGGCGGCGGCCTCGAACTGCTGCTCGCCTGCGACGTCGCCGTCGCCGCGGACACCGCCCGGATCGGTGACCGGCACATCGCCGTCGGCCAGGTCCCCGGCTGGGGCTCCAGCGTGCTGCTGCCGCTCGCCGTCGGGCCGGCGGCCGCCCGGCGGCTGCTCATCGCGGGCGAGACCTGGACCGGCGAGGAAGCCGCGCGCCGCGGCCTGGTCAGCGAGGCGGTCCCCGCCGCGGACCTCGACCGGCACGTCGACACCCTCGCCGAGCGGATCGCCGCCCTG
This sequence comes from Dactylosporangium sp. NPDC049742, assembly GCF_040674675.1. Lineage (NCBI taxonomy): Bacteria > Bacillati > Actinomycetota > Actinomycetes > Micromonosporales > Micromonosporaceae > Dactylosporangium > Dactylosporangium sp. NPDC049742. Next base: position 23,920 of record NZ_JBFANF010000073.1, on the reverse strand, counting down.
GACGAGGCGGCGGTGCGGCGGATGCTGCGGGTCGCCCGGCCGGTCGTCGCCGCCGACGCGTGGGACCGCGAATGGACCACCCTCACCGAGCACGTCACCGCCCTCGCCACCCAACCGGAGTGACCATGCGACCCGTCCGTCTCACCACCGTGCCCGCCCCCGACGACCTGCTCGGCCTGGTCGGCCACGACCTCGGCGCCAGCGAGCCGCAGGTGGTGACCCAGGAGCAGGTGGACCTGTTCGCCGACGTCACCAAGGACCACCAGTGGATCCACGTCGACGTGGACCGCGCCCGTTCCGGGCCGTTCGGCACCACGATCGTGCACGGCTTCCTGACCCTGGCCCTGGTGCCGCGGCTGCTCGCCGACATCCTCGAGGTGGAGACCTACTCGATGGGGGTCAACTACGGCCTGGACCGGGTCCGGTTCGTCAAGCCGCTCCCGCCCGGCGTGCAGATCCAGGGCGCCGCGACCCTGCTGTCGGCGAAGCCGATCGACGCCGCCGCCGGCCAGCCCGCCGGGGTGCAGGCCAAGGCGTCGGTGGTGGTGGAGTTCGCCGAGAGCGGCGAGACCTGCTGTGCCGCGGAGATCCTGTTCCGCTACTACAGCTGACCCGCCGCACGCGAAACGGCCGGCGCCCCGCGGGGCGCCGGCCGTCTGTCGTTGCCGCTATTCGGTGGGGCCGGTGGGGGCGACGAAGCGGCCGCGGTAGAACGACAGGGCCGGAACCTTCGTCGGCTTCAGGTGCACGTGGTCGACGTCCACCAGCACGATGACATGGTCGCCGCTGGTGATCACCTCGTCGCGGACCCCGGCCAGGATCGCCGGGGTGCCGGGCAGCAGCGGCACGCCGTCCGGGCCGGGCGCCCAGGACACGCCGCTGAGCTTCTCCGCGCCGGACAGCCCCGAGGTCGCGAACCGCCGGGCGATGTCCTCCTGGTCCTGGCCGAGGATGTGGATCGCGATCCGGTCCGCCGCGACGAGCACCTTGAAGCTCGACGACGACGTCGCCACGCAGAACAGCACCTTCGCCGGGGACAGCGACACCGACGTGAACGAGTTGACGGTCAGCGCTGCCACGGCGCCGCCGGCCGCCGTCGCGGTCACGGCCGTGACCCCGGTGGGGAAGTGGCCGCAGACCTGGCGGAACTCGGCGGAGTCGAACAGGGGCTCGGTCGTCATCGGTCCACCGCCGGGGGAGAGGAGTTGGGAGCGTCGGGGCGCAGGCCGCCTTCGAGCTGCACCAGGCACAGGGTGTGTCCACCGGGGTCCTTCACCAGGTGGAGCCGCCCGTGCGGGCTGTCGACGGGGCCGACGGTCGGCGTGCCGCCCAGGTCGGACACCCGCGCCAGCGCGTCGTCGAGGGAGCCGGCGTTGAAGTACGTGATCCACTTCGACGGGATGATGTTCGGCCACTCGTTGTCCAGTTCCAGGACGCCGGCGACGGGCACGTCGCCGAGCATGAGGACCGTGTACGGGCGGGCGGTCGGCGAGTCGTCGCGCTGCTGGGTGGCGTAGCCGAACAGGTCCTGGTAGTAGGCGACCGAGCGTTGCGGCTCGCCGGTGTCCAGCTCGTTCCAGCACAGGGCGCCGACGGTGTTGAGCGTCTGCACCCCCGCGCGGGACTCACCCTGGTACAGGCCGAACGCCGCGCCGAACGGGTCGACGACCACGGCGCCGGTGCCGGCCGCCGGCAGGTAGCGCGGCGGGGTGACGAGCTCCCCGCCGAGGGTGACGGCCTGGTCCGCGGAGCGTGCGACGTCGTCGACGGCGAAGTAGGCGATCCAGCCGCGGGGGCGGCCGCCGTGCAGGCCCGTGGCGTCGGAGATGCCGGCGACGTCGTGCCCGTCGACGCTGCACATCCGGTACGTGGTCGCGCCGAGCTGCTCGTGCCGCACGGTCCAGCCGAGCAGCGCGCGGTAGAAGTCCTCGGCCTGCTGCGGGTCGGTGGTGCACAGCTCCACCCAGACGGCCTCGCCGGCCTGGAACGGCGGGTTCACGCGGTCACGCTCGCGACGATCGTGCGGGCGGAGACCTCGTAGGCGTGCTCCGGGGAGCCGGTGGCGAGGCTCGACTCGACCACCTCGACGACCGCGCGCAGGGTGTGCGGCGGCACGGCGGCGAGCGCCTCGACGAGGGCGTCGACCTCGCTGTCGAGGTCGTCGTCGGCGACCACCCGGGCGACCAGGCCCCAGCCGAGCAGCTGCTCGGCGGTCGCGGTGCTCGCGCCGGTCGCCAGCGCGTACGCGTGCGGGCGGGGGAGGGCCTGGGCGATGGTGTGGCCGACGCCGGCGGGGGCGAAGCCGAAGCGGGCCTCGGGCAGCGACAGTCGGGCGCCGGCGGCGGCGACCGGCAGGTGGACGGCGCTGAGCAGGCCGGCGCCGAAGCCGATGACGTGCCCGCGGACCGCGCTGACCACGGGCACCGGCAGCCGTCTGATGCGGTGCAGCGCGGCGTCGCTGTCGCGCAGTCCGGCGGCGACCGCCTCCTGGGTGGTGCCGGCGAGCGCGGCGAACGACGTGGTGTCCCAGCCGCCGCAGAAGTGCCGGCCCGCCATGTCCAGCCGGATCACGGCGCAGGTGCCGTCCGCGGCGGCGGTCTCCATCGTGTCGACGAGCCCGGCGAGGGCGCCGTCGTCGAAGCAGTTGCCGCGGGCCGCGTTGTCGTAGCGGACGCGGGCGACGCGACCGTCGTGTTCGCGGGTGAGGGTGATGGCCACCGCCGGATCATACATACCAGTCGGTATGAAGACAACGATGCTGGCAGGCGGGGGTGTGTCACGCGGTCGTTACGGACCTGACACCAGTTGGACCTGTTGACTTGATACCGGCTGGTCGGTACTTTGTGGCCAGCGTCACGGCCGCGGCTCGCGGCGACATGACGGGTCCATCGTTGTGAAGGACGTCCATACATGCTCATGAACTCCTTGCGATCCCGGCGGCCTCTGGCGCTGGTCGCCTCCCTTGCCCTCGCCGGCGCCGGCCTCGCCGCCTGTGGTGACTCGCAGCCCGGCACCGCCCAGTCGGCCGGCCCGTTCACCGTCCGGGCGCTGCTCGCGGCCCAGCCCGCGACCCTCGACCCGATCGTCGGCGCACGGTCGGCCCAGATCGTCTGGGCCACCATGCTCGAACCGCTGATCAACACCGACGCCAGCCTCAAGGCCGTCGACACCGGCCTCATCACCAGCTGGACCCGCACCGACGCGACCACCTGGACGTTCAAGGTCCGGCCCGACATCAGCTTCAGCAACGGCGAGAAGGCCGACGCTGCGGCGGTCGCCAACACCCTCACGCTCACCCGTGACACCGCGGCGTCGCAGCTCAAGTCGTACTTCACCAACGTCGCCGACATCGCGGCGCCGGACGCCACCACGGTCGTGGTGAAGACCAAGACCTCCCAGTACAACTTCGCGGACCTGCTCACCACGGTCTACCTGGTGCCGCCGAAGTACTACCAGGAGAAGGGCTCGGCGGGCTTCGCCGCGGCGCCCGTCGGCACCGGCCCCTACGTGTGGGCCGGCTCGAACGCGGGCCGCGACATGTCGGTCAAGAAGAACCCCGACTACTGGGGCCCGAAGAAGGCGATCAACGACGGCATCACCTTCACCTGGGCCAACGAGGCCGCACAGCGGCTCGCGCTGATCCAGAGTAAGAGCGTGGACGTCTCGTTCGACCTCCCGCCGGCCCAGGCCACCACGGCCAAGAAGGCGGGCATCACGGTGACGAGCACCGAGACCGCCATCAAGATCATCGCGTTCCTCGACTCGACCAAGCCGCCGTTCGACGACCCGAAGCTGCGCGAGGCGGCCGCCCTGGCCATCGACCGGGACGCGATCGTCAAGGGCATCTTCGACGGCCAGGCCGTCGCCGACGCCGGGCTGCTCAACGTCAGCCCCGGCCAGAAGCCGGCGCAGAGCGTGACCGCCGACCCGGCCAAGGCCAAGGAGCTCGTCGGTGCCGCCGCCCCGGCCGTGCAGATCCACTACCCGGCGGCGCAGTACACCAACATCGAAGAGGTCTCCCAGGCCGTCGGCGGCGCCCTCGAGAAGGCCGGCTTCAAGGTCACGTACGTGCCGATCGACTACGGCACCCTCGTGAAGCGGGTCGTCGGCCGTCAGGTCCCCGGCATCTCGATCTTCGCCGGCGTGCCCAACGTCGCCGTCCCGGACTTCTTCGCCAGCGGCTTCATGAAGGCCAAGTCGATCACCGGCAACTGCCCGGACCCGAAGATCGACGACCTGGCCCAGAAGGCCCTGGAGCAGACCGACGCCGCCGCGGCCGCCCCGATGTACGAGGAGCTCAACACGATCGGCGTGGTCGAGAAGCACTGCTACGTGCCGCTGTACCGGCAGGTGTTCAACTACGCCACCGCCGGCGGCGTCAAGGGTCTGGTGTTCGGCCCGCTGAACACCGTCGACTTCACCCAGACGACCCACTGACACATGTCCGACGTCGTGCAGAACGGGATGCCGGGCGGCGACGCCCGGCACCCCCACGCCCTGGAAAAGACCCCGGACAAGACCCCGGATCGGGGTGCGCCGGTGCTGGAGGTCGACGACCTGGTCGTCGAGCACCGCAACCGGCGCACCGGCGAGGTGTTCCGGGCCGTCGACCACGTGTCGCTGCGCATCGGCGCCGGCGAGAGCGTCGCGGTCGTCGGCGAGTCCGGCTCGGGCAAGACCACCCTCGCGATGGCCGCGACCGGGCTCGGCACCCGCGGCGAGGGCGACATCCGGCTCCTCGGGCACTCGCTGTCCTCGGTCGGCCGCAAGCAGCTGCGCCGGCTGCGGCCCGAGGCGCAGGTGGTCTTCCAGGACCCGCACGGCTCGCTCGACCCCCGCCAGTCCGTGCGGTCCGGGCTGCGGGAGCTGCGCTCGCTGCAACCGGAGCGCACCTCGTGGATCGAGGACACCGCCCTGCTCGAACGGGTCAGGCTCGAACCGTCGATCCTCGACCGCTACCCGCACCAGCTCTCCGGAGGGCAGGCGCAACGGGTCTGCATCGCCCGGGCGCTGCTGATGCGGCCCCGGCTCATCGTCGCCGACGAGCCGACCTCCGGCCTCGACGTCTCCGTGCAGGCCGACGTGCTGGCCCTGCTCAAGGAGATCCGCTCGACCACCGGCGCGGCCCTGCTCATGATCAGCCACGACCTGGCCGTGGTCCGCTCGGTCTGCGACGTCGTGCACGTCATGTACCACGGCCGGGTCGTCGAGTCCGGGCCCTGCGAGACCGTCTTCGCCCGGCCCCAGAACGACTACACCCGCGAGCTGCTCGCCGCGATGCCAGGAGCGCGATGGAGGTCACGGCAATGAAGACCAGCCCGGTCCCGGCGGCGAACAACGTCACGCCCCCGCTGACCAAGGCCGGCATGCCGGCCGCGCCGCCCGGCGGGGCGACCCCGGCGAAGAACGGCCGGTCCAGGCGGGCCGGTGCGCTGCGCCGCGCCGCCGCCCGGATCGCCGCCCTGCTGGCGTCGCTGCTGATCGCGCTGAGCATGGCGTTCATGCTCGGCCGGCTGTCCGGCGACCCGACCACGACCATCCTCGGCCCGATGGCGACACCCGAGCAGCGCGAGGCCCTGCGCCACGAGCTCGGCCTCGACCGGCCGCTGCTGGTCCAGTACCTCGACTACCTCAAGGGCGTCTTCACCGGTGACCTCGGCCAGTCGCTGCAGTTCTACCAGTCGAACACCTCGATGATCATGGACCGGTTGCCGTTCACGCTGCAGCTCGTCGCGGCCGGCATGGCCCTCGCCATCCTCGTCGGCGTCCCGCTCGGCGTGCTCGCCGCCACCCGCGAGGGCACCTGGTGGGACCGGGCCGCGTCCACCGTCGCGCTGCTCGGCCAGTCCGTGCCGGTCTTCTGGTTCGGGATGATGCTGGTGGTGCTGTTCGCCGTGAACCTCGGCTGGCTGCCGGCCGGGCAGTCCGGCACCCCCGCGCACCTGGTGCTGCCGGCGCTGACGATGTCGGTGTACCCGATGGCGCAGATCGCCCGCCTCACCCGCGCCTCGATGAGCGAGGCCCTCGCGGAGCCGTACATCGACGCCGCCAAGGCCCGCGGCATCCTCGGCCGCCGGGTGGTGTGGCGGCACGCGTTCAAGAACGCCATGATGCCGATCCTCACCATCGTCGTGCTGCAGACCGGCATCCTGCTGTCCGGCGCGGTCGCCGTCGAGTACGTGTACTCCTGGCCCGGCCTCGGGCAGCTCGCCCTGCAGGCCATCCAGTTCCGCGACTTCCCGCTCGTCCAGGCGATCGTCGTGTTCGGCGCGCTGGTCTTCGTCCTGCTCAATCTGCTCGTCGACGTCATCCACTCGATCGTCGACCCGAGGGTGAGGTGACAGCGTGAGCGAACTGGAGCTGCAGCTCAAGACCAGCGAAGGCGCGGTCGCGCAGCCGCGCCGGTCCAAGCGGACGTCGGCGTTCTGGCTGGCGGTGCCGATCGCCGTGGTCGCCGTCGCCGTGTTCGTCCTGCCGCTGACCGGACTGCTCCCCGCTGCCGGCCAGGACCTGAACGCGACCCGGCAGCCGCCCGGCTTCCTGTCCGGCGGTTCCTGGTCGCACCCGCTCGGCACCGACAAGCTCGGCCAGGACCTGCTCACCCAGTTCGTCGAGGCGGGCCGGCTGACCATCATGATCGGCCTGGTCGGCGCGGTCGTCGCGATCGGCCCCGGCACCCTGCTGGGCCTGCTCGCCGGGTACTTCCGCGGCTGGGTGGACCGGGTCATCTCCGTGCTCATCGACGCCCAGCTCGCGCTGCCGTTCATCCTCGTCGCCCTGGCGATCATCGCGAACCGGGGCAGCTCCCTGCCGGTGCTGTTCCTGGTCCTCGCGCTCACCGGCTGGGCCGTCTGCGCCCGGGTCACCCGCTCGGCGACCCTCGCGATCCGGGAACGCCAGTTCGTGCTCGGGCTGCGCGCCGCCGGCGCGTCGGAGCTGCGCATCGTGTTCCGGCACATCCTGCCCAACCTCGGCGGCACGATCGTCGCGCTCGGCACCCTCCAGGTCGGCACCGCCATCCTGATCGAGAGCGCGCTCAGCTTCCTCGGCCTCGGCGTGGTGCCCCCGATGAACAGCTGGGGCTCGCTGCTGGCGGCCGGCCAGGACGAGCTGAGCACGGCCTGGTGGATCGCGTTCTTCCCCGGCCTTGCGGTCACCGTCCTCGTGCTGCTGGTCAACCTGCTCGGCGACGCCATGCTCACCCACTACGACCCCCGCAAGAGGCGCCGATGACCAGCCTGCTGCACGTGTCCGGCCTGTCCATCACGGCCCGGCTCGCCGACGGGCACCTCCGGCTGCTCGACGGCGTCGACCTCGACGTGGGCCGCGGCCAGATCGTCGGCGTCGTCGGCGAGTCCGGCAGCGGCAAGACCACCCTCGCCCGCTCCGTCGTCGGCCTGCTCGAACGCAACGTCACCGTCGAGGCCGGCGCCGTCGAACTGGCCGGCGACGTGGTGGTCGCCCCCGGCGTCGACCGCACGGACCGGATCCGCGGCACCGCCGTCGGCATGGTCTTCCAGGACGCGTCCCGGTCGCTGAACCCGCTGATGAAGGTCCGCACCCACCTCGGCGAGGTGCTGCGCCGGCACGTCCGCGGCATCGGCAAGGCCGACGTCGAGCGGCGCTCCGTCGAGGTCCTCGAACAGATGCGGATCAGCGACCCGGCCCGGGTCCTGGACAGCTACCCCCACCAGCTGTCCGGCGGGCTGCGCCAGCGGGTCGCGATCGGCCTCGCCGTCGTCACCCGCCCGGCGCTCGTCATCGCCGACGAGTGCACCACCGCGCTCGACGTCACCACCCAGACCAAGGTCGTCGCGCTGTTCCGGACCCTGGTCGACGAGCTCGGCATCGGCCTGCTGTTCGTCACCCACGACCTGATGCTCGCCAGCGACCTCTGCGACCGGATCGCGGTGATGAGCCGCGGCCAGGTGGTCGAGCAGGGCGGCGTCGAGGACGTGCTGGACCGGCCGCGGCAGGACTACACCCGCCGGCTGCTCGCCGCCATCCCCTCGTGGACCTGACCGCTGTGGACCCGACCTCCGTGGAGCCATCCTTGACTGACCAGGGTATCGACGCGTACGCGGCCTACCTGCCCGCCTACGTGCTCACCGACAACCGCCTCGACCCGGCCGGCGGGCCCGCCCCGGCCAAGGGCCCGGCCCGCAGCGTCGCCGGCTACGACGAGGACGTGATCACGATGGCCGTCGAGGCGCTGCGGCACCTCGCCGCCGCCACCCCGGCCGGACGGCACCTGCTGCTCGCCACCACCAGCGCCCCCTACGAGGCGAAGACCTCCGCCGGGATCGTGCACGAGGCGCTCGGGCTCGACCCCGGCGTCAGCGCCGTCGACCTGCGCGGGCACCGCTCCGGCGCGGCCGCCCTGGACCTCGTGGTCCGGGCCGGAGCCGTCGCCGCCGCCGCCGACCTGCGCACCACCCGCCCCGGCGCCCCCGACGAGCTCGCCCAGGGCGACGCCGCGGCCGCGTTCGCCGGCGGCACCGGGCACGCCGCGGTGCTGCTGGCCCGCGCCGGGCACACCACCGAGATCCTCGAACGGTGGCGGCTGCCCGGCGAACGCCACGACCGGGTCTGGGACGAGCGGTTCACCGCCGAGATCCTCGCCGCCGCCGGCCTCGACGCGGCCCGCCGCGCCCTCGCCGAGGCGGCCCTGGACGCCGTCGACCACGTCGTCGTCTCCTCCTCCAACCCGCGGGCGGCGGCGGCCCTGCGCCGGGCGCTGCGCGGCACGGTGCCCTCCCAGCAGGACGCCGCCCTGGAACGGGCCACCGGGTTCACCGGCGCCGCCCACCCGGGGCTGCTGCTCGCCGCCGCGCTCGACGACGCCGAGCCGGGACAGACGATCCTGCTGCTGTCCGCGACCGAGGGCGCCGACGCGTTCGTGTTCCGCGCCGGCGACCGGGTCCGCGAGGCCCGCAGCGGCCCGTCGGTGCGCGACCAGCTCGCCGCCCGGCAGGTCCTCGGCTACGGCCGGTACCTGCGCTGGCGCGGGCTGCTGGACGTGCAGGGCCCGGCCCGCCCCGCGGCACCGGCCCCGGCGGCGCCGCCGATGCACCGCCGGGCCGGCTGGAAGTACCGCCTCGAGGGCAGCCAGTGCGGCGCCTGCGGCCGGGTCACCACCCCGCCGAGCCGGGTCTGCGCCGCCTGCGGCATCGCCGGGGCCGGCGAGGCGAAGGTCTCGCTGCGGGACCGGACCGCCCGGGTCGTCTCCGTGACCCGCGACCACCTGACCACGATGCCGGAGCCGGAGGTCGCCGTCGTCATCGCCGACGTCGACGGCGGCGGCCGGCTCAGCGCCTACGCCACCGACGTCCCGCCCGGCGACGTCACCGTCGGCATGCCCATGACTCCGGTGTTCCGCCGGCTGTGGACCACCGACGCGATCCACAACTACTTCTGGAAACTCCGCCCGGCGCCGCTTACGGAAGGTCAGTGATGGGCAGCAGACGCACCACGCACGACGTCGCGATCATCGCGATGGGCTGCACCCCGTTCCGCGACCACTGGCACTCCTCCGCCGACGACCTGCTCGTCGACGCCGTGCAGGAGTGCGTCGGGTCGCTGCCGTCGGTCACCCTCGACGACGTCGACGCGTTCTGGGTCGGCACCCAGGGCTCCGGCATGTCCGGGCAGACCCTGGCCCGGCCGCTGCGGCTGACCGGCAAACCCGTCACCCGGGTCGAGAACTACTGCGCCACCGGCTCGGAAGCCTTCCGCAACGCCGTGTTCGCGGTCGCCTCCGGCGCCTACGACATCGTCATGGCGACCGGCGTGGAGAAGCTCAAGGACTCCTCCTTCTCCGGACTGTCGGCGGTGTACCCGCCCGACGACGGCACCGCCGTGGACTGGACCGCACCCGCCGGGTTCTCCCTGTTGGCCCCGGCCTACCAGGAGGCGTACGGCGTCGACGCCCGCGACATGCGCAGCGCCCTGACGAAGGTCGCGATGAAGAACCACGCGAACGGCGCCCTCAACGAACGCGCCCAGTTCCGCAAGGCCGTCACCGTCGAGACCGTCGAGAACTCCCCGCGCATCGCCGGGCCGCTCGGGGTCATGGACTGCTCCGGCGTGTCCGACGGTGCCGCCGCCGCCATCATCGTGCGGGCCGAGGACGCACACCGGTACACCAGCAAACCCATCTTCCTGAAGGGGATGAGCTTCGTCGCCGGGTCCGGTGCGGGGCTGGCGTCCGACGGCTACGACTTCACCAGCTTCCCCGAGGTCGTCGCCGCCGCCCGCCAGGCATACGAGCAGGCGGGCGTCACCGACCCGGCCGCGCAGATCTCCCTGGCGGAGGTGCACGACTGCTTCACCCCGACGGAGGTGGTGCTCATGGAGGACCTCGGGTTCTCCGAGCGTGGCAAGGCGTGGCGGGACCTGCTCGACGGCCGCTACGACCTCGGCGGCGCGCTGCCGGTCAACACCGACGGCGGCCTGAAGTCCTTCGGCCACCCGATCGGCGCGACCGGGCTGCGGATGATGTTCGAGTGCTTCACCCAGCTGCGGGGCGAGGCCGGGGCCCGACAGGTCCCCGGCGCGAAGCTCGCCGTCGCCCAGAACCTCGGCGGCCAGCCCGGCTCCTGCGTCGCGTTCGTCGCGGTCCTCGGGAGCGAGCGATGAGCGGGCCGGAGCGAAGCGGAGAGGCCGCTCATCATGGGCACAGTTTGGAGCTCAGGCGCACGGAGCGAAGCGGAGGGCGAATGAGCGCGGTCAGGCTGGACGGGCGCGTGGTGATCGTCACCGGCGCCGGCAACGGCATCGGCCGGGCGCACGCCCTGTCCCTCGCGGCGCACGGCGCGTCCGTCGTGGTCAACGACCTGGGCGGCGGCGTCGACGGTACGGGCACCGGCGGCGCGGCGGACAAGGTCGTCGACGAGATCCGCGCGGCGGGCGGCACGGCCACCGCGTCCACGGACTCCGTCGCGACACCGGCGGGCGGGGCGGCCCTGGTGCGGACCGCGGTCGACGCGTACGGCAAGGTCGACGCCGTCATCCACAACGCCGGCATCCTGCGCGACCGGACCCTGGCGAAGCTCACCGACGACGACGTGCAGGCCGTCCTCGACGTGCACCTCACCGGCGCGTTCAACGTGCTGCGCCCCGCCTGGCCGGTCATGGCGGCGCAGGGGTACGGCCGGGTCGTGCTCACCAGCTCGTCCTCCGGGCTGCTCGGCAACTTCGGCCAGTCCAACTACGGCGCCGCGAAGGCCGGCCTCGCCGGGCTGATGCAGGTGCTGTCCCTGGAAGGCGCCCGCCGGGGCATCCTGGTCAACACCATCGCCCCGACCGCCGCGACCCGGATGACCGACGGCCTGCTCGGCGAGCTCGCCGACCGGTTCGACCCGCGGCACGTCGCCGCCGTCGGCACGTTCCTCGCCTCGGAGCAGTGCACCCTCACCCGGCACATCCTCACCGTCGGCGGCGGCCGCGTCGGCCGGATCTTCTTGGGGGTCACCCCCGGCTGGTACGGCGGCGAAACCCCGGCGACCCCCGACGACATCCTCGGCGCGCTCGACGAGATCTGCTCCCTGGACGGCTTCATCGTCCCGGACAGCGGCGCCGACGAGGTCGAACTGATCCAGCAGGTACTTTCCGGAAAGTGAGCGATTGATGCCGGTCAGCGAAGTGCATCACGTGGCCATGACCGTGTCCGACGTGGACCGGGCCGCCGACTTCTACGAGCAGGCCCTCGGCTACCGCAGGACCTTGCGCAGCGACGTCGGCGGGCCGGGGATCGAGGTGTCCCTCGGCCTGCCGCCCGGCACCACCGGCAAGGTGCAGTACATGCAGGGGCCGAGCAAGATCGGGCAGCTCGAGCTGATCGAGTGGAACGGCACCAAGACCAGGACCGCGACCGCCGGGCACCTGGAGCTCGGGACGTTCCTGCTCAGCTTCGAGGTGCCCGTCGAGGAGATCGGCGACCTGCACCGGCGGATGACCGAGCTCGGCGCCGAATGCCTCGGCGAACCCAACCGGGTGCTGCTGGAGAACTACGGGTACATCACCGCGTTCGCGGCCCGCGACCTCGACGGCAACCTGCTGGAGTTCGTGTCGCTGCCCAGCCGGGAGGAGATCCTGGCGTACCGGAACGGAACCGCGAACTGATGGGCGCCGCCAACTTCGCCGAGACCCTGCGCCGGCAGGCACTGCGGCGCGCGGACCGGGAAGCGCTCGTCGACGGCGCCGACCGCTGGACCTACGCCCAGCTCGACGCCGACGTCGACCGGCACGCCGCGGCCCTGCTGTCCGCCGGCATCGGGGCTTCGGACCTGGTCGGGGTGCTCGGCCGCAACACCGCCACCTACGTGCTGGAGCTGCTCGCCCTCGCCCGGATCGGCGCGATCTCGGTGCCGCTGAACTGGCGGCTGCACGCCAGCGAACAGACCTACGTCATCAACCAGGCCGGCATCACCTGCCTGCTCTACGACGACGACTTCGCCGACACCGCCGCGGAGCTCTGCGCCAAGACCGGCATCGCGACCGCGGTCGCCAACGGCACGCAGGTGGTCGGCGACGCGCACCTGCTGTCCGTGCTGCTCGACCGGCAGCCCGCCGGGGTCCGGGTCCCCGACGCGGAGAAGTCACCCGAGGACATCCACCGGCTGCTGTACACCTCCGGCACCACCGCACACCCGAAGGGCGTCATCCACACCTGCGGGAACCTCACCGCGAACCACCTCGCCCAGGTCCTCGAACTGGAGCTGACCCAGCACGACCGGATCCTGATCTCGGCGCCGCTGTTCCACGTCAGCGGCCTGGAGGCACCCGGCCTGGCGATCTTCACGGCCGGCGCGACGATGGTGCTCACCCCGACGTTCAAGGCCGCCGACATCGCCCGGATCGCGGCCGGGGAACGCATCACCGGCATGGTCCTCGCCGCGCAGATCCTGTTCGGCCTGCTCGACCTGCCGGAGCCGCCGGACCTGTCGGCGCTGCGGTACCTGCTGTTCGCCGGGGTCGCGCCCACCGTACGGCGGGACGTGAAGCGGCGGCTGCCGCACGTCCGGCTCATCGACACGTTCGGGATGACCGAACTGTGCAACGGCGTCTGCTACATGGACGCCGCGCACGAGGAGAGCAAGATGGGCGCGCTCGGCGCCCCGTTCCCCGGTGTGCACATCAGGATCGTCGACGAACAGTTCCGGCAGGTCCCGCCCGGCACCGAAGGCGAGATCATCATCCGCGGGGCGAAGATCTCACCCGGGTACTGGAACGACGAGGAGGCCAACCGGCGCACCCGCCGCGACGGCTGGTTCCTCACCGGCGACGTCGGCCGCGTCGACGAGGACGGCTACCTGTGGTTCGTCGACCGGCGCACCGACCTCATCAAGTCCGGCGGGGAGAACGTCGCCGGCGCCGAGATCGAGCGGGTCATCGCGCAGCACCCGGACGTCGCCGAGGTCGCCGTCATCGGCGTCCCGGACCCGCAGTGGGACGAGGTGCCCAAGGCGTTCGTCATCCTCCGCGACGGCGCGACGAGCACCGGCGAGGACATCCGGTCGCACTGCCGCGCCAACCTCGCCGGGTTCAAGGTGCCCAAGTACGTCGACGTGGTGGAGTCGCTGCCGCGCAACGACTCCGGCAAGGTCCTCAAGCGCGAGCTGAGGTCGGCATGACGACCGCGAACATCGCCGCGATGGTGGGCGGCAACGCGCTGCGGTTCGGCGACGCCGACGCGCTCGTCTTCGAGGGCCGGCGGTGGACCCACCGGCAGCTCGACAAGGACGTCAACGCCCTCGCCGCGGGCCTGACCGGCGAGGGCGTCGGGCACGGCAGCCGGGTCGCGATCGTGGCCAACAACGTGCCCGAGTTCCTCATCCTGTCCCTCGCCCTGTCGAAGCTCGGCGCCGTGTTCGTCCCGCTCAACTACCGGCTCACCGCGGGCGAGCTGGCCCAGCTGCTCGGCCACGCCCGGGTGCAGTCGGTCGCGACCGTGCCGGAGTTCGCCGAGCTGGCCACCGCCGCGATCGCCGACCTGCCCGGCGTGCGGAAGCTCGCGCTGGAGCCGATCGACGGGTGGATCGACCTGCGGGCGCTCGTCGAGGCGCACCGCGGCGCACGGGTCGCCGACGCCGAGCTGGCCGACGACGCCCTGCAGCGCATCATCTACACGTCCGGCACGACCAGCCTGCCCAAGGGCGTCATGCTCACCCACGGCAACGTGAACATGAACATGCACGCCCAGATCGTCGAGCTCGGCCTGCGCCCGACCGACCGGATCCTCAACTTCGCGCCGCTGTACCACGTCGGCGGCACCGACCTGCCCGGCTACGGCATCTGGCACGTCGGCGGCTGCATGGTGCTGCAACGCCGCTTCGACCCCGCCGCGGTGCGGCAGGCCATCGAGTCCGAGCGCATCACCGGCATGGTCATGGCCGCCACGATGCTCGACATGGTGCGCCGCTCGGACACGCCCGCGGACCTTTCGTCGGTGCGGTGGCTCATCTACTCGCAGGTGACCTCGGCGCTGTACGCGGTGGCGCGGGAGCTGTTCCCCAACGCCCGGCTGATCGAGGGCTACGGCCTCACCGAGACGTGCAGCGGCCTCACCTACCTCGACCACGCCCACATGGAGTCCAAGCAGGGCTCCGTCGGGATTCCGGTGCCGTGGGTCCAGGTCCGGGTCGTGGACGCCTACGACAACGACGTGCCGGTGGGGGAGAACGGCGAGGTCGTCGCCCGCGGCCCGAAGGTCAGCCCCGGCTACCTCGACGACCCGGAGGCCACCGCGCACGCGTTCCGCGGCGGCTGGTTCCACACCGGTGACGTCGGCTGCTTCGACGCCGACGGCTACCTGTACATCCGCGACCGCCTCAAGGACATGATCCGCAGCGGCGGCGAGAACATGGCCAGCGCCGAGATCGAGAACGTCCTCGCCGACCACCCGCTCGTCCTCGCCGCCTCGGTGATCGGCGCGCCGCACCCGAAGTGGCAGGAGGTCCCGGTCGCGTTCGTCATCGGCCGGCCCGGCCTCACCGCGGAGTCGCTCATCGACCACGCCCGGCAGCGCCTGGGCAGGTTCAAGGTCCCGAAGGAGATCTACCTCGTCGACGAGTTCCCGACCAACCCGTCCGGCAAGGTCCTCAAACGCACCCTCCGCGACCAACGCCCCACGCTGCGCCCCGACTGGACGTACGAGGCGCTTCCACCCGACTGACAGCCATCAACTGCGGGCCGGTGCCGGCGTCAGGGCATGGCCTCATCCGGCGGCAGTACACTCGACGGGGAGATCATCTTTGATGGGTCGCATCTCATGGGCGTGCGGAGCGGGTGCCGGTTGTACCGGGATCTGCCTGGCCTGGTAGCGGCCTCCTACCTGCCCGGCGGCGACCTCGCCGACGCTCTTCGCGGCGCGGAGGGCCGGTCGGCCAGGACGAAGATCTGCCTGTCGTTCCTCGCGCGGGTGCGGCTGGCCCCGCTGTACGTGCTGATCGTCATCGGCGTCAACGTCGTCCTGAACCACGCCGTCAGTGCGGAGGTCCGGACCCAGATCGTCCTCGCCAACTCCACCAACGTGGCCAACCTGCAGGACCACCGGATCTGGACGTTGGTCACCAGCGCCTTCGTGCTCGACGAACGGGTTGGCGTGCTGGCGCTGATCCCGCTGCTGCTGCTCCTGTCGGTGGCCGAGGTGCTGTGGGGGTGGCGGCGGCTGCTCGTGGTGTTCTTCGGGTCCAACGCGGTGACGAGCTGCCTCGTGTACGGGCTGCTGCTGGCCGGCGTCCGCGGCGGCTGGTTGGGCGGCGCGATCACCGTGGCCAGTGACGTGGGCACCAGCTACGGCTCGCACGCCGTCGGCGGCGCGCTCGCGCTCACCCTGCCCGTGCGTGCACGGCGGTACCTGGTGCCGCTGGCGATCGCGGTCGTGGTCGTGCCGTTGCTGAACGGCGGCACCTTCACCGACGTCGGGCACCTGCTGGCCGTCCTCCTGGGCTTCCTGGCCGGTTGGCAGATGCGGCGGCGTCCGCTGGCCGGGCGCCTGCGCCGCCCGGCCCTGCTGCGCGCGGACCAGACCGCGGACCAGACCTTGGCCTACTCGTTCGACGACGTGGCGGGGGCTCGCGCAGCACTGATCACCGCGCTGCGCCAGCACCGTCCGGTGCGCCTCGACGACGCCGTGGTCGCCTGGTCCGACCAGGCGGACCGGATACACGTGCAGGAGACCCGGGACATGGACGCGATCGACGGCACCCTCGCCGGCGGCGCCTGGGGGGTGGTGCTGGGCACGTTCGTCGGCCTCCCGATCACCGGTCTGGTCATCGGCGCGGGTGCGGTCGCGGTGGCAGCACGCAGGCACGACGCCGGCCTCAGCGACACCACCGTCGAGCGGACGATGCGGGCCGTGCCGAAGGGGCGCGGCGCACTGCTGCTGCTGGCCGATCCGGCCGGCCAGCCGGCACTGACCTGCGCGCTCACCCGGACCGGTGGCACCCCGGTGCCCGATGTCGCCCAGTCCTGACCAGTGGTGGTACTCGATCGTCACGGTGCGTCACGCTCCAGCGGGACGGCGAGTTCGGGCCGTTCCCGGTCGAGCGCGGAACGTACCCGTTCGCTGTCCACGGCCACGCTGACGGCGTAGGCGAAGATCACGAGGCTGAAGGCGATCACCACGAGCAGGTCGATCCAGCCGGGCAGCCACAGGCGTGCGCCGCGCCCGTACCGGCCGAGGAACCCGATGAGGGTGAGCCCGATGAGCCAGGGCCAGATCCACGACGACGCACGCCAGTCGATGATGGGCCGGGCTCGGTCGGGGGTGTGCGCCACGGTGATCGCGAAGAGTGCCAGCCCTGCGCCGATCGCCAGCACGAGCTTCCAGGTCGCCTCGAAGCCGCCCCAGTAGATCACCAGGTTCGCCGCGACGAAGGCCGCGGGTGCGGCGACCCCGGCGGCGGGCAACCGGTACGGGCGGTGATGCCGGGGATCACGCCGGCGAAGCGCGGTCAGCGACACGGGCGCGAACGCGTACATGATCGCGGTCGCCGACGTGACGAGCCCGACGAGCGACTGCCAGCTGGGGTACGGCAGGAAGGCCAGCTCTCCCGCGACGAACGCCAGCGCGATCGAGTACACCGGCACGCCGCGGCGGCTGACGTAGCTCAGCGCCGCCGGCAGGGTGCCCTGCCGGGCCAGCGCGTAGGACAGCCGAGCCGAGGCACCGAGGTAGACCAGCCCCGTCCCCGCGGGTGAGACGAACGCGTCGGCGTACAGCAGCGCGGCCAGCCAGCCGGCGCCCGCCGCGGCGGCGATGGTCGCGTACGGGCCGAAGTCCCCGGCGCCCACCGGATGCGTCCACCCGTCGGCGAGGTTGCGCGGGTCCAGACCGCCGATGAAGACGATCTGCAGCAGGATGTACAGCACTGTGCCGATCAGCATGGCCAGGATCACGGCGCGGGACAGGTCCCGCTGCGGATCGCGCGCCTCCCCGCCCAACTGGATCGCCTGTTCGAAGCCCTGCAGGGAGAAGACGACACCGGCGGGCAGCGCGGCGAAGATGCCGTGGGCGCCGTACGGGCTGAACCCTCCGCCCGCGGTGAAGTTGGACGGATGGAAGGTCAGCGCGGCGACGACGATGACGGTGAGCACCGGGACCGCGAGCTTCCAGAGCACGACGGCGGCGTTGCTCCGGGTGAGCCGCCGAACCCCCAGCACGTTGATCACGGTGAACAGCAGCATGAGCAGGGTGGCGAAGCCCAGCCCGGCCGGTGACAGCGTGCCGTCGGCGTGCAGGAGGCCGAGGTGGCCGCGTACCCATGCGATGTTGTTGAGGTACTGCAGGCTCGCCTCCACCTCGATCGGCGCGATCGTCACGGCCTGCAGCCAGGCGGCCCAGCCCGCGGTGAGTCCGGCGAGCGTGCCGAACGCGAACCCGGGGAACCGCGCGGTGCCGCCGGCGACCGGGTAGGAGGTGCCGAGCTCCGCGTGGACCAGGGCGAGCAGCGCGAGCATCCCACCGGCCAGCAGCCAGGAGATCAGTGACGCGGGCCCGGCGGCCTGTGCCGCGGTCAGCGCGCCGAGCAGCCAGCCGGAGCCGATGATCGAGCCCAGCGACACGAAGGTCAGGCCCCACAGCCCCACTTCGCGCCGCAGGGAGCCGGAGCCCACGAGCATCCGGCCGGCCGTGCCGCCCGCATCCTGCACGGCGCACCTCACCAGGTCGGCGGCGGGCCGTGACACCGCGCCAGCCGGCGGGGTCGGCCGGCCCGTTCCGGGCCAGATACCGCGGTTCCGTCCACCCGAAACCCAGGCCTGGCGGGAACTTCTACGGTGGTCACCCGATCCACCGGTGGGGCAGCGGCCAGCCGCAGGGCGAGCGGGACCGGCAGCGTCGCGACGGCGTCCGCGGCGAACAGGTCAGCACGGCACGGCGGGGCAACCGGGAGCGGGTGGTGCGGGTCTATCTCACCGATGGTCATGTACGTTGCGGGCCGGAGGGTGGATGCGCGGGATGGCTCGTGGCGGGTGGCTGTCGCTGGCGCCGTGGCGGCGGGCGCCGTTGTTGCTGCTCCGGCGGCCCAGTGTGGCCGTCGCGGTCGCGGTCGCGACGGCGGTGGCGGTCCTGCCGGCGGCGGCCGGGCCGTTGTTCCTGTCGTCGGCCGGCAGCGCGACGCTCCGGGCGAGGACCGCCTCGGTGTGCCCGGCGGCCCTCGGATCGCAGGTGATCGCCCCGGAGCGGCCCGTCGACCCCGGCGTGCTGGCGGCGGCGGTGACGCAGGAGGCGGAGGCCGCGGCGGACGGGCTCGGCGACCCCGCTGTGACCCTGGTCAGCGCGGGGGTGGCGGTCGGCGACAACAGGGTCAACATCGCCGGGCGGAGCGGCTTCGAAGGGCACGTCCAGCGGATCGCCGGCGGTCCCGGCCACGGACTGTGGCTGCCTGACCGGTTCGCGGCCGAGCACGGGCTGCGGCCCGGGGACACCCTCACGATCTCCCCGAACGTCGAGGCGTGGACCGCCGACGGCCGGCGGCAGGTCTGGCAGCCGACGGCGGTGCCGGTCGTGGCGATCTACCGGGACCTGCGCGACCGGTCCGGCGACGACCCGTTCTGGTGCGGCATCTCGACGCTGTACCGCGGCGACCCGGCCCAGCAGGCGGGCGGCCTCGGCAGCGACGTGCCGGTGCTCGACCTGCTCCTCGCCGACCGGGCGACCATGCTGGCGGTCGCGAGCGGCGCGCACATCCAGACCGCCCAGCGCATCGAGCGGGCCCCGGCGACGATCGACCTGACCGCGCCCGAGGCGACCCGGCTCGCCGCCGGCATCACCGGCATGCACGACCGCCTGCGGACCACCGCGTACGACGGCCGGATCCTGTACCGCACCGCCCTGCCACCGCTGGCGGGCCGGGCGGCGCTGGTCGAGCGGGAGCTGCGCGGGACGGTGCTGCCGATCAGCGCCGGCGGGCTGCTGGTCGGCCTGTCGGTCGTGATGGCGGCCGGCGCGTTCTGGGTCCGCCGCCGCGAGCGGGAGCTCGTCGTCCTCGCCACGTTCGGCGCGACCGCGCGCTGGCTGGGGGTCAAGGCCGCCCTGGAGGCGTTGCCCGCCCTCGCCGCCGGCGCCGCGGGCGGCTGGGCCCTGGCCTGGCTGCTGGTAGCGCAGGTGGGGCCGAGCAGTGACGTGTCGGGCGCGGCGCTGGTGCAGTCGCTGATCGCCGCGGTGTCCGGGTTCCTCGTCGCGACGGCGGTGCTGGGCGTGACCGCGGGCGTCGCCTGCCGTCCCCTGACCGGCGCGCCCACTCCCAGAGCCCGGGTCCGGCGGCGGCTGGCCGCGGCGCCGTGGGAGCTGCTGCTGCTCGCCGCCGCGGCCGGGTACTGGTCCACCGGCGGCGACCGGTCCATGGTGCGGCTCGGCAGCCAGTACGGGACCATGGTGCAGATCCCGGCGAAGCTGCTCGTCGTGCCGATGCTGGCGATCCTGTGCCTCTGCGTCGTCGGCGCGCGCCTGGCGACGGCGGCCGTCCGGCGCCGGACCCGCACGACGACGGCGGCGCGGTCGGCGGTGCGGCTGCTGTACCGGCGGCGGCTGCGACACTCCGCCGCGGCGGCGGTGACCCTCGCCCTCATCACCGCGGTGCCCGTCGCGGTGGCCGTCTACGGCGCGACGGCGACCGGGACCGTCAGCGCCACGCTCGCCGCGCAGGCCAGGCTCGGCGCCGGCAGCGACGTGGTGATCACCCTCGCCGAGCCGGGTGCGGTCCCCGCGGCCCTCGCCGGCCGGGCCACGCCGGTGCTGCGCCTGGACTACGTGCAGCTCGACGACCAGCAGGTGTCGCTGCTGGCGGTCGACCCGGCGACGTTCGCCCGCGACGCGTACTGGGATGACCGCCTCGACGACACCACCCTCGCCGAGGCGACCCGCGCGCTGCGCGCACCACCCGCCGGCGGTCTCGCCGCGGTCGCGTCCGCGCCGGTGCCGGACGGCGTGGCCACGATGACGTTCGGCGGCGACGCGCCGGTCGAGCTGGACGTCACGTCCCTGGCGGCGCTGCCCGCCCCGCGCGGCGGGTATCCGGTCCTGCTCGTCGACCGGGCGGCGCTCGGCGAGGAGGCGCTCGCCCGGGCCGTGCCGCAGCTGTGGGTGCGCGGCGACCCGGCCCCGATCCGCGCGGCCGTCGACGCGGCGGGCCTGCGGGTCGCGGTGTTCTCCGTCGCCGACGACCGCCACGCGAGCACGTTCTACCAGCCGGTGACGTACACGTTCGCGTACCTGTCCGCGCTGTCGCTGCTCACCGCGACGGTGGCGATGGTGGGGTTCCTGCTGTACCTGGAGTCGCGGCTGCGGGTGCTGCGGCGCGGCTACGTGATGCTCCGGCTGATGGGGCTGCGCTCCGCGGTGCAGGGGTGGCTGCTGCTGGCGGAGTTCGCCGGCTCCCTCGTCGCCGGGTGCGCGGCGGGGCTCGGCCTGGCGGTCACCGCCGCCGTGACGGTCCGCGACCAGCTCAACGTCGACCCCGCCGCGGCGCCGGGCACCGTGCTGTCCTTCCCCTGGTCGGTGATGGCCGGCCTGCTCACCGCGGTCGGCTGCTTCGCCGTCCTGGTGGCGGCGGTGACCCACTGGCGGCTCACCCGCAGCCGGACCTCGGAGGTGCTGCGTGACATCGACTGAACAGGGCGCCGGCTGCGTCGGGGTGTCCCGCTCGTACCGGGTCGACGGCCATCTGGTGCCCGCCCTGGTGGACGTGGACGTCAGCGCCCCCGCCGGCATGATCACCGCGGTGATCGGCCCGTCGGGCTCCGGCAAGTCGACCCTGCTGCGCCTGCTGACCGGCATGGACAGCCCGGACGAGGGCACGGTCACGATCGCCGGGCAGGACCTCGGCACACTGCCGGCGGCCGGCCGTGCCCGGCTGCGCCGTGAACGGCTGGGGCTGGTGCGCCAGGACCCCGGCGACAACCTCCTCGCCTACCTGACGGTCCGCCAGCATGTCCGGCTCGCCGCGCAGATCCGCGGCGTGCCGGAGGCGACCGGCGAGGCGCTGCTGGAGCCGCTCGGCATCGCCGGCAGGGCCGACCACCTGCCGCACCAGCTGTCCGGCGGCGAGCGGCAACGGGTCGCGATCGCGTTCGCCGCCGTCGGTCCGTCGTCGGTGCTGGTGGCGGACGAGCCGACCGGCCAGCTCGACCACGGCAACGTCGACGCGGTCGTCACCGCCCTGCGGGTCATCGCCGACGCGGGCGTGGCGGTCATCGCGGCCACCCACGACCCGGCCGTCTGGCAGCGCGCCGACCGGGTGGTCCGGCTCCAGGCCGGCCGGGTCGTGCGGGAGATGCCGTGGTGACGCCGGTGGTGACGACCCACGCGGTCACGCGCCGCTACCCGGGCGCGGGAAGGGTCACCGCGCTCGACGGGGTCTCGGTGGAGATCCACGCCGGCGAGCTGACCGTCGTGGCGGGCCCGTCCGGCTCGGGCAAGACCACCCTGATCAGCGTCCTCGCCGGGCACGAGCGGCCGGACACCGGCACGGTGCAGACGCGGCTCGGCAGCCGGTGGCACGAGACGAGCTTCGTGCCGCAGTCCCTCGCCCTCCTGCCGGAGCTGAGCATCCGGGAGAACGTCGAGCTGCCCGCGCTGCTGTCGGACCGCACCGGGTCCGACACCGACGAGCTGCTGCGGACGCTGGACCTCGCCCACCTCGCGGACCGGCTGCCCGCGCAGGTGTCCGGCGGGGAGCAGCAGCGCGCGTCCCTGGCCCGGGCCCTGCGGCTGTCGCCGGCGCTCCTGCTGGCCGACGAGCCGACCGGCCACCAGGATCCCGCCCGCGTCCAGCTGCTCCTGGACGTGCTGCGGGCACACGCCCACGCGGGCAACGCCGTGGTCGTCGCCAGCCACGACGAGCAGGTGATCGCCGGCGCCGACCGGGTCCTGACCCTGCGCGACGGCCGGCTCGCCGCCGACACCCGCCCCGCCGCCGGAAACCCGGCCGGCACGCCACGACCACGGTGACGCCGGCCCCGCGCGGCTGACGGCGGCCAGCGCCTTCGACCGGGCTGGACAGGCCCGCCGGGCGGCGCAACGATCGGGGGGATGGTCGAGCCGGATGTCTCGCAGGCGCTGCGGACCGGGCCGTTCGCCGTGGCGTTGGACGTGGCGGTCGAGGCGAGCGGGCTGACCCTGGAGCGGCTCGCCGTGCTGCTGGCGGCAACGCCTGCAACTACGGGCCGGGCGGGCAGATCCCGGAAGGGGTGCAGGTCGGCAACGCCACCTCCGGCGACACGAAGGCCGGCGACTCCAACTACGGCACCTGCATGGACCTGTTCGCGCCCGGCAGCAACGTGCTGTCCGCATACCACACGTCCGACACCGCCAGCACCACGATGTCGGGCACGTCGATGGCGGCGCCGCACGTCGCCGGCGCGGTCGCGACCTACCTGACCGGTCACCCGTCCGCCACGCCGGCGCAGGTCCACGCGTGGGTGACGGACAACGCCAGCACCGGCAAGATGTTCGGGCTGCCGGCGGGGACGCCGAACAAGCTGCTGTACGTCCCGGCCGCCGCCGGCCCGCCGCCGACCGGCGACTACACGCTGTCGGCGAGCCCGGCGTCGGCGACGGTGCAGGCCGGCGGCTCGGCCACCAGTACCATCGCCGCGACCGCGACCGGGACCGCCGTCCCCTCCGTGGTCGGCGGGCAGCCCACCACGGTCGAGCAGCACCCGTTCATGATCTCGCAGCGCCGCGAGGGCAGCAGCTTCCCCGGCCAGCAGTCGTGCTCGTCGACGCTGATGGGCCCGCACACCGTCTACACCGTCTACACCCGGGTGTCGACGTACGCCGCCGAGATCGCGGCGCAACTGCCGGGCGGCAACCCGCCGCCGGGCAGCGACATCACCCTGTCGGCGACCGGCCTGCCCAGCGGCGCGACCGCGTCGTTCAGCCCCGGGACCGTCAGCACCGGCGGCACGGCCACGCTGACCGTCACCACGTCCGCCGGCACGCCCGCCGGCACCTACCCGATCACGGTCACCGGGACGAAGGGCTCCACCACCGCACAGACCACCTTCACCCTCACCGTGCAGGGCGGCGGCACCCCGGGCCCGCTCGCGCTGACCAACCCGGGCACGCAGAACTCCGTCGCCGGCAGGCCGGCCGCCCTGACCCTGCGGGCGCAGGGCGGCACCACCCCCTACCGCTTCACGGCGTCCGTGCTGCCCGCCGGCCTCACCCTGAACCCGTCCACCGGTGTCGTCAGCGGCACCCCGACGACGTTCCAGACCTCGAACGTCACCGTCACGGTGACCGACGCGGCCGGCCGCACCGCGCGGGCGACCTTCTTCTGGTTCGTCATGCCCTTCTGAACCACGCCGGCGGGCCCCCGCCCCCCCCCCCCCGCCCCCCGCCCCCCGGCGTGGCGTCGAGAGCGGCCGGGGGGCCCCGGAGGGGAGCCCGGGGGGCGCCCCCCCCCCCCAC